>CAYXUS010000001.1:0-4984 GCA_964468415.1 uncultured Caldithrix sp.
CGTATCGAGGCACCGTCTCCCCTTAACCCTTCACCCTTAACTCATCCCGGCCATCGAAGAAGCACCGAATAGACCATTCAACCCGAAGGGATGCCTACCACTTCGTGGTGGCACAATTCAACAAATCAACAAATCAACAAATCAACGATTCAACAAATCAACTTTTTCAACCTTTGTCCAATTCGGCACCGGCGGATGCAGGCTAAAATTATTGGTTGAATCGTGTCAGGTTGTGTATCAGCAATCATTGTGTTTACACTTTTCTTTTGCGTTTGGAACTAATCGGTAGCTTTTCTTATATTTGTACGGGTAATTTCCCGATACAGAACATTTGCATTCCATTTTGAAAAATTCGAATGCATGGAAAAACAGAATTGCGGACGTTGCCGGGAATGCCAAATCACGGGCTGGCGATTTGCGGCGTTTGCATTACCATGTTTCGGCACGTGGAAATAAAAAGCGAATCCGAATAACAAAGGAAGAAATTATGTCACTAAAAAATTTTAAACAAATCGTGAATCGTGTGGGTAAGCGGGAAAAACGCACCATTGCCGTAGCCATGGCGCAGGATGCGGAAGTGCTGTTGGCTTTGAACGCGGCTCATTCCGCGGGACTTGCCAAAGCCATTTTGGTGGGGGATCGTCAGGAGATCAGGCACATTGCCGCGGAAAATCATATTGAAATCAATAATTACGATATTGTCGATGTGCAAGACGAAAAACAAAGTATTCGTGAAGCCGTGGAAATTGTGCGTTCCGGCGAAGCGCAGGTCATCATGAAAGGTCTGTGCAGTACGGCCAATTTTTTAAAGGGCATTTTGAATAAGGAACACGGGCTACGCGCCGCCGAGGTGCTTTCGCATCTGGCTGTTTTCGAAAGTCCCAACTATTCTAAACTTTTGTTCATGTCCGATGCGGCCATGAACATCGCACCGGATCTGAAAACGAAAATTGCCATTACCAACAATGCCATACGGGCCGCACACGCCCTCGGGTACGTTCGTCCCAAAGTAGCCATGCTTTCCGCGGTAGAAAAAGTGAACGCCACGGGTATGCCCTCCAGTGCCGAAGCGGCTATTATTGCCAAAATGGGAGAGCGGGGACAACTGGCCGAAGCGATTGTTGACGGCCCCTTGGCACTGGACAACGCCCTTTCCGCTCAGGCGAACAAGGTAAAAGGTTTGAATTCACCGGTGGGGGGACGGGCCGACATTTGCATTGTACCCAATATCGAAGCCGGTAACATTTTTTACAAACTCCTCACTATTTTGGGAAAGGCCATGGTTGCGGGCGTGGTTTTGGGTGCCTCGGTACCGGTGGTATTAACTTCGCGGGCCGATTCCGAAAACGCCAAGTTCCTTTCCATTGCTACGGCTTTGGCAATTAGCTGAGCGAGCGAAAGGGGAGAAAGGGCGTATCGAGGCGCAGTTTCCTGTTCCAAATTCACCAAGGAATCACTTTCGTGATGGAATTCCGGTACCCCACGGGTCTCTCGCGCAAAAATTGGTGAGATGAAAAATAAGAGAAGAGCATAAAATAACAGCGCTTTCGAAAATTCAGAACAAAATTTACACCATTCGTGGCAAACAGGTAATGATCGACGGTGATCTGGCGGAATTGTACGGGGACAAAAACAAAGTTCTGAATCAGGCAGTAAAAAGAAATATTGAAAGGTTTCCTAATTCATTCAGATTTCAATTAACTTTGGATGAAAAAGATAAACTGGCCACAAATTGTGACCACCGGGCGGCCTTAAAACGGTTGGACCGATTGGATGAGCAAGTAAAAAGTTAAAGAAAAGCCGAAACGGATGCGATAACGCATTTGTTCAAAGTAACGAAATTAAAAGGAAAAACCTACTATGTCGACACAAGAAGAACCGTTGATTTTAGCCATTAATCCCGGCTCAACCAGCACCAAAATTTCGCTGTTTGAGGGGGAAAAGGAAATATTAACCGAAACCATCCGGCACAAAATCGAAGAACTGGCCCGCTTTAACCGTGCCTCGGATCAGGATTTGTACCGTATGGAGCTGATTGTGCAAGTGCTGCGCGAGAAGAAAGTGCCGCTGGAGAAAATCAAGGCCGTGGTGGGACGTGGCGGTCTGGTACGTCCTATCGAGGGCGGTACCTACATCGTTACCGAACAAATGGTGGCCGATCTCAAACGGGGCATCATGGGCGACCACCCATCCAACTGCGGCGGACTTATCGCCTATGCCATCAGCAAACTGCTGGGGTGCCAGGCGTTTATTGTCGATCCGGTCGTGGTGGATGAATTACAGGACATTGCCCGTATTTCCGGCATGCCGCTTATTCCGCGCAAAAGTATTTTTCATGCGTTAAACCAAAAAGCCGTGGCACGCGAAGCGGCTAAAAAGCTGGGCAAAAAGTACCGCGAGTGCAATTTGATTGTGGCCCACATGGGCGGTGGCATTACCGTGGGTGCGCATGCCAAAGGTCGGGTGATTGACGTGAACAACGGTCTGGACGGGGACGGCCCGTTTAGTCCTGAGCGCAGCGGAGGCGTTCCCGTGGGCGATTTGGTGAAGGCCGCCTTTTCCGGCGAATACACCTATCCCGAAATGAAGCAATTAATCAAGGGACACGGGGGCATGGTGGCCTATTTGGGCACCAACGATTTGCGTGTGGTGGAAGACCGTATTGCCAAGGAAAACGATGCCGAAGCCAAACTGATTTATGAAGCGATGGCCTATCAGGTGGCCAAGGAAATCGGTGCCATGAGCACGGTGCTTTTTGGCAAAGTGGATGCTATTGCCTTAACCGGTGGGGTGGCCAAAAGCGAACGTTTTGTGGGGCTGATTAAAGAACGGGTTTTGCATTTGGCACCGGTTTTTGTTTTTCCGGGTGAAGAAGAAATGAAGGCTCTGGCACTGGGCGGGTTGCGTGTTTTACGCGGCGAAGAACGGGCCAAGGTGTATTAAAGAGTGGTTCAAAAAACAAGTCAGAAAGTCAAATAAAAAAGCCGGGAAGTGCAACGGCTCCCCGGCTTGAAAGTTCGCCTATTTCAGCAAAATCATTTTTATTTTTTGTTCTCTTGCGCCTGCCTTTAACGTGCAAAAGTAAATTCCTGAAGCCAGATTATTCCCATCGAAAATCAGTTCGTGTTCCCCGCCATTCTGGTAGCCGGAAAATACCTCGGCGACCTTTTGTCCCCGTGCATTGTAAATATTGATTTGCACATCCGCAGACCTGGACAAGTAGTAGCGAATACGCGTGGAAGCGTTAAACGGATTAGGATAATTTTGTTCCAGTGTGAATCCCTGAGGAGAAAGTGTTGTTGTTCCGGCTAACCCGGCCTGTGTGTCACTGGGATTGATCTTGCCAAAAGCTGTAGCCCAGCGTCCGTCTTCCTGGGAAAATGGATCGTAATCGCCACGTGTCCAGGCGTACTGATTGAACACCCAAAAATTGTACGCATTCTCCGGGTCGAGGCTAAGCGAGCTGTAATCGCCCCAGCGGTTGCCCACATGAAAAGGATTGAAAGTGCGCAAATAGTAATCCATGCCTTCGTGTAACACCTGAGAAGCCTGCACCGTACCGGGGGCATCGGTACTTTGATGAACGGTAAAATAGGCTCCGGCATAGATACTCGGTGCAGAAGCCGAAAATCCGATGCCAATATCTCCTTTGTAATTAATCGCGACGGCAGGGAAGCCCGTAAAGGTCGTGTCGGCAATGTCTTCCGCACCTACAAGGCCTTGCTGATCCAATGCGATGGCAGGTAAATTATTTGTGAGAGCCGTGAACCAGAAGACGGTGGCCTGACCGGCGTCATCTCCGTCAAACGGATTAACCGTAAAGGCACCTACCAGAGTATCGCCTTTCCAGAAACAACTTTGAGCGCGCGTATCGCCAAAATCGATTTTGTAATTGCTGTCCTTTTGGGGTGCGTCGGGGAGCCCGGCATCATTGTTGTGAATTTGTCCCGGATCCAAGAATTGAACGCTGAATAAAGGCCCGGTACCCTGGCCCAGCGGATCGGTCACCCAGAAAACGGCAATCAAATCATCGTTTCCGTTCCCATCGTCCCATTCGGTACTAAACAGAAATGTGCCAACCGTATCTTGATCAATAATGTGCTGTGGGCCATACATGCGTGAGGGCATTAAAGTGAAAGCCTGATCGCTCAGCCCTGCTTCGGTAGAAATGTCATAAATAGCAACGGATGAAGTATCGCTGCCATTGTACAGTCCTTTGTCCAAAATCCACAGGCGGGAGGCCACGTAGGTATTGTTAAAATCGAACATGTTTCCGGTAATGTAAATGGCTTCGTCACTCACGGCCAAACCGGGAAAATCGAGCCAGGTTTCTTTGCCATTAATGGTAGTTTTGGTTTTAATACGTTGAAAATACCAGCCGTCATTGGGATCATCCGTCATGGAAACTGCCAGATGAATGTAGTTAAGGTTTGAAGGCGAAGTGCTTTGTTCGTCGGCAATCACAATGTAGCGATGGTCGTACGGGTCGTACACCACGCGCGGATCAAACAGATCACTGGGATTGGTGTCGGCAAAAAAGTCATTTAAGCCTTCACTGTGCTGTTGCACACGATCGGTTTTGGTGTACCATTCGATGGCAGTATTCACGGCAACAACCACATGGTTCGGGCCAACACAGGCCGCATTGTCGGGAGGCACCTGGGCGCCGTTGTTCAAATTGGAATCTTGCTCGTAATTGATGGCATCGGTAGCCGGTCCGTCCAGATAGGGGGCCGTCAGTGTGCCGAAGGCCTGTGCCGGCTTGGTGAGCGTTGAATGCTCTCCCTGCGAACGCGGGATTTGTCCGTTGTGTAAGGCAATATTAAAAGCAGCACCGGCAGAAATTTTTGGCTTGATGGATTGATGGTAATTCTGGTAACGATGGCTTCGGGCAAAAACCGAAGAACCCACCATGAGAAGAATTACACTGCCCCAAAGGGCCAAATGAATGGATTTTAGCAATGGCTTCATGGTTATCTCCTTT
>CAYXUS010000002.1:0-12399 GCA_964468415.1 uncultured Caldithrix sp.
CGGAGGGGCCGGACATTACCTTGCAGGCCGATCCGGACATGTTGCAGCAGATTCTGCTGAATTTGTTTACCAATGCGCTTAATCATTCGTCTCCGGATACAGCGATTGTTTTTAGCTGGCGTTTGTTGCCGGGAGGGGTGGGATTTTTGGTGCGAGATTTTGGCAGCGGTATTCCAAAGGAGGTGCTGCCTCATGTTTTCGAGCCGTTCTTTAGCGCTTCGCCCGAACGTCGCGGTGCGGGCCTGGGGCTGGCATTGGTAAAATCGATGACGGAAGCGCACGGCGGTAGCGTGACGATTGAAAGCGAAGAGGGGGCAGGAACCACGGTGCGAATCGTTTTGCCTTTGACTTGAAAAGAAGGATTTTTTGTTGGAAAAAGCGGCCGGAGAACTTGGCATTTTCCGGTCGCTTTTGTGTTTTAATGCAGATGAAATACCATTCGGGCCAGTGTAAAGTAGATAATCAATCCGGTGGAATCGACAACGGTCGTGAGCAAGGGGCTGCTAATTACGGCCGGATCGAGTTTGAATTTGGTTAATACGATGGGCAGCAAACTGCCTAACAGGTTTGACCAGACGGTGATGGCTACCATAGACATGCCGACGATCATTCCCACGGTGGGGCCTCCGCGCCAGAAAAATCCGCGGATGTAAAGGACAAGGCCCAGGGTTAATCCGATCATGAGACCGACCAGCAATTCTTTTTTTACTACGGAGAACCATCTTTTTACGGAGAGTTCGCCGGTGGCTAGGGCGCGAATAATGAGGGTGGACGATTGGGCGGCGATATTGCCTCCGCTATCGATAAGCACGGGAATGAAGAAGGCCAGCGCGATTACGGCCTGAATGGCGTTTTCGAAATGGGCAATGATGCTGGATGAGAGAAAATCGGTAATCAAAAGGATCATTAGCCAACCGATGCGTTTTTTGTACAGCAGGGGTGCTGAGACGGTAGCGTACCGTTCTTCGATGGGTTCGATAGCGGAAATTTTTTGGAAGTCTTCGGTAATTTCTTCTTCGGAAACGTCGAGCATGTCGTCCACGGTTACGATGCCCAGCAGAATGCCGTCGTTGTCGATAACGGGCAGGACGTTAAGGTTGTATTTTTTGATCATGCGGTAGGCTACTTCCTGATCTTCCGTGGCGTTGATGGCCACGAATTCGTTGTCCATGATGTCGGCCACGGTCTGGTCGGTTTCGGCTAAGATGAAGCGTCGGATGGGAATGTCGTCCAGCAATTTCCACCGGGTGTCCACGACGAAGATCATGTCGATGGTTTCGGCGTCTTTGCCGTATTGACGGATGTGTTGCAGGGCTTTGGCAATGGGCCATTCTTTTTTGACGGCGATGTAGTCGGGTGTCATTAGTCGGCCGACGCTGTCTTCGGGATAGCCTAACAGTTGCAGGGCTTCGATGCGTTCTTCCGCAGGTAGCAGGTTGAGAATTTTTTGGGTGAGTTGTCCGGGTAAATCTTCGAACAGGGCGGTGCGGTCGTCGGGCGGCAGTTCCTGAATGAGTTCTTTGATTTCTTTATCGGCGATGTGGCGCAGAATGAATTCTTGCATTGATGGATCGATTTCGGCAAATACGTCGGAAGCTTTGTCTTTGGGTATCAGGCGGAAGGCAATGACGAGATTTTTTTCTTCCAGAGCATTGAAGACTTCGGCGATGTCCTGAGGGGCTAAATCGGAAAGGACGGCTTTTAATTCTTTCCAGTTTTTTTGCTCGATGAGCTCTTTGATGTCCGGTATAACCAAATGGGAAAACATGCATATGCCTTTCTATCGGTAACGGCACGGCGCGCGAAACCGTTTAAACGGTTTTAGCGCGCCCCGGGACGGGAGAAACCGTTTAAACGGTTTTTCCCCTCCGTCTTATATCAACAAAACATACACACTCGCCGCTGTCACAAAAAAATACAACAGTGAATAGCGGTGAAAATACCAATATTTCCGATGATTCCGTACAAAGCGCAGCGCAATCAAATTGGCGAACGAGGCAATCAGCAATCCGTTGCCCCCCACATTTACCGCATAGGCAATCCATTTGAATTGGGCCGAATAATTCACCAGCAGAATAGTTGCCGGCACATTGCTAATCACCTGAGAAAGTAAAGCTCCCGCAGCGAACACAACAGGCGCCTTGTCCAGTTGCAAAGATTGCATAAAGCGATTAATCGCTTCCAGACGGTACAGCAAATGTACATCTACAAAAATAACCACGAACAGCAGAATAAGTCCCCAGTCCGCCCTTTTAATCACATCGCGCTGCATCAGCAAATAGTAGACAAAAAGCAAAGCCAAAAAATAGCCGTCGTAATCCAATTCAACCGAGATGATAAAAAGGACAAAAAGAACCGCCGAAATCCAGAACAAAGGACGATGCACTTTAAGCGGCTGTGCCGTCGATGAATGAATCGTCCGCACAGGAAAAACCCATCGCGCACCCAAATAAAGCCAGAAACCCAAAATCAAGCCCAAAGGTAACATCTCTTTGAAAAACAAAGGAAACGAAATGCCCCATTGGTGCCACAAATAAATATTTTGCGGATTTCCCACAGCGGTCAAAGAAGACCCCGCATTAACCGCAATCGCCTCGAAAACAATAAATTTAACGTAATCCCCGCCGGAAATTTTTTGCAAACTCAACGTTAAAGGCACAACAATAAACAAAGCGATATCATTGGTTAAAAACATGGAAAGCACAGCCGAGGCAAAAATCAAAAACAATGCCAGACGTCTTTCGTCTCCGATGCGTTTGGAAATACGGTAAGCCAGCCAGTAAAAAAAGCCGCTTTCCTTAATGGCCGTTGTAATCAACAAGAGCCCGGCCAACGTGATAATCGTGTTCCAGTCCACATAAGCAGGAAAACGGCGCAGCGGTTTTCCGGTTAAAGACTCCAATACCGCCAGCGCCGCCAACGCGACAAACAACAGTCCGTTTCTGCGAATAATTTTTAGCACGCGTTGAAAAAAATTATTGACCATAAAAGCTCATTTCCTGATTTGCCCCATAATCCTGAACCACATGAACACCGTCGTAATAAATTTTAACATGAGCCACGATAAAATTCCGGTACGTCACCGGAAAAGCCCAGCATGCCTCCGGCTCCATAAATTCCGCAACAGGAAGTATTTTAAGATTTTGTACAACAGCGGACAAGCTTTTTTTGATCTCGGTAAGCGACGTGTTGCCCGTGTAAACATGAGGATTCACGCCGGTCGGAAGTACCTGCCCGGTCTGAGGATCGAAGCGCAGCAATGCAACGGCCACGCCTTGATATGTTAGGCCAGCTTTCACCTCCAGCTCGCCGCCGGGGGCACGCATGGCCCACACTTTACCCGCTAAAAGCAGTTTGTTTAGCTGCAAAGCGGTTTCTTTGGCCTGCTCAAATTGAGCCGTAAGCGTTTGCAAAGGAATGGTTTGTGCTACGGGAATACCCGGAACACCCGGGGGAGAGGGCGGACCCGGAGGTACAACCTGTGGTGCAGGCGCAGGAGGCACACCGGGTGCCCCCTGAGGTACAGTTAAAACCGGGGGCACGTGGGTAGTTTGTTGGGGCGGGACCTGAGCCGCAATGAAATTAGCGCTTATTGTCAGTCCAATAAGGATTAATGCAATGCGCATGATTATTCCTCCTCACTAAATAGGTTTAGTCGGCATTTTTCTCTAAGTTGTCAAAAGCTGTTCAAGCGTTTGTTTGCCTCTGCATGCTGCAATTTCTCCAGGAAAGCCGGTCTCCTATTATTGAACCCAATAGCACTACGCCTAAGAAGCAAAACACTCCGGTACCAGGGGAGAAGAAAACGGCTTCCCCGCGACAGGCAGTCCCGCTCTTTGTACTATTGCCGGAGGAGCAAACGTCCGGCAAAAAAACAGGCAGTGAAGTTATTCATGTGCGTTCATGGTTTTCCCTTTTTGGGATGCGATTGCTCCATTTCTCTAAGGCGTTCTTCCAGTGCCTTCAGCCGTTCGTTCAATGCGTTCAGAGAGTAGTTTCCCGACCGTTCCTGCGAGTGGTAGCACCGATTCCACAGAAAAATGCCAAGAACAAAAAAAGCCACCACCACCAGCCAGCCGAAAAGGAATTCCAGAAAACCGGGGAAAAACGGTGGTGGCGGCCCGGGGGCGCATGCAGTCAAAAAAAAGGAAAATGCTCCCAATTCAAGAAACAATTTTAAGCTTCCGAAGTTTGTTCTCATTGCCGTTTATCCTGTGAACCAAACACGATCCAATCTAATCTCGAAAGATGAAAAAATCTCAAAGGAAAGATTAAGAAAAGATTAAGAATCTGGCCTGCACTGGATGATTCCATCAAATGGTTGCATTTAAGTTTAAAAGCCCGGAAATTTACATTGTTAAGTAACTCCCAATCGGCCTTTGCCCTGGGCACGCTAAAAAACGGGGCAGTCAACGCCAATCGTGACCTGAATGGGATGAATCAAAGCACCTAAAGCAGGCAAACGGTCCGGCAAATAAAGGATTTTGTTTTACGCATAAAACTTTTTATTTTAGGCCATTCGAACGTAGTAGAAAAGGGAAGTTAAATGCAGGTTTTCTGTGAAATTTTAAGCTATTTGTTACCGCTGTTTTATTTCGGACTCATTTACGTTTATTACCAGATTTTCACCGGGAAAAACCGAAAGTTCGAACGCTGGACAAAAAACCTTTTGTTGACTTTGCTCTTTATTCATGGTGCGGAAATCGTACTGCGTCAAATTTACCTGAAAACCATGCCCCTGTCGTCCACCTACGACGCCATCTCCTTTCTGGCCTTTTCCATCCTGCTGGTCTATTACATCATCGAACGCAGCTTCAATAACAAAGCTTCGGGATTTTTCATCATGATTTTCGCCTTTTTCCCGGCGCTCATTGCCGCTTTCAACCACCACTGGCAGGCCGAAAAAAATCCCTTGCTGGCCACACCGACCTTTGCCATTCACGCTTCATTAAACATCATCGGCTACACGGCCTTAACTATCGGAGCCATTTACGCCGTAATGTTTTTAATCCAGTACAAAAACATGAAGCAGCGTCGATTTAACCGCTTTTACGAGCAACTGCCGCCGGTGACCTATCTGGAAAACATGAGCAAGCGCGCCGTGCTTATCGGCATTATTCTGATGGGAGTGGGCATTTTTCTGGGCCACGTGCAAACCAAACAGATGTTCGGCCATTTTTTTCTCAGCGATCCCAAAGTGGTTTTTACCGATTTGATTTGGGTGCTCTACGTTCTCGTTTACGTCGGGGCTACGGTAAAACGATGGTCATCACGCACAATGGCTTACTTTAACGTATTGGGATTTACGTTACTTTCCATTGGCGGGGCCCTGGTCTTTTTACTCATAAAATCGTTTCACAAATTTTATTAAAACGGAATTTAATCGATACCAATGAATACGCATGTTCCATTAACCCTGATCGGACTTTCACATAAAACGGCACCGGTCGAGATCAGAGAAAAAATCGCTCTGAGCAAGGAAGAACAGATCGATGTTCACCGGCGATTGCTGGACGAATTCCATCTGAAAGGCGTGTTAACCCTTTCCACCTGCAATCGTACCGAAGTGTATTTGAGCGGTGATTTAACCGAAAGCGAATTGCAGCACATTCGCGAATGGCTGGACAACTTCAAACAAACCACCTGTTTTGCCAGAGACGATTACACGTACATCTTTCGGGGCAAAGAAGCCGTGCGTCATTTTTTTGACGTAGCCGCCGGGCTCGATTCGCAAGTTGTCGGCGAACCGCAAATCACCAATCAGGTCAAAGAAGCCTACCATCTGGCCCATCAGGGACAAGTGACCGATGCACTGCTCAACAAACTGTTCAGCTACGGATTGCAGGCGCAAAAACACGTTCGATCCGAAACCTTCCTTTCCGACGGAGCCGTTTCGGTGAGTTTTGCCGGGGTGGAACTGGCCAAAAAGATTTTTACCTCGTTGGCCGACAAAACCGTGCTGCTCATCGGCGCCGGCGAAACGGCCGAGCTGGCCGCCTTGCACTTTTTGGACAAAGGCGTGGGACGCATTCTCATCGCCAATCGTACCTTCTCCAAAGCCAGTGAACTGGCCAACCGCTTTAAAGGCGAAGCTTACGAATTGGGCGAACTGAAACACATTTTAAGCGAAACCGATATCGTCATTTCTGCCACCTCGGCTACAGAATACGTACTCACCCGCGAAACGGTGGAACCTCAACTCAGGCACCGCCGTTACGATCCCTTGTTTTTAATCGATCTGGCCATTCCCCGCGATCTGGATCCCGAACTGAACGAGCTGGACAACGTGTACCTGTACAATCTGGATGATTTGAACGAAGTGGTGCAACTGAATTTAGAGCGGCGCAAGCAGGAAATCCCCCGCGCGAACAAGATTATTCAGGAACACGTGCGGGAGTTCATCAATTGGCTGTCCACCCACGCTTCTTCGCAAATTATTCATCGCCTAAAACGCTATTTCGACGATTTGCGCAAGGCAGAATTAAAACGCCTGAACTCACGTCTGCCTGCAGAGGGAATGGAGCAAATCGATTATTTGACCGAAAGTCTGGTCAACAAAATTTTGCATCAGCACATTCAATTACTAAAGAAAAATATTCGCAATCCGGAATTGTACGAGCAATATCTGGAATTTTTACACGAATTGTACGAAATAGACAAATGAAAGAAGCAGCATGAAACTTCGCATCGGAACGCGCGGCAGCGCACTGGCCTTGTGGCAAACGGAATTCGTGGAAAACAGCCTGAAACGGCATTTCCCCGAATTGCAGCTTGAACGCGTCATCATTAAAACCGAAGGCGACCGCGATCAAAAGACCTCGCTCACGCAAATGGGCGGGCAGGGGGTATTTACCAAAACCATCGAACAAGCCTTGCTGGACGGACGCATCGATGTGGCCGTGCACAGCCTGAAAGATTTGCCCTCGACCATGCCCGAAGAACTGACGCTGGCGGCCGTGCCCGAACGCGGCCCGGTGGAAGACGTATTGATTACGCCGCAGGGTAAAACGCTAAAGCAACTGCCCGAAGGGGCAACCGTGGCCACGGGCAGCATTCGACGCCGCTGCCAATTGCTGCAAATGCGTCCCGATTTGAATTTGGTCGATCTGCGGGGAAACATTCACACCCGACTGCGTAAATTGCGCGAGCAAAATCTGGACGGCATCATCATGGCTCGTGCCGCCTTGTTGCGCCTGAATATTGAAGACGTGCACTATCATGTTTTTTCGCCGCGGGAAATGATCCCCGCCGTGGGGCAGGGTGCCATTGGCATCCAGATTCGGGCCAACGATGCGCGGACGGCACAATGGGTGTCTTCCATTAATCACCGGCCCACCCAGCAGGCCGTAACGGCCGAACGGACGGTGCTGCGTGTGTTAGATACCGGTTGTCAGTTTCCCATGGGCGCCTTCGGAAAGGCGGATAACGGCTCTCTGGAATTAGTGGCCTTTGTGGGCAGCATGGACGGGCAACAGGTGCTTAAAGCGCAGGAAAGCGGCCCGGCCGACTCGGCGGAAGACATCGGCCGGAGACTGGCCGAAAAGCTATTGGCTGCCGGTGCGGAATCGATTTTGCGGGAATTCCGGGGGTGACATGCTGCACGGCAAAACCGTTGTGCTGACGCGCCAAAAAGAACAGGCTGCGGAGATGGTGCGTTTAATCGAAGAAAAGGGCGGAAACGCTTTGTGCTTTCCGACCATTGCCACCGCGCCCACGGAAAAAACCGAAGCGCGGGACGCGGCCCTGTGCCGATTGGCAACTTACGATTGGCTTGTGTTTAGCAGCGAAAACGCCGTACGCTATTTTTTTGAAGCGCTGCGTTCTTTGAAAAAACAATGGCCCGAAATTAAGGTGGCCGCCGTGGGCAGCAAAACGGCGCGGGCCCTGCGCGATTTACACATCGAGCCCGATTTGCTGCCGCAAAAATTCACCGCGCGCGGTTTGCTAACCGCCTTTGCCAATCGCGGTGTGCAAGGGCAGCGATTCTTACTGCCGGTTTCGCACATTGCGCGCAAAGAACTACCGGAAGGTCTCCGTGCTTTGGGCGCCGAAGCGGATGTGGTGGAATTTTACCGCACCCTGCCGCATCCCGATTTTGACCGGCAGGCTTTTTTGCGGCTTTTGCAGCAACAGGCAGCTTGCGTGCTGACCTTTTTCAGCCCTTCGGCGTTTCATTCTTTGCTGGAATTACTGGGGGAAGGAGCCGTCGAAGCGCTCAAACAAAGCGGTGTGATCCTGGCCGCCATCGGACCCACCACGGCCCGGGCCGTCACACAGGCCGGACTTCCCGTGGAAATTGTGCCCAAAGTAAATGACGGTCGCCATTTACTCGAAGCCATTGAAGTGTACTTTGAACAAAAGGAGTGAAGGGCAAAAGAGGCTAATGGTTAAGAGTTTAGGGCAAGAGGTGATAGTTGTTATTTGGAATGGAGGATTGGCTGAGTAGTTGAATGGTTGGTGTGCATTCGGGAGACGGGATGTTGGGTAATCGTCCCCTGCTCCTTCCTTAAAATTAGGGAAGGGTGCGGAATATCCCTATTCAACCATTCAACTGTTTCACCCTCACCCTTACCCCTCAACCCTTAACTCTTAACTCTTAACTCTTAACCCTTAACCCATAACCCTTCACTCCCAACCCTTAACTTAAAAAAAGGACAATACATGACTTCTAACGAATTACTACTTCTGCGCGCCATCCGCAAAGAGCCGGTGGAGCGCACGCCCATCTGGATCATGCGTCAGGCCGGGCGCTATTTGCCCGAATACCGTGCCCTGCGCGAAAAATACGACTTTTTAACCGTGTGCAAAACGCCGGAATTAGCGGCCGAGGTTACCCTTCAGCCGGTACGCCGCTTCGGCTTCGATGCCGCCATTCTGTTTTCGGATATTCTGGTCATTCCCGAGGCGCTGGGACAAAATCTGGCGTTTCTCGAGGATCACGGCCCCAAACTTTCACCGGCGGTGCGCACGGAAAAGGAAATTGAGACCCTCAGTACCGCAGGGTTGACGGAAAAACTCGCTTTCGTGGCCCAGGCCGTGCGCCTGATTCGTCAGGAAACGGAAGGCAAAACGGCGCTAATCGGCTTTAGTGGTTCGCCGTTTACTTTGGCCGCGTACATGATCGAAGGCAAACCAACGCGCCACTTCAAGCACATCAAATCCATGCTGTACACCCGGCCCGAATTACTGCATCGCCTGCTGCAAACGTTAACCGCAGCCGTCACGGATTACCTGAAGATGCAGATCGAAGCCGGAGCACAGGTGGTGCAAATTTTCGACACCTGGGGGAGTATTTTGCCCGTGCATCTGTTCGAAGAATTTTCCGCGCGGTATTTGAATCAGATCGCGGCCGAACTGCAAGCCCTGCAAACCCCGGTAATCGTGTTTAGCATGGGCGGCATGGACCATCTGGTGCAATTGGCCAATAGTCCGGCGCAGGTTTTGGGCGTGGATTGGAGTACCGATTTCCAACAGGCTTTCAAATTGTTTGCCGACGAGTTTGCCTTGCAGGGTAATCTGGATCCCACCGTGCTCTATGGCGACCGGGCCATCATTCGCCGCGAAGTAGAGCGCGTGTTGTCCGTTTTTGGCTCCCGTTCGGGACACATCTTTAATCTGGGACACGGGATCTTGCCCGACATCCCTTTGGAAAACGTGCAATTTCTGGTGGAAGAAGTGCGCCGACAAAGCACGCAATTCCGCCAAAACAAAAAGTAACGGAGTACAGCCATGACTTCTTTAAAAACAAAAATAGATGTGGACATCGAGCTGCTCAAAAAATACGATCAGCCCGGGCCGCGCTACACCAGCTATCCCACGGCGCCCTATTTTCACGAAGGCGTGGGCGCGGCGGATTTTCTGGAGCACATCCGTCGCGATGATCGGGAGAAAGGCGACGAAGGACTGTCGTTTTACTTTCACATTCCCTTTTGCGACACCTTGTGCTACTTTTGCGGCTGCAACATGATGGTCACGCGCAATCGGGAAAAAATTGCCCATTATTTGGGCTATTTGATTAAAGAGATGGAACTGATGCGTCCGCACATTAATCCCGCCCGCAAAATCAAGCAACTGCACTGGGGCGGCGGGACGCCAACGCATCTTAAACCGGACGAAATTCGCCGACTGGGTTTTGCCATTCGCGATTTGTTCGGCTTTGCCGACGACGCCGAACTGAGCGTGGAAATCGATCCGCGGGAACTGACCAAAGAACACATGCAGGCCCTGCGCGACGTGGGCTTTAACCGCTGCAGTATGGGCGTGCAGGATTTCAATCCCAAAATCCAAAAAGCGGTAAACCGCATCCAGCCCGAAAGCATTACCCGCCAAACCGTGGACTGGGCGCGCGAGTTGGGTTTCCACAGCGTGAATATCGATTTGATGTACGGCCTGCCTTTCCAGACCGTGGAATCGTTTGACGAAACGCTGGACAAAGTGCTGGACATCGATCCCGATCGTCTGGCCGTATTCAATTACGCCCATCTGCCGCAAATCTTCAAACACCAGCGGCTGATTAAGGCGGAATGGTTGCCGCGACCGGAACAAAAACTGGAAATCTTGAAATTGACCATCGAAAAACTGACCGAATCGCGCTACGTGTACATTGGCATGGATCATTTTGCCAAGCCCGATGACGAACTGACCATTGCCATGAATCAGGGAACTTTGTACCGCAATTTTCAGGGCTATTCCACCCATGCCGGATTGAACGTGCTGGCCTTCGGCATTACCAGCATCAGCATGCTGTCTGACATGTACGTACAAAACGTCAAAAAACTGAACGATTACTACGAACGCATCGATCGGGGCGAGCTGCCTGTGTTCCGCGGCGTGATTCTGAACAAGGACGACATTTTGCGGCGCGAGGTGATTACCGAACTGATGTGTAACTTTCGCCTGAAAAAAGAGAAGATCGAAGAGAAATACGGAATCGATTTCGATGCGTATTTTGCCGAAGCGTTGCGCAAATTGCAGCCATTTCAGGACGACGGACTGATTTTTCTGCAACCGGACGAGCTCAAGGTCACCACGGCCGGTCGCTTGCTTATTCGCAACATTGCCATGCAGTTCGATGCTTATCTGGAGCGCAAAACGGACAAAAAACCGCAGTTTTCGCGCACGGTTTAAGGCGGCGTTGCAACGCACGAATGTACGATTCGAAAATACGCAATTCCGCGATTCCCGAATGCCGATCAACGTAAGTAAAAAGGAAGTTAATGAAGATTGCCGTTTTACTGGCCAATATGGGTGGCCCCGATTCGCTGGAAGCGGTGGAGCCGTTTCTTTTCCAGATTTTTAGCGATCCGCACATTATTGATGTGCCCATGCCGGGCCTTATCCGTCGGCGGCTGGCGCGCGCCATTGCCCGCAAACGCAAGGAGGAGAGCACGGAAATTTACCGGCGTCTGGGCGGCAAAACACCGCTGCACGGAATCATGGAGCGTCAGGCGCAAAACCTGCAAACCCTGTTGAATCAGCGTCGTGGCGAGGGGACGGAGTTTCGCGTTTTCCCGGCCAATCGCTACGGGAATCCTTCGTTGCAAAGTGTGCTCACGGCCATCCGCAACGAGGGGTACGATTATGTGTTGGTGCTGAGCATGTATCCCTTCTTTGCCACATCCACCTCCGGCTCCATTGCCAGCGAGCTGCGGCGTTTGCAAAAGAGGTTGGCACTTCCTCCGGACTTCATTCGCTACGTGGATCGTTACGGGCATCGTGCCCGGTTCATTCGGGCCATGGCCACACACATCACGGCGCAGCTTGCCGATGTTCTGACGGAAGGACAGCCGATCGATTTGTTGCTCAGTGCGCACAGCATTCCCCACCGGCAGCATGCCAAAGGCGACCCGTATCTTGGCGAGGTGCGTTTTGCCGTGGCCAAACTGCGTGAACAGCTTCCGTCGCAGGTGCGTCTGCATTTGTCGTTTCAAAGTAAAATCGGGCCGGTCAAATGGCTGCAACCTGCTACGGATGAGAAAATTGTGCAATTGGCCCGACAGGGCATCAAAAGATTGTTTGTTTATCCCCTGGGATTTGTGGCTGACAATTCCGAAACGGTGTACGAAATTGGCATGCTCTACCGGGATTTGGCGCTGCAAAACGGCATCGGGGAATTTGTTCGTCTAAAGGCTTTGAACGACTGGCCGGAGTTTATGGAGATGCTGGCCGAAGTGGTGGAGGAGGAGATGAAAAAGGAAAAAAGATAAAAGATAAAAGATAAAAGATGAAAGAGGAAAGGGAAAGGGCAGGGAGCAGGGCACAAATGAATGGCCCGGTTGAACCATTCAACCATTCAACTATTCAACCATTCAACCAATCACCGCCCGACGAATCCGGTGTTCCCTTAAACCGGAAGGAAAAAGATGAAAGAGGAAAGATGAAAGGGGGGAAAGGGAAAGG
>CAYXUS010000003.1:0-8639 GCA_964468415.1 uncultured Caldithrix sp.
TATTTTGAGATGACACAGGAAGACAAAGATCGTTTCTTTTCCAATTCCAGAGCACGCTCGAAAGGGGCAATCTGATTTCGTAAAATTCTCTTGAGGTAAAAATGCGCGTTAATCACATTGGTTTGGTGAACAATTCGAAAGAAGCCGCCCGAACCTTTTATCACACAATTATGGGATTGGACGAAAAATATTCCTTTACGTTAAAGGAAGATGAAACCCGTCAAATTTTTGGCATGACAACGGCCTGTGATGTGTTGGTGTTCGAAAAAGACGGAGTAAAAATCGAAGTGTTTGTTCCCGGTAAAAAAGTAGAACTTAACCTGGGAATGAGCCATTTCTGTCTTGACGTAAAAGATCTTCCGGAAGTTTTGCAACGTTGCGAAGCAAAGGGAGCAGAGATAATTCGGCTAAAGCGCGGTGAACGGGTGGTTCATTTTGTGAAGGATTTTTGTGAGAACATCATCGAATTAAAAGAAGAGATGCACTGAAAAAAACAGGAAATTTAGGTGAATGACAATGGCACGTTATCATCTTGTTTTGTATCCCGATGAGGTTTTGCGCAAAGAGGCGCATCCGGTCAAAGAAATTGATGGCGCCGTAGATGATTTGATCCGGGGCATGCGCGAGATCATGTACAAAAATAACGGAATTGGTTTGGCCGCGCCTCAGGTGGGTTTTCTGGAACGCATTGTTATCGGAGATATTGGCGACGGCTTTTTTGCTTTGATTAATCCCGAAATTCTCAATGGCGATGGCAAAGCCAGTCGGGATGAGGGATGTTTGAGCCTGCCGGAAATTCGGGTGGAAGTGCCGCGTAAAACGAAAATTTGGGTACGCGCCTGGACGCCGGAAGGCAAAGAAATCGAACGGGAATTTTCCGGATTAACGGCTCGGGTTATCCAGCACGAAGTTGACCATTTAAACGGGCGGTTGATTATTGACTACGCCACAACCGGGCAACGGCTGAAATTTAAAGACAAGCTGGAACGCCTGGAAAAAATGTACAAATTCAAAACGCTTTGAGGGTAGCCTGATGGATGACGCAGTTGAACAAGCGGCGCAAATGATCAAAAATTCCAGATACGCCATTGCCTTTACCGGGGCCGGCCTGTCGCGCGAGAGCGGCCTGCCTCTATTTAGTGAATGGCCGGGATTCGACTTTCGCATGATGGACCTGGAATTTTTTAAGACCAATACGGCGGCTGCCTGGAAGTTTTGGCGTGAACGTTTTTATGATTTTTACGGCGCGGCTGTTCCCAATGAAGGGCATAAAGCGCTTGCCAGGATGGAAGCGCAGCGTTTTATTCGCGGAGTGGTTACCCTGAATTTTGACGGGCTGCACCAAAAGGCGGGAAGTACACGCGTTTTCGAAATTTGCGGTACGTTGCACCGTTTGGTGTGCCTGCAGTGCGGACAAAAAACCACGGCCTCGGCCGTTGACGGGCAAGAGTTACCGTTACGCTGTCCCGAGTGCGGGGGACTCTTGAAACCCGATATTTTGTTTTACGGCGATCTGGTGCCCGATCCGGATTACAAACTGGGTCTAAAAGAAGCCAACCGGGCAAAAGTGTTGTTGGTCGTTGGGGTATCGGGAATGATGATGCCGGCAGGTGTTATTCCCATGCTGGCCAAGCAAAGACGCCGGGCCAAAATCATCGAAATCAATGTGCAAAAATCGCATTACACCGATCAGGTAACGGATATTTTCATTCAGCAGCCGGCTTCGCAGGCTTTGCCGGCCTTGCTGCAGGCTTTGGAGAAAGATGGGGCAGAAAAGGCGTGAAAGAAGCACTATTTTTTAAACAGCTCGCGCAGGCGCACCCGCTTTAAATTGCCATTCCGCAATTGCATTTGAATATCGGCTAATTTCTGCTCGAACGGTCCGATGTCCCAGCACTGATCATCAGGCAGCAGCTCCACCGGAGTCCCGTTGGCGTTCAGCGGACAAATATCCCGAAATTCCAGCATGGAACCGTCTGCCTCGTATTCAATCCAGCGCAGGGGCAGGCCCTGTGTACGACACACATAAGGGCGATGCTCGTAAATGCGGCACAAACCGTTTTCATCCAGAAAAGCACATGCACCCGGTGCATGTGGGGCTTCGTTTTCCAGAAGATCGGCGTGGTAGTGCCGAATGTAATGCGCCTCGGCCTCGTACACCGTTACATTATCGATGCAGCATTCATGGCAGCCTGCCTTGCATTTCAGCCGATCGGCATTTAGCGCTTCTACCCGGGCGATTTCTTTGTCCAGTTCTTTGTAAAAATTCTCCATAGCCTCAATAAAATTTTCCATAACGAATCCCCTTTGGTTGGCAATCTGATATCTCGACAATAATTTACAAAATAATTAGACGGAATGCTTTCATTTCCGCAGTTTTTTTTGTCCGGGTAGCTGGGCAAATACGGATGACATTGAACCCGAAGTAATTTCATTCCCCAAATAGGTGTGCACTTTATGCTCTCCATTTAAATTTGGATGATTCGGAATTTTTTAGCAATTTTGCGGTTTTAAAGTAGAAAAAGTCGATTAAACGGAGTTAACGATGCTCACAGGAAAGTACAAAGAACTTTACGAACGCTTGAAACACGACATCCCCAAAGATCGTTTGTTACACGACGATTTGAATACTCTGGCGTTTGGCACGGATGCCAGTTTTTATCGCCTTATTCCCAAACTGGTGATTAAAGTGCACAACGAAGACGAGGCCCGCCGGGTCATTAAAGCCTGCCACGAGCTGGATATTTCGCTCACGATTCGTGGTTCGGGCACCAGTCTTTCCGGGCAGGGCATTACCGATTCCGTGCTTATGGTTCTGGTTACTTCGGAGTGGCGGCATTATTCCGTTAGTGACGATGCTTCGACCATTACTTTGCAACCCGGAGTTCTGGGAGGCAAGGCCAATCGCTATTTGCAGCCCTACGGAAAAAAAATCGGCCCCGACCCGGCATCCATTAATCATGCGCAGGTTGGCGGCATTGTGGCCAATAACGCCAGTGGCATGACCAGCGGCGTAGGGAACAACAGCTACCACACATTGGCCGGCTTGCGTATGGTATTCGAAGACGGCACGATTCTCGACACCCGCGATGCGGAGAGTCGGCGTAATTTTCTGGCCAGTAAAAAAGAATTCATCGATCGACTGATGGCCATTCGGCAGCGAATTTTCGAACATCCCGAATGGGTGGAAAAAATTCGTCATAAATATCGCCTGAAAAACACAACCGGATACAGTCTGAACGCTCTGGTCGATTACGAGGAACCGCTGGACATTATCGAACATTTGATGGTGGGTTCCGAAGGCACGCTGGCTTTTATTTCGGAAATTACCTTTCGCACCATTGATGATTATGCGGACAAGGCGACCAGTCTGATTATTTTCCCCGATATTGCCAAGGCCTGTAGTGCCATTCCTTATTTGCGGGAATGTACGGTAAATGCAGCCGAATTGATGGATCGAGCCCCACTACGTTCTGTGGAAGATAAACCGCTCATGCCGGCATATTTGAAAGAGCTGGACGAGAAAGCGGCAGCGCTTTTGGTGGAAACCCGTGCAGCCGATCAGGAAACATTGCAGAAGCAGATTACCGAAATCATCGAAAAATTACAACCTGTGCCCAAGGTACGGCCGATCGAGTTTACGCAGAATGTGAATGAGATTACGGCTCTTTGGAATGTGCGCAAAGGGTTGTTCACCTCGGTTTGTGCGGCCAGAGAAAAAGGCACGACGGTGGTCATCGAAGACATTGCCGTACCCTACGAAAATTTGGCCCGGGCCATTACCGACTTGCAAGGCTTATTTGCCAAATACCAATATGATGATGCCATTATCTGGGGTCATGCCTTCGACGGAAATGTGCATTTCGTTCTCATTCAGGATTTTAGTCAGCCCGGGCAGGTGGAGCGTTACGCGCATTTTATTGATGAATTGACCCGTCTGGTCGTCAATGAATACGGCGGCTCCCTTAAAGCCGAACATGGCACGGGACGCAACATGGCGCCCTTCGTGGCTATGGAGTGGGGCGATGATTTGTATCAGGTGATGAAAGAAATCAAACAGTTGTTCGATCCTAAAAACATTCTGAACCGGGGAGTGCTCATTAACGACGATCCCCAATTGCACCTGAAATCCATCAAACCCATGTACAAGGCGCATGATTTAATCGACACCTGTATTGAGTGCGGTTTTTGCGAAAGCAGTTGTGTCTCCCGCGATTTAACCCTGTCGCCGCGGCAGCGCATCGTTATTTACCGCGAAATGACCCATTTGCGCCAGACCGGGGAGGAACCACATCGTCTGGCTTTGCTGACCCAGATGTACGAATATTACGGAAATGCCACCTGCGCCACCGATGGCTTGTGTGCCTTAACCTGTCCCGTGGGCATCGACACCGGCAAGCTAATCAAAGAATTACGCCACGAAAGCATTACGCCGCGGCAGCGCTGGCTGGCTGAAAAAATTGCCGAGCACATGGATGCCGTAACGGCACTGGCACGTTTTGGCCTTGGTGTGTTAGACCTGCTGCGACGCATTCTGGGTAAAAAGCTTATGTATTCACTGGCTACTGCCGCGCGAAAATTGAGTTTTAACAAATTGCCGCGCTGGTCGCCGTACATGCCCGGGGCCGGGAAGAGCGTTCCCGTCCACAAGCCCGACCTTTCGGCAGAACGCAAGGTCGTCTATTTCCCCTCGTGCATCACGCGTTCTATGGGCGTGTTACCCGGCGATGAGAAAGCCGAGCCCATTACCCGTTTAACCCACAAGCTCTTAAAAAAGGCAGGGTACGAGGTGATCTACCCGGAAAATGTCAATCGTTTGTGTTGCGGCATGGCCTTTTCCAGCAAAGGGTTGTTTGAAGTGGGGCAGCGCAAGGCCAAAGAATTGGAAGAAGCGCTTCTCAAAGCCACAAATAATGGCGAAATTCCCGTGCTTTCGGACATGAGTCCCTGCCTGTACACAATGAAAGAAACATTGGACAAACGGTTAAAACTGTACGAACCGATTGAGTTCACGCTTGAATATTTGGTGCCATACCTGGAATTTCACAAAACGCAGGAAACGGTGGCCGTGTATCCGGTGTGCTCGGCAAAGAAAATGGCTCTGGAAGATCGGTTAGTGCAGTTGGCGGAACTGTGCGCCGAAAAAGTTATTGTTCCCGATACGGCGTGCTGCGGCTTTGCCGGAGATCGCGGATTTACCGTGCCCGAACTGAATGCCACCGGTTTGAAAACCGTGAAGGAACAAATTCCGCCGGATTGCAAACGCGGCTTTTCCACCAGCCGTACCTGCGAGATCGGTTTAAGCGAACACAGTGGATTGAATTTCGAGTCCATTTTGTACCTGGTGGACGAAGTAACCACGCCTAAGGAATGACAGTCTAAGTTGTTCCGAATCCAATTTATTGGGTGAGGAATCCCTTTGTAATAATGGAAGGGATTCCTCCGGTCATTTCTCTTCGGGGAGAAAGCGCTACTTCGTCTTTTCATTGTCCGACTTGATTGAATAGCAATGACTGCCTAAAGCAGAAATTTGCATCTACCTAAACAGGCAGCTTTTCAGGCGATGAATCTTATCTCGCTTTGAGGTGTTCGACAATCCATATCCAGTCCGCGGTCGCGGTGATCGGCAATTTCGGCCGAAATTCCAATATTCCGCCCCATGAGAAAAATCAGGAAACCAATATCCTGCATGTGTTTTCGCTTGAGTTGGCCCTTCATAAGGGGGATCCACATGAGTTTGAGTGAAATGACCGCAATAACTGCATCAATATTCACACAATAAATATTTGGGGAAACACCAGTTTCATACAACGCTTCGACCAACGCGTGGTAAAAATCCCAAAAAATGTTATTGATATTTTCCTGCGCCAATTGTTTGCGGATGAAATCCTCTCTGGGATCAATATTCACTCGTTTCCCTTTGAAAACAGGGTGGTTAATACAGGGAATTCGTTTATAGTTTGTAATTCCTTGGCGTTTCGCATTTTCTTTGTAAGCAGCGTAGTCTTCGCTTACTTTTCGGGCCAGTTTCTTTAAATCGATTGCATCCCCTGGGGTGCCGGGGTCGGTGATGGGCTGATCTTTGAAAGATTCAAGCAGGAACTCGATTGCCTCGTAGCCGCTACCGCCGTGCGCCAGGCCTGTATTGGAGAGATAGCCGCCAAAGGCCGTGGCAATATGATTACGGGCACTTACGCTTTCTTTAGCACCTTTTGCACTGATTGTTCCGGGTCCATTTGTTAAGGTTAGAGCTAATAAGGCCAAAAATTCTCTGCGCTGGATCTTATCCGGTTTTTTATTAAACAGGGCATGAAAAGCTACATCGGTAAATGAAGTTTCCAGCAGAGATAAATCCTTACGGGCACGAATGGCCTGAATAAGTTTGTTCTTTTTCGGGTCGAGCGTCATTAAAAAGATAAGCCGGGCTTCTATGGTCAGGTAAATAGCCATATCTTCCGCAGTCTGACGTGAGATTTTCTTTAGTACAAGCGCAGGAAAAGAAAGATGGAAGATAACAGCCGCAATCAGAAATAAATCTGCATTTAAGGAATTGTCCTCGTTCAGATATTGTACGGCAAAGCGCAGGATGCTACTGATATTTGCCGATTCCTTGATGCGTTGCGCAAGATATTCGGAAAATTCCGTTTTTTGCGATTTTTCTTCTTTAAAAAGTTTTTGAGCCAATGCTTTTGCCTTCTCAAAATCGAAATCAGCATAAATATCGCGCATGCCCAATTCGGCAAATAAATCAATAAAAGCGGAGACGTATTGCTTAACGGTTGCATATTCAGGCACATCGCCCATCAAAGCAACAGCGCTAATCAGAGCCTGGTTTGGGGTGGCACCGTTTTTTCTGGCCAGGGCCACGACATCAAATAAAGCGGAATCTGAAGCAGCAAGATAATTGAGAAGAATATTAACCAATTTTAAATCCGGCTTTGCCGGATGCGTCTTGGTAAGCGCAAAAATCATATTGGATTCTATCGGATAGTGGGTCAATTCCACGATCGGTTGGCCATGGAGTTCCGCTACGAGTGTCTGCGGATCAATTCTTGAAGCTCCGGAGGCATTGCGCATATTTTGTCGCAAGAAAGTGGCACCCAATTGCTTGTTCACTTCTTCAATTTCTTTATCATAAGGTGGGATTGCTTTTTGGATGGGTATTCTAAGTTCCAGCGGTAAATTAAGGCCAAAATCATTTCCAAACCACGGTTTTAATCCTAAGTTTCCTTCCGGCTCAAAATCCGGGGATAAATTCAATTTCTCAAAAATCGCCTTCATGGCCAGCGGAATATGCTGGATAGAAGCAACGCGTACGCCTCGTTCACTCACATTACTTGGTTTGTCGGGGTCAAATACAGAAACACCAAAATAATTGTCAAAGATGCGTTCTTTGGAAATGGCATCATCTCCCTCACCTGCAAGGGCACCTGCATGTCCGCAGGCCCTGGTTAAATTGGATTTCCAACGGCCAGTTACGCAGACCACCATTGGCTTATTAAATTCAAACACGCCGTTTTCGATCATTTCCAACGCTTGTTGTTCGTAATAACCGCCCGGTTCTACGTACAAAACAACGGCTTTTGTGCGCGGATCGTTCTGCGCCGCGTAAAGAAACTCGGGTACGGCATACTGAATAATGACGTCTTTGCCCGAGCTAACGACCGTAGCCGTGCCGAAGCCGGCTGTCTTTAAGTATTCGGCAATGGTTGTGCTGAAGTTTCCCGAATTACTGTGAATGGAAATAGACCCTTTTTTCAGTGTCTCTTCCGGATTGTCTCCTCCAAGAGCTCCCCCTATCCGCACGTGATTCCACGAATCGGCCACACCGAGACAATTGGCACCAATGACATCGATGTGATTGGTCTGAGCAACCGCCCGGATTAAGCGTTGATCTTTTACGCTAACTTTTTCCGTAATGATGATGATCTTTTTTAATTCTTTATTGTAATGGCAAAGTTCGGCTACGGCGTGAAAAACCGCTGCGGGTGGTAAATAAATGACACCGGTGTCAAAGCGATGTTTTCGAACGGCTTCGGCAAGGCGACTGTAAACGGGAATATCGCCGATAGCCGTCTCTAATTTCCCCTTGCGGCCATATTGGATACCCGCCACCACATTGCCGCCGCTAAATTGGTGGGAAACCGGAGTAACGTTCTGGCTTTCGTTACCCAGAATATTCATGACGCAAACGCGCGCACTCTTTGGTGCAATTTCTTCCAGACTATGAATACCAACATAAAAATCAAATGGCGCTGTTTTTTGCATTTAGGACCTCTATGCTAAAATTTTAAAATCCGTCACATTTTTGTTTTTAATGAACCAGTTGTCAATATCCACGGCATATTGAACAACTTCGACCATCGAACTGTCGTATCCAAAGAATTTATAAGGTATTTCTAAACTGTTTAAAATATCCCGGGCGTAGGCCATACCTCTGATTAGCTGAGGGCCGCCGCGTCCGACAACTACATAGATATCCGGTTTTCCTTCCACAGAAATATGATCGCGCAAAGCATCAAAAATGGCTTTAAAGGTTACAAAAATATTTGTATTATTTGCTTTACCCCCGATTACAAGAAGGACATTACTTTGTCGTAACCAATATTTATACACGATGCGGGCTATATCATACATTT
>CAYXUS010000004.1:0-8740 GCA_964468415.1 uncultured Caldithrix sp.
TGCCTGTCAAAATTCGGTAGAACCGGATAAACCCGAAGAAGAATTTATAACGTTAGATTACAAGATAGAGGATTTGCTAACGGAACATTTTCAGTTAAAGGATTCGACAATATTAGGGGTTGAGATGTGGGCAGCCACTTATTTTCCAAAAGGCGATTACACAAATTTAATACGACATACTTTCGTGAAACGAGAATATACTCATGGTTTTTCCATTAAAGTTGATTCCGTTTATGTAGGATGTGAACGCCAAATGGCGGTTCTTTTTTGTAAACATAAACCATATCCTGGTAATCCGATGGCTACTAATTGGATAGTTTATGTTATGAAGCGTGATACAATATTAACTATTGCTGATAGTTTGGCCATTTTTCATTGGCCGGAAGATACATTAAAGGCGATTGATAAATATTGGTTATTCCCTTAATTATATTAAGAAGCTATCATTATGAAGAAAGTTATTTTTTTATGTGAAATTATTGCTTTGTTATGGAATTTGAATCTATTAGCTTCTTCTGTGGATTCAACAAGTTATTACAATCAACTGTTATGTTAAAAGTCAAGTAAGAAGGTAGTGTAACAGATTTTGTGTAAATAGTAGAAAGGGAGGGAGCCGTTAAGGGCTACAACACCAAAAGTCCGAGCGACCTTCCCATCACCCCTTATTAGCCTTTGTTGCCGATGTATCAATGGGTAGCCAACTCTTTCCGGGAAAAGCCAAGAAGATGGAACCTTGTACGCAGGAAAGTCCCGGTTAATCAATCAAAGGAACCTATTGGGAAGCAGAGCCCACCTTATTTAAAAAGAAGACGGTGTGAAAAAATACCCGTTGTTCAATTCCGCAGTTTTGTTAAACTATCTGCGGAGCAGGCCGAATAATTTAAAAAAGCATAATTGACTCTGTAAAGAAGACAGGTTAGGTCTATAACCGGAGCGTCCTGCCAGGGCAAAAGAGGCCCTGAATAGGAGATCGGTGGACAGCTGGCAAGGTTTCTACTCCGATGAATTTACCAAAAAATAAGGAACAAAACGATGTTTTATTTTGGAGTTGATTTACCTAAGAATCGTTTTTTATAGCTCGCCTTGGTCAGGGCGGGGAAGTGTTTTTTTGATGAATTTTCGCTGAAGCGCCTGGATGAATTTAAGAAGAGTTTATTGAAAGAAGATATGGTCGTTGTGGAAGCGTGACCGGGAATGCGCGAGATTTTATGAAGCAGCCAGCTCATTTGCCAAAGGAAGTTCACATTGTTATGCCTTCACAATTTCGGGTAATTAAGGACTCGGTAAAGAAAACGGATAAGAAGGATGTGGAGCTTTTAAACTTTGTTTTTAAGTAAGAGTCTATTGCCGGATGTGTGCGTCTAAAAGATGAATTTCAGGCCCAGTTAAAGAGAGTACTTACAATTATCTATTACACACTGAAAAATAATTGGATAATTGAAGACTTTACTAATTTTTTTTAAAAAATCTTGATAACTTAAGAGGAGTAGAAAGATGAAAACGCTAATCCTTCTCATTATTTCTATTTCTACCTTTTTCAGCGTCAGAGCACAAAATTCATATCCGGCACAAAATATCGAATTGATAGGCAGATGGGCATCCGGGAGTGCGAAAGCTGTTTTCAACATGCCGGGATATGTCTATTTAGGTAATGGTGGAATTTTCGAAATCTATTCAACGGCTGATATAAGCAATCCTGCTAAAATTGGGAGCGTTACCTTGCACGGGACCATAAACGATATTTATGTTTTAGGAAATTACGCTTACGTGGCCTCCGGAAATTTTGGACTGGAAATTGTGAATATCTCATCTCCTTCGCAACCATTCATCGAGAACTACATTGTTTTTGATGACGAAGTGACGGCCATCGATGTGAGCGATGCCTATGTCAATCAACCGATTGTATTTGTGTTAACGGATAAAAGCGGATTGTATGCCTATGACCTTTCCGATATGACAAATCCAAAACAGCTCTCCCATCTTGAAACGTATGGTTATGGGAAAGATCTTTTTGGCGACAAACACAATTTGAGACTCTATTGCGCCGAATATGATCAGGGATTTGAAATAATTGATGTCAGCAACCCGCAGAATTTAACCAGTCTGGGAAAATACAATACGAGCGGTTCTGCCTATGGCATTGCCGTTCAGGATAATAAGGCCTACGTTGCCGACTATCATAAGGGCCTGGTGGTCGTTGACGTGGCGAATGCCGCGGCGCCACAAAAAATAACTACATTTAGCACGCACGATTTGGCATACGATGTCGTTGTTTTTGATACATTAGCCTGTGTTGCCATCGGCGGAACGGGCCTGGAAATTATTGATCTAACGGAAAAAGCCTACCCCGAAGTAGTACCATTCGATGATAACGGAACGGCAGAGGCCATTTCCCGGTGTAATACCAATATTTTCGTAGCTGATGGGAGCGGTGGTGTAAAAATTGTAAGCGTCGATGTAGGCCAAAGCACCATACAAAGTCAAATTCCAACCGCTGGCAATGCCCGAGGCATTGCGGTTAATGATCCTTTTATTTATGTTGCCGATGGATTCAATGGTTTAAAAATTTTAGATGCTTCTGACTACCAAAATCCGGTCTTAGCGGGAGAATACCTTTTTGAAGATGGATATGCAAAAAATGTGTTTGTGATGGATACGCTCGCCTTCGTGGCCGCTGGAAATGCGGGACTACTGATCTTTAATGTTTCGAACCCATCAACACCCCAATTGATAAGTTCCGTTGAATTCGAAAGCGGAGACGCATCGGGCGTTTACGTAAAAAACGATACGGTATTTATTGCCAATGGTGAAAATGGAATTCAAATCTACTCCATTGCTGATCTGACGAATCCCCAATATCTGTCCCATTTCAATACCGGCTACAGAGCCACGAATATTGTAGTTCGCGGAACGTATGCCTATGTATCCGACTATTTAAACGGATTTGAAGTTTACGATATTTCAGATTTATCCTCCGTAAGCAGAGTCGGCGCCAGTAATGTCCCGGTGAATGGGATGGATCTGTTTGTTACCCCGCCCTATGCCTTTGTGGCCGGAAAGCAGAGTGGAGTCAGAATTCTTGACATCACCAATCTTTCAGCCGTTACCGAAATGAGTTATTTTCGCCCTTCGGATTATTCCTTTACCTATGGCGTTTTTGCGCAAGACACCTTGCTCTATTTAGCCGACGGAAGCGAAGGGCTCCATGTCGTCCACATTAGCGATCCCACGCAACCCGCTTTAGCCGGATATTTCCAGACTGGGGGATATGCCCGTGATGTTTTTGTCCGCGATAGTATCATTTTTGTAGCGGATGAAAATGATGGTGTCTATATTTTAAAATATGCTCCGATGGCCGTAACTATTGAAGAGCAGATTAATAATATTCCGGAAAATTTTCAGCTGTATCAAAACTTTCCGAACCCATTCAATCCTGCCACTGTAATTCGATATCGGCTCTCAACGCCTGCTCATGTCCGCTTGGTTGTTTACGATGTAGTAGGGAAAGTAGTCAAAGAATTAATCAATCGGCAGCAAGGTGTCGGTCAATATCAAATAACCTTCAATGCAAAAGGACTATCAAGTGGCGTGTATTTGTACCGTCTGGAAACGAGCCATGGCTTCTCCCAGGTGCGAAAAATGATTTTACTGAGATAATGTAAAGTATGAAAGGGCGGCTGCCGATTTAATCAAGGGCAGCCGTCTACTGGCTCTTTTGTGTTCAAGAATATTGCTGTCCAAAATAATTCGGATTTCACAGCTGTCCTAAATAATTTTAAATACTGCCCTTGATAAATCAACGTTTAGGACGGATGTGGAAATAAAGTAAATATGAAGGCAGGGCACACTCATTAACAAACGGCTTCTTGTGTGAGGATCAATGGGCATAATAAACTAATCTGTGCCTTTCTTGCATTTTAACCACCGAATTTTGACCGACTTTCCCGTTTTTTTCATCTTTCCCCTAATTCGTCGAACAATAATAATAGCAGCAAATCTGGCAATTTAAATCCTTTCTGAACGAAAGGGGGAAATTATGCGAAAACAAATTTTTTTTGCGGGAATTTTTTTACTTATTTGGGGCAAATTAGCGGCACAAGGCCCTGATTTGTTCCCTAATGCCACCTGGCTGCAAGATGTTCACTGGGCAGGGACCATTTATGCCGGTATCGGCGCACCCGTCATGACAGACGTGCAAGCCCATGCCGGTGATCACGGCGAATTGACTTTTTACCTGAAATCGGACGTGGCCAAAGCCATTCCATTTATTGATGAAATTCACGCCGCGGGAAAGAAGAACTGGATCAATCTGGATGCCACCCGATTGGAAGGCGTGACCTCGCAAGATATCGTAAACGACGGACAGGGCATTAGCGATACGTTATTCGGTTGCTATGTTTCTCTGGAAGGCCACGTGGAAACCGATAAGAAAAGCATCACACGTCCGGCCTGGCGCAATTACGTTATTTCCTGCATCAAGCGGGCCATCGAAGCGGGTGCAGACGGCTCGCAGCATGACGGAGCCTGGCCTCCCTACGGTTCGTTTGACGAAGACGATCTGGAAGCGTTCAAACAATACGTCATCGATCGCGGTATTAACACCTACGATTGGGATTACAACAGCAGTACGTTTGCCGAATATTTGCTGAGCAAAGGCAAAAACGACGGTAATGTTTTCGAGACGGACAATGATCCCACAGAAGTTAAGGAGCTAATTGCCCATTGGAAAACGTTTAAAGCGCTGCGTGCCTTGCAGGCCTGGCAAACTATTAAAGATAGCTGCCAGACGTTTGCCCAATCTCTGGGCAAAGATTACACTTTGGCCCTAAACTCGCGATCGGCTTTCGGCACAAAAGACGGTCATGTGTATTTTGCCAGCGACTATTACATTGGTGAATTTTTTAGTTGGGGAAATTATTTCCCGCTCACCGGCAGCGTCACGGTTAAAGCGCAAATTGCCGAAGCATTCGGGAAGCGTTTTATTTGCTGGTCCAGCCCAACACTGGAAGACCTGGACGACGGCGACCCAAATACGGGGTACGGTGTCGAAATTGAATCTCAGGCCGAAATGGCGCTGGCCGCTCAGCTTTATGCCAGCGGGGGACTGCCGCAGTTAAAGTACCCTTCCGACCGTACCTACCCGGTGTTTTATCTGGCTCAAAATAATAGTGATTTGTTGAACTCGGTGGCGCCTTATGGAGAAATCGCCGTGCTCATGTCGCAGGCACAGCTAATCCGCGACACCCGTGGGCTGGAAGGCTTGTTGCTGGCGTTGCAAGACATCAATCGCAGTGCCCGGGTGTTGTGGCTAAAATCCAATTTGCTCGATTTGCAAGACGATTTTAATCTGGGTGATCTCGGAAATTTTAAAGCCGTGTTTTTACCCGAAGTATTTTATTTGACGGACAATCAGAAGCATGTGCTGCTGGATTACATGAACAACGGCGGAACGGTGATTGCCGTGCGGGGCAATGTGGAATATTGCGGCCAGTACGATGAAAACGGCAACGAAAATACGGTCCCGGAATGGAGCTCGCTGGCCGATCGGTCCAATTCCGGAATTGTTGCGTACGGTAACGGGCAGTACATTAATATTGCGCACAATATTCTCGAATCCAATGGCTACCCGCCGCCTTTGTACGGGCAGGCTTATTTGAACGACAAGGCCGATCCGTCCGGGAATGATCTGGCCGTAGCCATTCGTGACACCATTCGCAAATGGGTGGATGAAGCTATTCCAAACCGGGAAGTTGAAGGGAATGCTTTGCCCGCTTACGTGCGTTTTTTTCGCTATCAGGACAGCACCGATTACCGTTATCTGTATCAGGTTTTGGCGGATTCGGTGACGCTGGCCACGCGCGAACCCGTACCTGTGCCTTCTTTTCAGGTGCAACTTGCGGTTTCGCCCAATTCTTACAATCGATTGTTTAGCGCAACGTGGTATTCGATCGACACCCCGGACGGGATTGAGATTGGTACCGATCTGGGGGTAGATGCCAGCACCGGACGGGTGACGGTAACCATTCCCGAGTTCTCCCGCTGGGGGTTCGTGCATCTGGACGGGTCGGGGAGTGTGGCCAATCCGTTAAGGCTGGGGAATCTGGCCATCAATGGTTCCACGCAATTTCGACGTCTGAAAAGCAAATCACGGGTCACGGGCAACTGGGATGTGTTGTCCGGCTCTCCCGATTATTTCGAAGTGGAAATCTGGAGTAATTTGCGGCAAGCGGGTGACCCGGTAGTGAGCAATCAGGTTTTGGGCAAGGTGTCGTCTGCTTCCGATTCCGAAGCGGATGCTTTGAGTGAAAAGTATCTGGCCGGGGCAGTGCGTTTGCTTTCCGTGCAACTGGCGGCGGCCACAACGGAATACACCGTGCCGGACAGTGCGTTGCACGATAGTTTGGTCTATCTTTTCCGTGTGCGCGCTGTGCAAAATACCGATACTTCGGATTGGATTCAGAACTTTTTTTACCGCAATGCACCTCCGGGAGCTCCGTACGGGTCGCAAATTTTTACGGCCTGTCAGAATTTGTGGTACATGACCGATGGAGGAAGTTCTCCGCCGGATACCAGTGTTTTTCCGGTAATTGCCTTTAACAAAGCACCTCATTACGGCGGCGATTACGAGCTGGATTCGCTGCTGTTCGGAATTTACGTTTACACCGACAGTTTGTCCGGCAAAAAGGGCGATACGTTGTCTGCCATGCATTTGATCGGCAAACAATTCAAACACAGGCTGGCCTGGAACGAATCCATGCCCAACGCGCGTGGCGACATTCAGGACACGATTGCTTTTTCATTGGCCGCGTACGAAAACTACGGAATTTATTTTCGGCTTGTGGCCACCGACAACATTGACACCAGCGCCTACAGTCCCTGGTTCTGGTTCTATTTGGACAACCACAACGATCCACCCAATCCTTTCCATCTGATTGCTCCGGCGGACAAAAGTATTCTGGAGAAAGAGGTGCCCTTTGTGTGGCAAAACAATGGCGATCCCGATCCGTTTGACAAAGAGAATTTGACCATTAGCCGGGTGGAAGTTCTGTTCGATTCCGTACCTACGTTTGATTCACCGGGATTGCGGGTGTACACTAAAGACCGTTCAGGCGACGAATTCGAACAGGACTCCATCTCGCTGGATTTGCCATCGAACTTTTTCCATGCCGAAGGACTGGACACGTACGATCGGGTTTACTGGAAGGCGCGCATGTACGATTACGACTGGCATTCGGTGGACGGCTCGCATCGTTTGTTTCAGGAAAGCACCGAGACATTTACGTTTTTCATCGGAGACGCCTCGCAGCAATTGAAACCGCCCGTGCAAAAAATGCCGCAAAATCATGCACAGGATTTACCCTTGCAGGTACGTCTGGAATGGGAAACGGTGCCGGAAGCGCAATTTTACGCCTTGCAGGTGGCGCGCGATGCTTCTTTCCGAACTATTTTAATTGATATTCCAAATTGGAAAGGTACCACATTTACCACAGAAAAATTAAACGCCAGTACAACTTATTATTGGCGGGTAAAATCGGGCAACGGAGAAAACCAAAGCCCCTGGTCGCCGACGTGGGATTTCAAAACGTTGTCCGCCCCGCAGGCGGTGGTTTTGATCGCACCCGAAAACAATTATTTGCTTGCCAGCGACACGCTTCGCTTGGTTTGGCATCGCGCTGCGCCGTTTGCCGATCGTTATTGTCTGGAATACGGCACCGATCCTGGATTCGTACATTTTGTAAGCGATTCTTCCGTTGTGGACACCGTGTACCATTTAAAGGGATTGTCCGGGGGCGAAACGTACTATTGGCGGATAAAAGCTTTAAATGCGGCCGGATGGGGGCCATACAGCGAAGTGCGAAGTTTCCGCGTAGATTTAACTGCCCTTGCCGGGAGAAATTTGCCGCATCGGTATCGGTTGTTGCAGAATTATCCCAATCCGTTTAATCCCGGCACCCATGTTTCGTTTGCGCTGCCAAAGAAGGCCGTGGTAAAAATAGAACTCTTCAACGCAAAAGGGCAAAAAATAACCACGTTGTTCGATGGGGTACGTCCGGCCGGTTTTTATGAACTGACGGTGGATTTGCATCATTTGCCCAGCGGCATTTACTTTTACAAGATGACGGCAAACGATTTTTGCAGCACAAAGAAGATGATTTTGTTGCGGTAGTGATAAAGAAAGGCCAGTATTTTGCGCTGGCGATCATCTTCGTAAAAGTTGGATGATTCTGTGCTTACGTTTTTTCCCGAACAAGGCAGAACGATCTATGCCCAATAATTGTGCTGCTTTACCAATTTTACCTCCCGCTTCTTTTAGCGCTTCTAAAATGGGCATGCGTTCGAACTGAAGCAGTTTCTCTTTTAAAGTTTTGCCCGGGATACGTACGGAAGATGTATTCGTATTCCCGTTGAACAGTACCTTGCGCACCTTTTGGAGAAACGTCAGCGGGCTTGTTTTTAGCCGCTTCGCGGCTATTTGTTTGTGAGGACATTGGCTTTTTCCCCCTCCCCCGCATTTCATACGGGGTTATTTACTTTAGACCGCTTCGCGGCCGGGGCATGCCAAAGCCCCCATCCCGAAGGGATAAAAGGTAAGTAACTCCGCGTGCAACGCGGAGTACATCCCGAAGGGATGAAAGATGAGTAACTCCGTTCGCAGCGCGGAGTACATCCCGAAGGGATGAAAAATGAATAACCTTGTGGCTTAGTGAGCTACTACCGAATTCAAAAACACCCCGTCAGG
>CAYXUS010000005.1:0-7247 GCA_964468415.1 uncultured Caldithrix sp.
CCGGGATGAACATCATAGTGGGATCGTCTTCCTTCAGTACATGGGCGTACCATTGCCCGAATGTTTCTGACGATTTACGAATATCCACGGCCACATCCAAAATTTCACCGCGAATGCAGCGCACCAGCTTGGCCTGGGCAAAAGGCGGCAATTGATAATGCAATCCGCGCAGAACACCTTTGATCGATCGCGAATGATTGTCCTGCGTAAAAATAGCCGGCAGGCCCAGATTGGCAAAATCCGAGGCCTTGTACGCTTCCAGAAAAAAGCCGCGTTCGTCACCGAACACTTTGGGCTTTACCAGTACAACTCCGGGAAGCGTGGTTTTCTCAACCGTAAAAGGCATAATAAAACTCCAGATTAATTAACGTATGGACATTATTTTTTTTGAATTGTTGATCGGCTGAATGGGCCCTCATTCGGTTCTTGGTTATCTTCATGCACCCTTCTGTGCAAATCAGCTAAAACCAAATGCAAACCCGACTTAGGCAACAATTTAACGAGGCAACCATTCATTTCATTTTACAAAGCGATCGTAAATCAGAATGGTTGTGGCAATGCTGCTCATAATGGCTGCCGCATCGCGGATGGCGCCCGACCAGTCAATTTCTTTCTTTTCGGCCAACACGGGCACGTAAATAGTACTTCCGGCGGTAATTTTTTCCGGCAGATATTTCCAGAACAAAAAGCGCTTGGGCTGGAATTGCATTCCGTTGGCCAGGCGGATGGTAATATTCCCTTTGTCCGCTAAATCGGTAAAGCCACCGGTCGCTTTTATGTAATAATCCACTCCCGCACCTTTTTTAAACAGCACACTGCTCGGGAAATTCACCCCGCCAACCACACGCACGGTAAACATCTTTTCCGGAATGACAATACGGTCTCCGCTTTGGAGAATGATGTTTTGCGGATCGGACGGATCATCGAATATTTTTCTAAAATCCACGCCAATCTGCCCCACACCGTTCGCTGTACGGTAAAATTTGGCCCCGTCCAAATAAGCCGTAGGCTTCAAGCCCCCGGCGCGTTTAATGATATCGGTAATACGTTCATATTTATTTTGCAAAGTGTAGGTCCCCGGCCGTACAACCTCGCCCTGAATCACCACATTGCGTTGCAGCTCCCAATCGCTATTATTGCGAACAAACACATAATCAAACGGCTTCAGGAAAAATTGCTCATCGGGACTGGTAATAATATCTTTGGTATAGTTAGAATCGATCGGCACTTCAATTATCTCGGCCAGTTTGGTCTCTTCTTTCTTGCGAAACGGATAAATACGGGACACCTCGGCCTTCGTAATCAACGCATCTTTGCGGAATCCCCCGGCCGTAAAAATCAAATCTTTTAGAGTCATGTCTTTTTTCAGCAAATAGCGCCCCGGCTTGTTAACCGCACCCACGATCGTTACCGAATCAGGCGGGAATAATGTTAACGTGGACATAATTGAAATTTGATCCTGTGGCGCCAGCGGAAAATCAGCCGAGGGGCTCTCCAAAATTTCCTTTAGATTGATGGAATACAACTGCCTGCGATTATCGGGCAAAGTTCGTGTGATTTGCACCCGTTCCAGAAACGCATCGCCGCGCAGGCTGTCGATCTTTCCCATCAAATCTTTGATCGTCATACCCGGCGTGTATTCAAACTTTGTCGGTCCGTACAACGGGCCCTGGATGGTCACATAGTTTTGGATTTCCCGATCCATATTGGGCACCGTAATTCGATCTCCGTCCAAAAGTTCAAAATTTCGGTGCTCTTTTTGCAACCGGCGAAAATTCACACTAACCATCTTACGCTCTTTATTGTTCAGATAGCGTTCGATTTGAATACTTTCGATATAGGCGTTGTCTTTAAATCCACCGGCCAGTCGGATTACATCGGCCAGCCCTTCTTTCCCTTTTAACTCGAAAATTGCCGGTTCACGCACGGCACCTTTTAACCACACCCGTTTCCGGGCAGTCGGCACCAAAATCACATCGTGGGTTTGCAAACGCACATTACTAAATTCCTTACCTGACCGGAGAAAATCATAAAAATCCAGATCGGCCACAACACGGTTGCTACGAATTACCTTAATGTGCCGCAACGAGGCCGATTCTTTAACGCCCCCGGCATAAAACAGCATTTGCAACGGTGAGGTTAAAGCCGGCACGGTAAAAACGCCCGGACTTTGTACGTCGCCAATCACATAAAGCCGAATGGAACGCAGCTTACCTAACGATACATCTAAAAAGGCTTTGTTTTTAAGCAATGATGAATACGACTTTCCGAATCGTTCGTACAAACGTTTTTTCGCCTGCTTCACGCTCAGACCGGCCAGAGTAATCACCCCCACATTGGGCACATAAACCTGTCCGTTCCGATCCACCACCAAATCGTGGCGTAATTCCACTTCTCCCCAAACGGTAACAATTATTTCATCTCCGGGGCCAATGGGATAATTATCATCGACCGGGCCGTACATTTCGGGCTTAAAATCGATCTGGGCCTTCCTGAAAACATCCAGTCCGTAAGGTGCCAATTGCGTTGTTTTCGTTTTCTCCGCTTCTTTTGCCGTTTTGACGATTTTGGTCGTATCATTTTCCGGCTGTTTTTCGGCAGGGGGTACACTCAGTTTGTCCTTGAACTGCTCCAGGCTCTTTACCTCCGGAGTCGTGGTCGGGAGCTGTTGCGGTTTAAGTTCTTTTCCGGCTTTTTCCAATTGGGCTTTCAGCGCTTCCAGTTTTTGCAAATCATCCAACGACTGTCCGGCCAAAAGCGATATCCCGAACAAGGTCAACAAAACGACTATTATTTTTTTCATTGGTTCAATCCCGTTATTATTGTTGATTTTACTTACAGCTCCGCCACCTCACCTACAGGTGAGAGGTTACAAAAGAATATAGCTATTTATTTCGTTTACAAAAATTAATTGTAAAATAATACAAATTTTTGGGGAACGGAATTACAACATTCCCCTTTGTGCCACTTTTATCCCACAAAGATCGCTTAAGATACATCCAAGAACATTTTTCTACTGTGACTGATTCAACATTCCATCTGTTTCTTCGACAGTCTGTCTATTTATCCCGATTACTTTACCTTATTATTCGTTGGTGTTCCTATTGCGGTCTAAAAATTGACAGCTCGATTTTTCGGAAACACATAAACAAAGCGGATCATTAATTCATCGATTACTTTTTATTAAACAAATAATTACGGCGATAATTTAAGGATAAATATCTATTGCGTGCAAATAGAATCTTCGCGGAGACCATTATTCTTTAACGTTTTTACAAAATATTATCCAACAGAATTGCCATTCGCAAAAAATAGGAAGCCATCTGAAAGCGTTTGTCCTGATAAATACGTGCGTAGCCTGCTGAAAGGCGAAAAGGATCGTTGCCAAAAGAAATTTGCAGCCCCGTTGCGTGCAATGATTTTAGGTTCGAAAGCCCCACATGTGCATAGTCCCAGAACATATCCATCGTAAGATTGTTAATGGGAAGAAAAATACACTGGTACGGGGTTGACTTTTTCAGCAAATATCGTATTTCCACGGAATTCCAGAGCAGCCGATCGGTATCGACATTCTGGCTAAATCCCCGAAGTGTTCGCGTGAACAGATATTCCCGTGGCATATCGAACTGGTAATAGCGATCAATGCCGACTATCTGAAACGGCAATACTTTGCCGGACTGCCGGATAAAGCTAAAACGTTCCACAATGCCCAACCGCTCACTCCACAAATGGGTGGCCAGCTGGAAATTTGTCTCAATAAGCCGGAACACATAATTGGAATGGGACAACGTCTTAAATGCGAAAATATCACCGCTTACCTTGCGCCACGGCAGCGCATTGTCGTTGGAAGTGGGAGAACGATAAAATATTCCCAGGTGAATCGACGGGCCGTTAAACCAGGCCTTTCCTACCGGATAAAGTGTTTTATTCTTAAATTTGTGGTAGAAATAGCTGTAGGCACCTTTAACCCACACACGAAAGTACCGGTTACCATGAACAAATTTTGTTTTTTTCACCGAAACGTTAATTTGCTGACGGGTTCCTTCCGGATGGGACAAAAGCAGCGGACCGTAATAAACATAGGTATCCCAGTCGAGATTTATCATCTTAACTTCATGGTTCAGTAAAAAAACGGAATTGTTGGGATGCAGTGGGGTCATCCAGAAACCGACAAGCAATGATTGTCTTTGCAGGGCTTCCAGCCAGGCACTGGTTCCGTAAAAGCCATAGCCAAGCTCCGAATCATAAAACGGCAGAGCAAAACTGAGGAGATGTTCCATCGGGAATTGAGGCCATCTTCGCTGTTGGGCTTTTCCTGAAGTATGGCCGGTGGCGTGGTCGGCAATACGGAATGTATCGGGCCATGCCGGAATTTTTTTTTGCCAAAGGCCGTAAACATTGGGCCGGGGTGCGGTAAGCGCAGGGCCAAAATTCAAGAGAGAATCTTGCGCCAAACGGAAAAATCCGGGATGGTTGTTTTCGCCGTAACGGTAGGCTAATAACGCCGAATGCAGGGAATCTACCCCGTAAATCCAGTAGCCATACTGGTCAATAAACCGGCTGGCCACGGTGTCTTTTTGTAAATCGTACAATACGATGACGGGCTGGTTGTGCCGAAAGGTGTTAAGGGCGAGATAGCGCCGACTGAGGCAATAGGGATTGCGCTGCTGTGTTGCGGAAAGAGACAATGGCTGCATCTTTTTTTGTACGATGCGACAAACTCTTCTATCTCCGTTCTGCGCCAGCACCTCTGCGATCAGCCTGTTTTGGGGCGTAAAGGTTATGTAGCCTATCGTTTTTTCTCCGGCATAGATGGTGTCCGGAACATCGCGTTTATTTGTGAACCGCAAAATCTGCGAACGTTCCGGCCCGATGTTTACCAAATACAAGCGGCCGTCATAGTCGAAGGCACCATAGCGGGCACGCAGAAGAGGCCTAAGCTTACGCATTGTCTGATTTTTTCGGTTAAAAACGTACCATTGAAAGCGTAAGGCAGTTTGATTGTCTTCAACACTGTAAAAAGGCCGCCCAAATGCGATATATTGATGATCGGGACTAAGGACCACCTTTGTGCCCAGATGCCCGGTTAAGCGCTTTAAAACGTTAACCTTGCCTTTATTTTTTTGAACGAGCATTACCGAATAAAACATGTCGATGGATTTTTCTTTCCCGGCAACCAAGAACAAGGAATCGTCCGAAGAAAGCGGATACACGGCCACAGGATGTTCTGCGATTTTCGGCAACTTTTCGGGGAATCGGGCAAGCGGAAGATGCGCCAGATAATCTCCGTAAAACAGCACGGTCTGGCGGACGAAACGGGGAAAGAGCTCTTGCACCGACTTTTTGTAAGTATTTTTGAACGCCTCATCGAAATCGAAATACCAGGCGTTGGGTTTGTAACGCAAAAGCCGGATTAGTGAGGAATCGCCATATTCGGTTGCCAAATAGCGGACAAAGGCATTAGCCGTGGCATAGAGTAATGTTCCGTTGTTTGTATTTTCCAGAGCGGTTTGATTTAGTTTTCCGGCTAAAAGCGCACGCTTTAGTGTGGCATCTCCGCGGAAGGTGTTCCAGCTTTCGGCAAGATATTGCGCGATTCCCTCGTAAAACCAGCGCGGCACCGTTAAGTTCAAAGCGCCCCCCAAAAAGCTTAAGCGCCGTTTAACGGCCCGATAGGTTACCCAGTGGGCTAATTCATGGGTTAACACCAATCGGTACCAGTCTTTCGATTCGCTCCAATAGGGCATAAACATGGACGATCGGGCGTAAACAACTACGGTATTTTGCAGGGCAAAGCCATTGGAGACATCGGGTTTATCGGTAAGAATAATGCGGGCCAAAGGCCAGGAGGCAATGTCTGAGGCGGAACATCCCTGTAGCTTTGCCAATCTTGGGATTTCCTTGTCGGCAATGGTCAGCAAATAGCGGGCTGTGGCCTGATAAGGCTTCTGGAATTCGACTCTGGCATATTTGCCGGTTAGCTGCTGCCAGGGATGCGCGGAAAGGGCGCTAAAAAAAATAAGGATGAATAAAAGGTACCATTTAAAACGACAAATTCGCATCGTTTTTCCTTGTTGGTTCGGAAATTGTAAATGAGATCCGCGGCGGCGGAACCGTTTAAACGGTGTGGCCGCCGCGGCGCTGCGTTTTCATTCACCGGATGTGTACAAGACCGTTTAAACGGTCTGCACACCTAACCTGTTGCATTCTGTTCGGCAGTATCCTAATTTTGTTTAACAAATAGGCGGAGAAACGTCATGGAAGTCTCATCCAAATTTTACCGTAAAGCTTTCCTCAATCTCACGGCTTTCGGCATTGCTATGGCCTATCTCGAAGCCGCGGTCGTCGTCTATTTGCGATTACTCTATTACCCCGGCGGCTTTCATTTCCCTCTAAAGCCCATCCCCTCTTCTGTTGCGCTGGTAGAGCTTGGGCGTGAATTGGCAACACTCGTAATGCTATGGTTTGTGGCCCGCATGTTGCATCGGCGTTTCCGGGAGCATTTCATCGCCTTTCTTTTTACCTTCGGAGTATGGGATTTGTTTTACTACTTCTGGCTAAAAATTTTTCTCAACTGGCCCGCCACCTGGACAGAATGGGACATTCTCTTTCTCATCCCCTTGCCCTGGGTAGGGCCATGGTCCGCCCCGGCTTTGGTAAGTGTGGGCTTTATTTTCGTTGGTATTCTAATGATGCGGGCACCCCGGAAATTTGACGGACCGGCTTTCACCAAAAACGTCTGGCTGTTCGAAATAGCCGTAGCACTGACCATTTTAATCACTTTTTTCTGGCAAACCATTCCCGTATTGCGAGGCGAGCTTCCTCTCTATTACCCCTGGTGGCTGTTTTTCCTGGCCTATCTAAGTGGCCTGGCCGTCTTTTTGACGGCCTATTTCAAACCCGTTAATCGGTAACAAGCTGAAGCTCTTCTCCCACAATTTCAAGCGCCAGGTCAATTAAAAAGTGTGCCAGCGTTTTTCCTAACTCTCCCCGGGCCTGGGCAGGTTGCCCCCGATAACCGTTTGCAAGGATGTCCTCCGAAGCAGGCAAGGTTTTGTACCCGGGACGCACCTTATCTTCAAAAAAATGCAAAGCTAAAGAAGTCTCCCAGCAACCGGCGTGTCCGTCATAAGCAGGTAGCGGATTTTGAGGGTTCTCTGCCTGCTGACGTTTCAAAGCCTTTCCGATGCGTTTCATCCCTTCCTCAGAAAACAAAAAACTGGTTAAAGGAAAAAAACGAGCGGCAC
>CAYXUS010000006.1:0-48152 GCA_964468415.1 uncultured Caldithrix sp.
CGAACGGCTTTCGTTCTTTAAAACCCACTCTGCCGTTATGGATGTAAACATCGGCGCAATTGGAGTCTATCAGGATTCGCTCTGGTTTGCCGGGGACGATGGCGTTGCTTTTTTCGATCCAACAAAAAAACAGTGGCATTCTTTTCCGCAAGTAAAAATGCACTTTAACGATTTGAGCTTTACCCCCGGCTCGGTTTGGTTTGCCACCGACCGCGGACTTCTGCGCTGTGATGTCAAGCAGAACTATTGGTATCTGTACACCAAGCGGGACGGTTTGGCCAGCAACCGCGTGTACCGCATTTTAATTGACGGCCCGGACATGTGGTTGGCTACTGACGGTGGCGTAACGTTGTTTGCCTGGCATCGGGATGACCGCTTTGAATAAAGTTTCCTTTTTGGCCTCAACAGTTAAATAAAACCTGCCTTCCCTCTTGCACTGCCGATTATTTGGCGGGGATGTACAAAAAAATTTCCGCCACTTTTGTCGATTTTCCCTTTTTTCATTAGGGTTCTACCCTTATATTTATTTTTTCGATGCGTGTAACTGTTTTTAGGAAGGAGATACGGTGATGGAAGAGACAAAACAGGAAGTTGCTCCCGAAAAAGAAAAAAAGACGCTCGGCCAGGTAATTACCGATGCCTTCGACGAATTAGCCGGGACGTTCCGGGCTTTTTTTAAGGCACCTAAGGCTTTATGGGGCATTAACGTTCCCTACATTATTGAAGGCTTGGTTTACTTTGGCATTCTGACCATTTTGGGGAAATTTTGCTCGGAAAACATCGGACTTACCGACGCCCAGGCCGGAGTGGTGTACAGTTTTGTCACCGGCGGCATTACGTTTGCCATGCTCATTTTAGGTGGCTGGTCCGATAAGCTGGGTGTACGCAAATCATTAATCCTGGCCTTTACGGCGATGTTAGTAGGGCGCATTTTCGTCTCTCTTTCCGGGACGTTGCCCCTGGGCACCGGGTTGTGGTCGCCCATGTTCTTTACGATGATCGGCGGTTTAACCATCATGGTTGCGGCTTATGGATTGTTTCAGCCGGCAGCTTACGCAGGCGTAAAGCGCTACACCAGTAAAAAAACAGCCGCGATGGGCTACGCCGTAATTTACGGATTGATGAATTTGGGCGCTTTCTTTTCCGGATTCATTTCTTCTTTTACGCGTCATTCGTTCGAAAACGTTTTTCCGCCCAACGGATTAACGGCTGTTTTTTGGGTTTACGTAATTTTGACCGCCATTTCCCTTCTCCTGACGATTGTGCTGATTACCCGAAAAACCGACAAAGACGCTCTGGAAAAAGTGGCTAAAGAAAACGCCGAATTGGTTGCCAAGGGAGAAGCCGAAGAGGACAAAGATGAAGAAGAAGTAAAAACGCCCAAAGTAAACAATATGCCTACTCTTGTTTTTAGCGTTATTGCTCTTGGTTTCTTTCTTCTCTCGGGATTCGGCATCAAGAATTCCATTAATCGTATTTATGATTTCCAGATTGGAAGTATCAACGTTCACATCGATGTAGCGTTCATTTTATTTCTGCTTATGTTAGGTGTTATTGCTTACGACTACCTAAAACGCCGTCCCTGGCATCCTTTCCGTGACAAGCGTTTTACGTTTTTTGTGTTTATTCTCGTACCCGTACAAACGCTTTTTGCCCACAACTGGCTAACCCTTCCCTACTATTTGGACCGGGCTTTTCAGGGTACCGTGGTCAGTCAATATTTTGAAGTTTTTACGAATTTGAACCCCATCTTGATTTTTGTGTTAACTCCCATTATTGCCGGGTTAACCGCAAGGGCAAACGTGTACAGCATGATGATTTGGGGTACATTGGTCATGTCCATTCCCACCTTTTTGCTGGCGTTTGGCCCGCACACTTCCACGTTCTTAATTTATGTTCTTTTCATGACCATTGGCGAGGCCATGTGGTCGCCGCGCTTTTTGCAATGGATTGCCGAAATTGCTCCGAAAGGCAAAGTGGGGCTTTACATGGGAGTGGGACAATTTCCCTGGTTTTTAGACAAAGTGGTCACCGGGTTTTATTCGGGCTGGTTTCTGGAACGCTATTGCCCGAAGGACGTTCCCGTGGATCAATTGCACACCGGAACACTCTGGTTTATTTACGGCCTGATTGCAATTATTACACCGATTGCCTTGTGGCTGGCCAAAGGCTGGATGTTAAAGGGCATGCCGGGAGAAGAAAAATCGGCATAAATTTTCATCGTTTTTGCTTAATTAAAGCGGCCTTTAAGGTCGCTTTTTTTGTTTTGCTTCGGGCTATTTTGTAATTTTACTCCGAATTTAAGGCTTTGCCGGGTTGTATGTTGAAACGTATTGTTTTTTATTTTTCACTATTTGCAATTCCTTTCCTGTTTTTGGCCATTCTCGAAGGCGGATTACGCCTTCTGGGTTACGGCGAATCGTATCATCTGTGGATTAAAGACGGAGCTTATTACCATCTTAATCCCCGGTACCCCCAACTGTTTTTTTCGCGGAATGATGTCGCCGTGCCTGAGTTTATTCCACAAAAAATTCCCGTAAAAAAATCCAAAAACACAAAACGCATCGTATGTTTGGGTGGCTCGACCACCGAGGGCTTCCCTTTTGAAGTGAATATTAATTTTCCCCATTTTTTACGTTGTTACCTTAAGCGCCGCTTTCCCAATCGGCAATGGCAGGTGATCAATTTGGGACTTTCGGCCATCAATTCGCACAGTGTACGGTTCATGCTGCCAGAAATTCTGCACATTAAACCGGATGCTATTTTGGTCTACATGGGTCACAACGAATTTTACGGAGCTCTGGGATTGGCTTCGAGCCAAACTTTGAGTTCGAATCCCACAATTGTTCAGTGGTTTTTACATTTGAAACGACTGCGTCTCTACCAGCTTATGGACTCGGCAATTCACTCGATTTTGCCGCACAAAGCGAACACTTCCAAAACGCTCATGGCGGCTATGATCAAACGAAACTCGCTATCCCCGGGAGACCCTATTTACCAAAAAACCATTCGAAATTTTCGCCTGAATTTATCGAATATTGTTTCCTTCTTCCGGCAAAATCATGTGCCGGTTTATGTGAGTACCCTAACATGCAATCTTAAGGATCAGGAGCCCCTGGGCCATCCCGATCCGAAAACTTCGATTGCGGGCTACACGCAAATTCTCCGCGAAATGGGGAGGGGGCGCTGGGAGAGGGCTTGCGCTTTGTTAAAAGCCGCCTTAAAAACAAATGCTCAAAATGCGTTTGCCTACTATTTGTTGGGGAGATGCTATTACCGCCTAAAAAATTTCACAGAGGCTAAACGCGCCTTTGTAGCTGCGCGGGATTGGGATCGTTTGCCGTTTAGGGCACCTTCGGCGTTGAATGAAATTATTCGAAGCATCGGTATGCAGCCGGGGGTATTCATTGTCCAGACAGATTCTCTTTTTTGTGCCCATGCTCCGCATGGAATACCGGATTCAACGCTTTTTTTGGAACATTTACACCCAAATGTTCGTGGGTACCAATTGCTGGCTTACGGTTTTTTTGAGCGCTTGAAGAAAAGCCGTGCACAGGCAGGGACGCCAAGTCACTCTTTCCCGCCCCATTGCCAAAATTTCACCCGCCTGGATGAAGCAATCGGTGCTCTGAAAATTGCAGATTTGGTTTCAAAGCCGCCGTTTAACGGACGGACGCACTTTAGTTTGCCTGCGTTTTCACCTGAAGAAATCCTGGAAATTGCAAGAGAACATGTTTACGGAACACTTTTGTGGGATGCCGCCCATTTTAAAATGGGCGGCTGGTATGCCCGGCACAAGGACTGGCAACGGGCCTTGGAGGAATACTTTGCAGTGCTGGAGGCCGATTCGCACCACGTTGCGGCACTGTACCATATCGGAGATATCTATGTGCAGATCGGCTCTCCGGAAAAGGCCCTTGCTTTTTACCGAAAAGGCATAAAATCTGATCCGAATCTTGCCTTTCTTAAAGCAAAACTGGCGCGCGCTTTGGTACTCAGCGGGAATGTTTCGGAAGCTCTGAACGTTATTCATTTCTTGTTGAATGATGCTAAAATGCGCAGGCAGTTTAATGAGAGGCAATTAGAAGGGCTTAACCAGCTTGAAACGCTGGCCCGGAGGATGTTACAGAGATCTCGATGAAATGTGTGTGGTAGAATAATGAGACGGCGAAACCGTTTAAACGGTTTGGCCCGCCCCTTACACCGGTCAACTAAAAAAGGAGAATCCAATAATGTTAGAACCAGGAACTCAAGCACCCGGCTTTACCTTACCCGATCAAAACGGCAACCCGATTTCCCTCGAAAATTTTAAAGGTAAATGGGTCGTCCTTTATTTTTATCCCAAAGACATGACCCCGGGATGTACTACCGAAGCCTGCAACTTTCAGGAAGTACTTCCTGACCTGCAAAAAATTGATGCCGTCGTTTTAGGCGTTAGCAAAGATCCGGTAGAACGCCACAAAAAATTCGCAGAAAAATACAATCTCCGATTTCCTTTACTTAGCGACGCCGAAAGCAATATCTGCGAAACCTATGGCGTTTGGGGCAAGAAAAAACTGTATGGACGTGAATACATGGGCATTACACGCAGTACGTTTATTATTGATCCGCAGGGAAAAATTGTAAAAGTATATCCCAAAGTTAAAGTCAAAACACACCATCAGGAAGTAATACAAGATTTGCAGGAACTCAAAAAGCGGTCCGCATGATCCGCCACGGCGCGGGGGATCGGCTGAACCGTCGCCCCGCGCCTTTTTATCGTCTTCTCAGTCTTCCCAAAAATTAATCATTCCCGAAATCTTAACAATGGAATAAAGCAAAACAACGGTTCCGATCCACTGCAAAACAGAAAGATATTTGTGGTAAATGGCATATTCCAGAAGAATCGCCGTAATGGGAAATGCCAATTCACAGATCGTCGAAACCGAGGCAGGAATTTGTTTCAGCCCGAAATAGTACAAAAAAATAGCCGGCGCCCCGGTAAACAAAACAATCATCAAAAAAACCAGCCATTGCTTTTGACTCACCTGATGTATCACTTCGATCTTTTGGGTAAAAATTGCCAGACCAATCATTAAAATTGCCGTAACTAAGAAACGTAAATACGTTGCAAAATGAAAATCGATTTTGCGCAACAAACGCTTACTCAACACCGTGGACGAAGCAAAACTGATGGTCGCCAACAAAGCAAAACCCGCCGCCAATAACGTTTTATCGCCCGTGTTAAAATCAGGAAGATGTGCTCCGAACGTCATAAAATACGCACCTACAAGCGCAATAACCGCCCATTTAATGAAAATTTTGGGCAGCCGTTCCTTCAACAAAATCGCAGCCAGAGTAATGGCAAAAACCGGCTGTAGTTTCTGGATGAGCACAACGACCGAAAGATTTATGTATTGAACGTAAAAAATCGCCTTTGTTATGGCCAATGTCCCAACAGCCCCTCCCAATATCGCAACCCCGAGCAAAGAACCCCATTCTTTATAATTCAAATTCTTTAGCTTCGGAAATTGGCGTAAAAAAAAGGGCGTCATGATCAGTGTAGCTGCGGTGGATTCTACCATAACCACAAAAATAACCGGTAAAGTGTACAGCGAGGGACGCAATACAATCCCATCCACACCCCACAACGCCGCCGCTACAATTACAAAAAACGGGGCAAACCTACGCTCCAGCAATCGTTTCAACGATTTTTTCTCTCCTTCATTTCCGTTAAAAAGCGCGCACAATTTAGGACTAAATTACATTCTAATCAAAATTCCCTGCACATCCATTTGCCATCAACTCCGCTTTCCTGTAACTTTGTCCCGAACTAAAAATCCTACGGAGTGACCATGACACAACGCTTTGTTCAATTCCACCCAAGCCGCAAGGCCCGTGAACTCTTCTCTCTCGATGATGAACTGTTTCAGTCGAATGGTGATGTCGTCTTCACCAACCTACGTGCCGTCCATAAACTGACCGAACAACTCCGTACGAAACAACCGGACATCCGCGCATCGGAAATAAATGCCCTGGGCCTTCTGCATGAAATAGAACACGCCCTTATTAATTACTATCGTAAACAGATCGATCCGAAAATCTTCGAAAAGCTCGATGCCTTCCTAAGCAAAAAATACGGGGAAAAAGCGTTTAAACGCTTTCTGCAATCCTTTTGCCAACACTACCCCCCCCTGCCCGTTTTCCGCAACGAGCTCTCAGCCGAAGCTTACCTGAACGGCACCACAAACGGTTTCCCTAACCGTTTTCTATTACTGGAAGAACTTCTCACGCTCTGGATCGACAACCTGAATCCGGCCTTTAAACCACTTAAAACCTTAATCGATCCTGCACCGCTCGAAAAAGAAATTCCCTTCAACAAATTAAAAAACGATCTGGGAACCTTTTTCAAAAAGGAACCCCCTCTGCCCAATTCCAGACATGCCTTATTCGAATTTTTAAGGCAACCGGCCAAACATTACCCCCACTCGATCAAAGCCCAGCTGGACTTTATTAAAGAACAATGGCATCCGTTCATCGGCAACGCTCTGGCCCGCCTGCTCCAAAGCCTCGATTTTATCCGGGAAGAAGAAAAACTCCGCTTCGACAAAGCGGCCTTTGGCCCCGGGCCGACGGTCGTGCCCGAGTTTAAGCCATCGGCAGAGCCCGAACGTTTTTCCGAAGACACCCATTGGATGCCACGGCTGATCTTAATCGCCAAAAGCACTTACGTCTGGCTGGATCAGCTAAGTAAAAAATACGCACGTTCGATTCATCGCCTGGATCAAATCCCTGATGAAGAATTAAAAAATCTGGCGGCTTTCGGTATCACCGGACTCTGGCTGATCGGCATCTGGGAGCGCAGCAAAGCCTCGCAAAAAATCAAGCAGCGGACGGGCAATCCCGAAGCCTTAGCCTCCGCGTATTCCCTTTACGATTACGTCGTTGCCGAAGACCTGGGCGGCGAACCGGCTCTGCAAAATTTAAAAGAGCGCGCCATGCATTACGGCATCCGTATGGCCACCGACATGGTGCCCAACCACACGGGTATCGATTCCAGGTGGGTTATCGAACATCCCGACTGGTTCATTCAATTGCCTTACTCGCCCTTCCCCCAGTACTCGTTCAACGGCCCGGATCTTTGCGAGCATCCTGATGTCGGTGTATTTATCGAAGATGGCTACTGGAATCGAAGCGATGCCGCCGTAGTTTTCAAACGCGTGCATTATCCATCGGGAGAAACCCGTTACATCTACCACGGTAACGATGGCACCAGCATGCCCTGGAACGATACCGCCCAACTCAACTATTTAAATCCCGAAGTTCGCGAAGCCGTCATCCAAAAAATTCTCGAAATCGCCCGCCAGTTTCCCATTATTCGTTTCGATGCCGCCATGACACTCACCAAAAAACACTTCCAGCGCCTGTGGTTCCCCGAGCCCGGCCAGGGCGGCGACATCCCCTCGCGTGCCGAATTTTCCATGACCAAAGACGAATTCGATCGCCTGTTCCCCAATGAATTCTGGCGCGAAGTAGTTGACCGCATTCAGGCAGAAGTGCCCGACACTTTGCTTTTGGCCGAAGCCTTCTGGCTGATGGAAAGCTACTTCGTGCGCACACTGGGCATGCACCGTGTTTACAACAGCGCGTTCATGAATATGTTAAAAAACGAAGAAAACGAAAAATACCGCCAATTGATTAAAAACGTTCTGGCCTTTAATCCCCAAATTCTTAAGCGCTACGTCAACTTTATGAATAATCCCGACGAAGAAACCGCTGCCGTTCAATTCGGAAAAGGCGACAAATATTTCGGCGTGTGCACGCTAATGGTCACCCTTCCCGGGCTGCCCATGTTTGGTCACGGCCAGCTGGAAGGCTTTACCGAAAAATATGGCATGGAATACCGCCGTGCCTATTGGAACGAGCAGGAAGACAGTGCGCTCATCCGTCAACACTACCAACTCATCGCACCGCTGCTGCATCGTCGCTATTTGTTTGCCGATGTCGAAAATTTCCTGTTTTACGATGTGCTCGCTGAAGATGGCCAGGTGCAGGAATCGGTTTTTGCTTTCAGCAACCGTTTCGAAGAACAAAACGCCCTCGTTGTGTACAACAATTCCTTTTCCGAGGCGGCCGGCTGGATCAGGGAATCGGTGCCCTTTAATCGGGATGAACAACAAATTCAGCTCCCTTTGATCGCCGGTTTGGGATTGCAAGGCACCGCCGAACACTTTGTTGTTTTTAAAGATCACGTGACCGGTCTCGCGTACATCCGGCGTTACACCGAAATGGAAGAAAAAGGCCTGTTCATCGCATTAGGCGCCTACAAATTCAACGTGTTTCTCGACTTCCATCTCGTGCGCTCCACTCCCGATGCGCCCTATGCCGAGCTTTTCGCCCAACTTAACGGTGGCGGGGTGCCCGATCTGGATCGGGCTTTACGCAAAATCCGTTTTGCTCCGCTTCACCAGATTGTCGCTTCTTTACTTCAGGACGATTTCTTTGCCGCACACAGCCAAAAATCTTTCGCGGCAGAACACGCTTTCGCTCATCTTTTGCAGGCCTTCGCACAGGCTGCCGAAGGAATCGCTCAATTTGAAAAAAAGCGCCCGTTAGGACGCAGCAAAATCGAAACCTTGCTCAAATCATTGGACCACGCCCTAAACCTGCTGCATTCCCCCCTTTTCGAAAACAACATCTCCGATGATCCTTTTTCACCGGTTTTGCTTCGTCTGCAGCAGGATTTTGCCCCGCAATTCCCGGAGCTGGAAATCGATTTGCACGTGCTGCGTGCCTGGGCGGTCTTGCGCCTGCTAAAAGCCATCTACGAACCCGAACTTCCGGGAAGCTTTGAATTTTTTGCCTCCCGTTTGTTCGACGAACCTTTTGGAACCTTTTTAAACGCCCTGGTAGAAGACAGCAAAAACACCACCATTAATCTGGATTTGTTGAAAATTATGGCCGCCTTCCCTCAGGGAATCCCTTTTTTGTCCCCAGCTCAAGTGCGTCTGGAATTGGAACAGCTGCTTTCTTTTGCCCCGACCGGAACGTACCTTGACATCCATCCTTTTGAAAATGTGTATTACTTTAACAAAGAGCGCTTTGAAGAGCTGATCTTCTTTCTCTTTTTCCTGAACTTTTTAGCAGATTGCCCGGGCACAGAAACGGCCTGTACGAAAAAACTAAAAGCGGCACAATTAGCCGACCGCCTGTTCAAACTTGCGCAGAAAGCGGAATACAAATGGTATGACTTCTTGGAAAGTTTAGGTTAAGAAGTTTTGATTTAATCAATCAACGGGAGCAATTGATATTTGAACATCGTATCTACCCGATCCAATTGGCGCAGGTCGGAACGGATTTGTTCGATCGAGGTAAAAAAATCTACCGGATAATTGGGGTAAATATCTTTGTTCGCACCTTTGTGCGGCGGATTGTCCTGCATTAATTCCAGCAAAAACAACGATTGGTACAAATAGGTACGCGCCGTATCGAATTCTCCCATTTGTACCAGGCATTTTGCTTTCAGGTGGGTGTACACGGCACAGGACGGATTAAACGACAAAGCCTTGTTCACACAGCTTAACGCCTCGGTGTACGCTTTGCTTTCATACAAAACAACCGTGGCCAGATAGTTAATGTATTCGTCTTCCGGATATTTTTTGTAAATTTCTTTAATGTAAGCATCGTAGCGTTCGCGGTAAGCCCGCCAGGCCAATTTGCTATTCAGCTCGAAAATGCGTTCGATTAACGAAGGGCTCACTTCCGTAAACTCATCGCTTAACTGGGAATAAATTTCAAAGGTGCGATCAAACGAAAACGGCTCATCGTCGAAAATATCCGGCGCTTTGGTTTTGGGACGTTTGGAAAGGCGCTCGATTTCCTCAGGGTTGTGGCGCATAAAAACTTCGTTGCCAATCTCAAAAATCTCGTTAATCGATTCCAGAGTAAACGCCAGCGTGTAATTCCTTTTGGAATAAATGTTAAAAATTTCCTGGATTGATTTTTGAAGTTTCGACTTTGAGATCATCGATCTCCAACCTTTTGGATTATGATAAAACTTTCCCCTGCTAAGTTAATCGTATGCTTTCCGAGTCTTTTAAATTTTGCGCCGGGAATCTCTACGATTTTCCCTTCAGGAACAGGCCCTATTTTCTGCCATTTCCGTGACAAATTAACGATGACGTCCGTTTGCTCTTGGCCATGAGCCCGGCGATACCACCAAATCTTATTTCCGTCATCGATTCGTACGGAAACCAACCGTCCTGATCTTAGCGAAGAACTACTCTGCCTTAATTTAATGAGCTTTTTGTAAAAGTCAAACCATTTTGTTCTTTTTAGCCGATAATAGTCCGGACGTTGTTGCACGGCTCCAAGTTCCTGGCCGTAATAAAGCAATGGCGTGCCGGGTACGGTGAACAAAACAACCGCCATGACGCGCGTTAGCTTTGGCCCGAATTGCGCCAGAAACCGGGGCAGGTCATGATTCTCCAGATAGCGCAAACTCTGGGCTCCCTGCGGATAATTGAAAACGCTCTTTTCAATACCAAAGGGAATTGCCGACAGTGGCTTTTTCCCATGTAAAACGTCTAAAATGTTACCATAAAAATCCGTGTCATACGACATATCGAATTCTTCGTCATGAAATGCCGGCTGACGGGGCAACACTTCATCGAGCAGCAAGCACCGGGGATTTACCGCCTTGGTGGCGCGGCGAAATGTCTTCCAGAAATCGTGCGGAACCGCCCAGGCCACATCACAACGAAAGCCATCCACCCCCACATTTAACCAGAATAGTGCGGCATCTAACATGTAATGCCTTACCCAAGGGGTGTGGTAATTCAGATTAACCAGCGTATCCCAGTCGTTGTGATAGCCCCAGGTACCATCCGCCTTCCAATAGAACCAACGCCGTAAAGGGGATTTTTTATTCCGGTAAGCCGCGCGCACAAATGGATGTTGATCCGAAAGGTGGTTGGCCACAAAGTCAAACACCACCTTCATTTTCAGGCGATGGGCCGCCGCAATCAACTGTCGGTACGCGGACAGGGTGCCGTAAGCAGGATTCGTTTCGAACAACGAAGTCGGCGCATATCCGTGTTCGGTCGGGCTTTTGTAAACGGGCAACAACCACAACGTGTTTATTCCCAGTTCTTTTAGTTGCGGCAAACGGGCGATTAGGCTTTTAAATGTTCCCTGAGGCGTGTAACGTCGCAGAAAAAGCTCGTACACAACGGCCGAATCGGCCCAGGCCGGGGTTTGCTGCAAATCCATCCACTCGGTTTTTTCGAAATGACGAATTTGAATCACACGCGGTGCGCTGCATTTTTTTGCCCCCTGCCTGGCAAACCAATAATAGTAATAAATTCCTTGCGGCCAGCGCAGGTCGAAACGAAGCGTTCCCTCTTTTTGCAGACATTTTTTGACAGGATTCTGCACATCGGCCACCCAATGTGCCTTTTGATTAAGCTTTTGTGAAAACGCAAAGGCAAGGGACAAAAAATGCGGCGTGCGCCCCACCTCTGAAAACCGGCCATCCCAGGTAGAATCGGCGGGTACAATTTTCACCGAATTAAAACCGTTCCAGCCATCCGCCACCCGTTTTGGGTTTTGCGGATCGGGAATCCACTGCTCTCCGTTTAGCACAAATTTGTATTCCCACTTTCCCGGCGGCAGCGCAATCTCCGTTTTCCACACGCCTTGCGTCGAGTCGTACCGCATGGGCTGGCGGTTTGCCGCCCACTGGTTAAACTCTCCGACCAGAGCAACGGTCTTCACAGGATACGGCTGACGGGAAAGATCGACGGAAAACACCGTTTGCGGATGGCGCGCCCGGAGTACCACCACCTCGGTCGTATCACGGTCGAGCGCCCCTTGCGAATCGGCAACGGTCACCTCGAACCGGTATCTTCCTGCCTGCGGAAACCATGCCCGGGCAACAACCCTTTGTGTGTCCGCTAACCGTGCGATTTGCGGCCCGGCAATCTGCCGCCAGCGTATTCGCGTTAACGGCTCAAAATCGGGATCGAAGGAAGTGCTGCCGTTTAGCCGAACGGAATCCCCTTCAAAAACCACTGCGGTGTGACCGGCGCGCGCTTGCGGAGCCTGATTGCGCAGGTTTACAAAATAAAGCCCTTCCCGAAAAAAAACGAGAGTGCCGTCTTGTTTTCGGAGCTCAATCCGCCAGGTATGTTCGCCCTCTGGCGTGGCAGCCAGCGGCACGCTTAGGGTGGAATCTCGACGTTCCGGACACACCTGTACGGAATCGATCCAGACAATAGCCCGGTTCGCTTTTAGCCAGGAAATGATTTTCCTGTCAAATAAAAAATGCAAGCGTTCAACCGGGCGATAAAGCCAGCTGCCCGTTGCTGGTTTTGCCCCGCACCACTGGGGAACCTTTACTGTATCCACGTAAACGAGCGAATTGGAATACGTCCCTCCGTAATACGGATTTCTCCAGTCGCGGATCCAACGGCGGCCATTCACGACAAAACGATAGGCATGCCAGCCGGGTTTTAAGCGCAACGTTGCCGACCACACTCCGTCTTTGTCCTCATCGTGCAGGTAAAACCGTTCTTGCCAGTCCGAAAAATCTCCCACCACACTCACGCGTTCGATCTTTAGCGCTTGCCTGCGATTATCAAAACGAAAGGTGTGAGACACCCGAACGAAAAGAACATCCCGCAAGGGAATTAAAAGCAAGGCAATTGCTGCCACGGTTAACAGAACGACCGTGACTCTTTCCGCTGTTTTATTTTCTTGTTTCATTGTAAGCCGCTTTTCGTTAAATTTAATCAAATTATTTCCCATCGCAGAGGAGGGCAACGTTTGAAACTCAAAATCCTTGTTTTATTTTCGTTAATTCTGGCTCTGTTTTCCTGTACGCAAAACATCAAGCCCACTCGCCCATCCCGGGCGCCTTCCATTCGTGTGCTTCTCGGACGCATCTCTCAAAAAGATTCATTAACCTTTAAAGGCGCTTTCCGGCTACGTCTGGAAGAAGCCGTGTACGAGCTGGGAAAGCACAATCCGTTTTTCTACCTTTCTCCGGCAGGCACCGGCTTCAAAATGTACAACCCAAACCGACTTTTTGTTTTCAACACCAACGATGTCGTCAAAATCTCTCCGGTTGCGGAAAATGTCAGTCGCTTTAAATTTCGCAATAAATGGTACAAAGGGAAAATAATTTTGCAGGTCGCTTCCGATGGCGCCATCCTCCTTGTTAATAAGGTTGATCTCGAAGAATATTTGAAATCGGTCGTGCCGGGTGAAATGCCCTCGTCCAAAAACGGCTATCAGGAGGCCCTCAAGGCGCAGGCCATTTGCGCCCGTACCTACGCGCTGAATCAAATGGCTTCCCGTCGGGGAAACGATTTTGACGTTTATGCCGATTTCCGGGATCAAGTGTACGGCGGCCTGTCGCAACAAAGTCGGCTGGCCAGCCAGGCCGTGGATGCTACCCGGGGTGTAGTGCTGGAGTACAACGACTCTCTGGCTCAGGTCTATTTCCATTCCACCTGCGGCGGGATTACCGAAAGCGCGGGCAATGTGTGGGGCGCACGTCGCCAGCATTCTTACCTGCCCGTCCAAAAAGATGTACTGGGAGATCACTTTACCTGCCAGACTTCCCCCTATTTTCGCTGGACGCGGCGTTTTACTTTTCAGCAGCTCGATTCACTTTTTCGTGTGAAGCTTCACCATCCCATCATTCCGAACACGGTGCAAGATACCTTGCGCCTGACATGCCATGTGTCCATCGACCAACGCACCTCCTCCGGGCGGGTTGCCTCGCTTTCCATTGCTTGTCCCGATACCACCGTCGTTCTCAGAACGTACGCCATCCGGCATTTCTTTTCCACAGCCGGAAAGGGTGATTTACCCTCGCTTCTGTTTACGCTGAAAACACCGACTGATTCGGTTTTGGTCATTCGCGGCGGCGGATACGGCCACGGAGTGGGAATGTGCCAATGGGGTGCCCTGAACATGAGTTTGCAGGGGTTCAAGTATTACGACATTTTGGTCAATCAGTATTTTCCCGGGACGTATTTAAAGAGGATCTATTGATGAAATCACGAATTTTTCTTTTGCTTTTTACAGCTTTGTTTTTCTTTGCTTTGTGGGGCTGTCAGCCTTCTTTACTAAAAAAGAAACCGGCTGCCACACCAGACAGCGTTCTCTTTTACCAGAAAGAAGATGTACCGGATCCGTTTCTGGATTTGGTTTTGCATCAGCCCCGGCAAACCGTATCGCTGAAAACCACGGTTGTACCCCCGCCCGTTCCCCCGAAAAAATTTGAGGAAGTGCCTGGCTTCCGTGTGCAGGTATTCGCCAGTGCCGATTCTTTCAATGCGCTGGAGCAAAAGAGCAAATTGCAACAAACCGTTCAGGATAGCATCTATCTGATTAAAGAAAAAGGATTGTACAAAGTACAAACCGGTAATTTCGTCAAACGATTTCGGGCTGACTCTGTGAAAGAGCGGATCAAGCGGCACGGCTTCCCCGGAGCGTGGGTCGTGACCACCACGGTGCGTATTCCTATCGATTCGCTCACGTCTCCTGCCGCGCCGGTTGCGAATCCGCCGGGCACACAGGCGGCACAACCGCAGGCCCCATTCAAAATTCAGGTTTTTGTTACCTCCAGCCAGAGTAAAGCTCAAAATCTGGTTGATCGCTTAAAGGCCCAATTCGATTTTCCCTGTTTTTTTGCACCAGACCAGCAAGTGTTTAAAGTTTTTGTGGGCGGCTTTCAAACACGAGCTCAGGCAGAGAACGCATTAACCAAAATAAAGCGCTTGGGTTACCCCGACGCTTGGATTGTTCATAATTAAGGAGGACAATCACATGGAAAATTTTTACTTCAACTACAAAGACCTGTTCAAAGCGCCACGCATGGCCATTGGCCCGCAACGCATCGGTTTAGCCATGCTGGGACTGATGGCTTCGCATTTCGTTTACTTGGTTTTCACCTACCTGAGTTTGATGTTCGGCGGCTATTCGATTCAGGGAATTTGGGCGCAATCCGGTCTTTTCCCCTGCACCTATGGCTATTCCCTGCCTTTCTATTCTTACATTTTGTACTGGATCGGCCTTCTGCTGGCAGGATATGGTCTGTTGTTAATGAGTACGGCGGTTTCTCGTGCGGCTTACATGCATTTGCGTGAAAATTTGTTCTACACCTGGAAGCAGGCGCTTGTTTTTACAAAAAAGAAGGCTCTCTCCATTGCAGGAATTTACGTCACTTTTTTGTTCCTTATTTTACCTTTCATTATCGGGGCCATTATCATGGCGCTGATCGGACGCATCCCCTGGTTTGGAGAATTGCTCAACGCGTTCGCTACCCTTCCTTACATTTTCGCCGGAATGATTCTGGTCTTCTTTGCCTTGAGCCTTTTCGTCTCTTTCTTCTATGGCCCGATCATCCTTTCTACTTCCGAAGAAGATGGCTTTGGGGCAGCCGTACAATCGCTGCATTTAACCTGGGGCCAGCCCTGGCGTTTGGTTCTTTACGGATTAACAACCCTTGTTTTGTACATCTTCGGCATTCTCTTTTTCGCTTTTGTCTTAAAGGTCGGGTTGATCATCTACTCCATTTTATTTATGCCGCTCATGCACTCTCTGGCTCCCATGCTCGACAATGCCCTTCGGTTAATCCAAATTTCCCTGGGTCCCATTCATGATTGGATTGTTGCCCTTTTGGGAAAAACAGGAAGCAAGTTGTTTTATTTGAAGGAGAACTACGAGCTTTTGCGCCTGACCTTGCCTTTGTCAACGGAAGTTTCTTCTTATGTTGTCTACTTTTTTCTCCTCATTGCGGCTTACATGACCATTGGTTACGGTGAAGCGGTAGCCAATACGGCCCTGGTCATTTCTTACGTTATTTTCGACCGCAAATTGACCGATACCAATTTGCTTACCCGCAAAGACAGCGAAATCGAAGATGAGGAAGAATCGGAGGAGCCCCAAAAGGAGGATACCAAAGACCTGGGCGAATCCGCCGCGCAGGGAGATGAATCGGAAGAGAACAAAGAGAAAAGCGGAGAAACCGATTCGCAGGCTTAACATTTCGTTCTAAAAACTGCAACGGCCGCAGACTTGTTTTGTTGCGGCCGTTTTTTAATGGAAAGGAACTAATTTAAAAATTTCTGCCATTCTTTTAAAAGGCGTTCGGTAGCACCCGTTTGTTTTTCCACAAATGTGCGCACCCTTTCCCCGTGTTCCGCTCTGAATTGGGGATGACCGATAAGCCGTTTGACCACATCGTAAAATTCTTTACTCGTGTTAATGACAAACGCTCCGCCTTCCCGGGCCAGCTTGTCCGCTTCGAAAGAGTTTTTGTGTTTCGGTCCGTAAATAACCGGAATGCCGTAAACCGCCGCTTCCATTACGTTGTGTATGCCCTGTTTAAAGCTTCCGCCGATGTAGGCCATTTGGGCATATTGGTACAATTCGGCCAGAATACCCACCACATCGATGATGAGCACCCGGGCTCGGTTTAAATGCTCCGAAGTGCCGGTAAACTTTGCCACGCCAAATGGCGAAAAGTCATTTTGCATTCGGGTGATGAAATCACTGTGCAATTGGTGGGGTACCATGAGTAACTTTACTTGCGCATTTTCCTGTAACAGCGTTTGCAGGGGTTCCAATACAACCTGATAATCTTCCGGCCAAATGCTGCCCAGGGTTAGAATAAGGCTTTTTGCCCACCACTGCTCGGGAATGTGTTGTTTTGTCTCCGCTTGCTTTTTTCGGATTAAAACCTGATCAAATTTCGTATCGCCGGCGACTTTGATGTTCGTTACAGAAAAAAACTGCTCAAAACGCTCTTTGTCTTCTTCGCTAATGGTGTAAACGCCTGTCAGGCTGCGGTAAGCTTCGCGATAAAAAAAACGGTACCATGGGTTTAAGCGGGACGAACCCTTTGCCAGAGAAGCATTTACCAGAAAGGTAGGAATTCCTTCCTTTTTCGCGGCAAACAGCTGATTTGCCCAGATGTCGTGTTTAGAAATGATGACAAGCCTGGGACGTAATTTTCTGAATAGCTTTTTCCACAAACCGTAGAAATCGAAGGGCAAATAAAAATGCTGTTCGTCTTCGAACTGCTTTTTGGCGTGCTTGTAACCCGACGGCGAAAAAAAGGTGACGACAATCTGGTATTTTTCGCCCAAACGATAGATTAACGGACGAATGTGCTCATATTCCCCCAGAGAAGAAGCGTGAAAATAAACGATCTCTTTTCCGCTATTCTGAAATTTCTTTAACTGTTTAATGGAACAATAGCGATCGCGCAATCCAAAACGAATGGTTTCATTAAACAACGCGGCCAAATGGGCCGTCAAAACCAAAGCGGGATAGACCACAAAACGATACAAGTAAACGGGAAGCCAACGCATTTTACAACCACGGTTTAAGTTGATCGTATACCATCATGGGTTTTAAATCCTTCATACATTTAAAATGAATGAGCGGGCAATGATTCCTTCCGATGTGCGAGCAGGGCCGGCACCATAACTTTTTGTTTTCAATCACGTTACTTTGAGCCCGAAAGGGGAAAAAGCCAAACTCTTTGACTGTCGATCCGAAAATGGCCAAAACCGGGACCTTTACCGCCGTGGCCATGTGCATTAATCCGGAATCGTTGCTGATTACCGCCTGGGCTTTGCTCAGGATAATGGCGCTTTCCAGCAAGGTAAGCTTTCCGGCTAAATTGTGCACCGCATCGGAAATTTCCAACAATCTGAACCGCTCTTCTTCCTCCTTACTTCCCAAAATGACAATTGGCAGGCCGTGTTTCTTTTCTATTGTTTCGATAAGCTCTCGAAAATATTCCACTGGCCATTGCTTGGTTTTGAAGCCTGCGCCGGGCGCAACAACCACAAAGGGCTTTCTCAGCAATTTCGTGTCCACAACCAATGAAAGGCCTTCTTCGATGTGGTTTTTCCAAAAAATTTCCAGGCCGTTAAAATCATCTTTAATGCCCGCTTTTTCGCCTACCTTCAAATAGCGCAAGGGAATGGGCGTTACCTGCTTGTACAAATTGATTTTTGTGTAAACCAGCAGGGCCCTTTTTATCTTGTCTTTGTGAATTCGGGAAATGTGCGCGCGCATGCCATAGGTTAGAATGCGGCTGCGAAAATTGTTGTGCAGATCGAAAACATAATCGTAATTGTTTGCAATAAGTAGCTTGCGCAGTTCTAACAGCCCGTGCAATCCCTCTTTTTCGTTAACGGAAAAAATCCTGTTGACATGGGGATTGTATTGCACCAAATCGATGAAGCGCTCTTTAATCACAAAATCGATTACGGCATCGGGGAATTTAATTCGGGTTTGGCGCAAAAAAGGAGTGGCCAATAAAATATCCCCAATGGAGCTCAAGCGAATAATGAGAATTTTGGAAGGTGAACGCATTATCTAATTTGACCGGTTTACCGTAAAATCAACAAAGTTATGCAGCCCTGTTTTGATTTCGGAATCGGGATAGGCTGCGATACAATCTTTGGCTTTTTGCGCATATTCGTTTATTTTTTCTTCGGAATAACGAATGCCGTCATGCTCTTCCACAAACTTGATGATGTAGGCCACATCCTTCTTAGAAACCCCATGCTTTAGCATGCGTTTGATTTTGGAAATTTCTTTTCGTGTGGCATTGCTGAACGAATGAATTAAGGGTAACGTAATTTTTTTGTCTTTAAAATCGTTCCCCACGGGTTTGCCTAAAATTTTTTGGTGGCCATAATAGTCTAACAAATCGTCTTTAATCTGGAAGGCAACCCCGAGATTCTCTCCGAAATTTCGGAGATTTTCATGATCTTCTTTTCGTTCGGACACGGTTAAGGCGCCCAATTCGGAAGCGGTTCCGATTAATGCGGCTGTCTTGTTTGTAATAATGTCAAAGTATTCCTCTTCATTAATACTCAAATTGCGGGCCTTCTCGATTTGCATTAATTCGCCCTTGCTCAGGCGTTTGGAGGCCATTGCCAATTTCTGCATCACTTCCAGGCTGCCGGTCATGGTTGCGCCGATCAGGCATTTGGAAAGCATGTAATCGCCCATTAAAATAGCCACTTTGTTTTTCCAGATAGCATTAATTGAAGGGAAACCGCGACGCATGTGCGCGTTGTCGATCACATCGTCATGAACCAAAGAGGCTGTGTGCAACAGCTCTACAATGGAGGCGGCGATGTACGTTTCTTTGACCGGCTTGCCTACCAATTTGGCCGAAAGAATGACCAATAAGGGACGCAATCCTTTTCCTTTATTGCGCACGATGTATTTGGCAACGGTATCGATTAAATAAACGTTGGAAGTTAAGATTTCTCTAAAGACTTTATCGTATTCTTTGAGCTCGTCGGCAACGACTTTTGTGATTTCTTTGAGCGTTATTCCCATTACCCGTGTGTATTCCTAATTAAAATTTGTATTTAAAGAAAATAGAAAATAATAATATATCGTTTTGTAAGCAATAATTTAACGCTCTTCTTGCTTGTTCTTTTTGCGATAAAAGATGTAGCTGGTCCAAATTGTCACCTCATACAGCAAAACCAATGGCAAAGCCAACAGCAATTGAGTTGTAGGATCGGGTGGGGTTAAAATGGCGGCAAGAACGAAAATGATGACGATCGCATAGCGCCGGTAGTTCCGCAGCATTTTAGGCGTTAAAATTCCCAGTTTTGTCAAAAGCAAACTTACGACGGGCAATTCGAACACAATGCCGAAGACCAAAACGATGCGGGCAACAAATCCAAAATAAAAATCGAGGGCAATATTATTTTTAACCGTTTCCGGCACAAGGCTTAAAAAGAAATCCAGTGCGATGGGTACAATGACAAAAAACGCCAGAGCCGCGCCCGCAAGAAAGCTGACAGTAGCAAAAGTAATTACGGGAATGACGTACTTTCTTTCCTTTTCCAGCAATCCCGGTGAAACAAAGGCCCAAATCTGATAAAAAATGTACGGCAGAGCAAAAATCACACCGGTAATAATGGCCAGTTCCAGCTTGATGACGAAAACGGTTTGTACTTTTAAAACCTGTAACTGAAATTGGTGTTTTAGATTTTTGGTGGTGAGTAACAAGAAATTTAAAATTTGATCGGAAAAGAAAAAAGCACCTATTGTGAATACAACAACTGCAATTAAAGATTTAATTATGCGCCAGCGAAGTTCCTCCAAATGTTCGAGGAACGGCATTTCCACATCTTGAATGTTCTTCTTTTTCATCATCTGTATTTATTCAAAGATGCCCCGAAAAATTCGGGGCATCTTCTTTTACGTTTAATCGTTTACAACCGATAAATCTGGAACGATTTGTTGAGTTCTTTTACTTCTTCTCTAACTTTGGCCATTATTTCATCGTCGTCGATGTTGGAAAGCACGCGGTCGATCATATCCGCGATTATCTTCATTTCGCTTTCTTTCATCCCTTTAGTGGTCAATGCCGGCGTACCGATGCGAATACCGCTGGTCACGAACGGACTGCGCGTATCGAAGGGAACCATGTTTTTATTGACCGTAATTCCCGCGGCGTGCAGAGCATTTTCTGCCGCCTTACCCGTAATATTCTTTTTGGTTAAATCGACCAGGAACACGTGATTGTCGGTGCCGCCGGAGACGATGTCGTAGCCTTTTTCAATTAACGCATTGGCCAGGGTTTGCGCATTTTTCACGATTTGTTTGGCATATTCTTTGAACTCCGGTTTTAGCGCTTCGCCGAAGGCAACGGCTTTGGCCGCAATAATGTGCATGAGCGGCCCACCCTGAATGCCGGGCATAACGTTGCTGTCAATAATTTCAGAAATCATTTTTACCCGGCCCGATTTTGGCGCCACAATTCCCATTTTGTTTTCTGTGTCTTTGCCCACCATAATCATGCCCCCGCGAGGGCCGCGCAATGTTTTATGTGTGGTGCTTGTAACCACATCGCAGTAGGGAATGGGGCTGGGATGAACGCCAGCCGCAATGAGACCGGCAGGATGCGCTACGTCAGCAAAAAGAATGGCCCCCACTTCATCGGCAATTTCCCGAAATTTGTCAAATTCGTAAAAGCGAGAGTAGGCGCTGGCACCGACAACGATCATTTTAGGCTTGTGTTCACGGGCCAGTTTCGCCACTTCATCCATGTCGATCCGACCGCTTTCTTTGTTCACACCGTAGGGCACAAAATTGAACAGCTTTCCGGAAAAATTAACCGGAGACCCATGCGTTAAGTGCCCCCCATGTGCCAGATTCATTCCCAGTACGGTATCGCCCGGCTTAAGAAAGGTGAAATACACGGCCATGTTAGCCTGAGAACCGGAATGCGGTTGCACGTTTACATATTCACATTTAAAAAGTTCTTTGGCCCGGTCGCGGGCTAAGTTTTCCACAATATCTACATTTTCACATCCGCCGTAATATCGATGGCCGGGATAGCCTTCGGCATATTTGTTGGTCATTACCGAACCGGCGGCTTCCAACACGGCTTTGGAAACAAAATTTTCAGAAGCGATCAGCTCAAGTGTGTTGTTCTGCCGATCCATTTCTTTCACAATGGCGTCGAAAACTTGAGCATCTTGATTTTTCAATTCTTCTAACATAGGCTCTCCAATCATAATCCGGTTAATTGATTTATGAGTTTTAGCCTTTTTTCATGCCGGCCGCCTTCAAAAGAGGTATTCAACCAAACATCCACAATTTTTAATGCCGCTTCTTCTTCCAGAATGCGCCCTCCCATGCACAACACGTTGGCATCGTTGTGTTGGCGCGATAGCTTGGCCGTTTGTTCGTCGTGAACCAACGCAGCACGAATTCCTTTGATTTTATTCGCGGTAATGCTCATCCCAATTCCGGTACCACAAATCAAAATACCCAAATCGGCTTCGCCGTTCACAATGGCCTGCCCTACCTTGTACGCATATTCCGGGTAGTCACACGATTCTATTTTAAACGTTCCGTAATCTTTGAAATCGATGTCTTTTGATTTCAGAAACGCCTTTACCTGCTCCTTTAGCATGTACCCGGCATGATCGGCCCCGATGGCAATCTTCACAACGTTCTCCTATTTGTTAATCCACTGATAGCAAGGCGATTTGATTTTATCGTTTTTGTGCATGAATTCGTCTTCTTTTGTCGGAATAAACGGCTTAATAATTTCTTTTTTCTTTAAGGCTCTGCTTCTAAAGGCAGGGTCTTTGGCCGCTTTAATATATTCCTTGTACGCCTTTTTGTAAACCAGCTTGTCCTCGTAGGTCGTCTTTTTACGGTGCATTTTTTCCTGGCAATACGGCACGGCCGATTCGTAAATCGTCCCCATCGTGATATGGGCCAGGCCGTATCCCGGTTTAGCCTTTAAGGCACGGTAAACCCAATACTTGGCGCTGGAAAAATTATTTTCGAGGCGGTAGTTGTCAGCAATTTTCAGCATGACGTCCGCATCTTTCGGATCGAGCTTTAAAATGGCCTTGTAATCTTCGATGGCTTTCCCGTACTTGTTCAAATTTTCATAGGCTTCGGCTCGCAATAAAAGGGCTTTTTTGCTCGGTTCTTTTTTAATGATCAAATCCAACGGCTTAAGCGCCTCTTTGTAGCTTCCGGATTTTACCGCAACTTCCGCATATTTCAAGGCCAGGGTTAAGTTGTTCGGATCTTTTTCCCAGGTTTCTTTCCGATATTGCAAGTCTGCGCCTTCACCCTTAAAATAAGCCACAAACTGGGCCAGGCGTTCATTTTCCTCCACATTATTGGGATCTAATTCGACGACTTTTTCTTGAATTTTTATCGCGCGTTCGTCGTCGTTCTTAAAGTAGAGAAAGGCCAGCGTTTTTAAGTAGCTAATATTGGTAGAATCTTTTTTGACCAGTTCTTCAAAATGAGGAATGGCACAGCGGAATTTCCCAAGCTGATTTTGGATGGTTCCGGCATAGTAGTGCAAACGCAACATGTGGGGGAACATTTTCAATCCGCGGTAGCAAACAATCAGGGTCGAATCGACCTTACCCTGCAAAAAGTAGATGTCAGCCAAACGACGGACGGCTGCTTTGGCATATTTCGAGCTGTCATGCACGAAAACATTCCATAAATAAGGCAAAGCCTCTTTGTACGAATGATTTTTGTAATATTCATACCCAAAGTTAAATACCAACCGGATGTCCTGATTGAGCGGTTTGTTGGCCAAACTATCCCACGGGGTGGTTAAATTCTCGGGGATGCACTGCGTTTTAACGGTATCTGTGGTTTCCGGCTGATCATCTGTTAGCAACTCTTGCGCGAATACAAATCCACTCATAACGAAGAGCAACAAGAGTACTATTAAGCCTCTTGAAATATTCATGCGCTTTGTCATTGTTGTCTCCTCCATTCTCGTATGCTATTTTTCTAATTTTACAAACCAAAGTTCACTTGCGTTTATGGTAAACCCGAACATGAAAAACGTTTCTTTGTACTGGTTGTCGCTCAGGCTGCCTCGCCGCCCGATCAGACCCGAAAAATCAAGCCTGGATTTAAACCTTGTTATGGGCAAAGATAATCCGAAACTCACCCCATATTCAAACACATTATTCGACAAACTTAAATAGTTTTGTTTACCATAAAAAATTCCCGCACGATAATCAAGTTTTTCTGCAAAACTGGTGAACAATTTGTGGCTTTGACGCTTCTCAATTCCGCCGGAAATTCGGAAATAATTCGTGAACAAATCCGGAAACGTTCTACCCTCTATGCTGTACTCGTCTTTCCAGTTTTGATAAACAAAATCCATGCCAACCGAGGTGCGCTCCCCAAGATTGTATTGGAATCCCGCCCCGTAAAAAGCCGGAAGCGTTACTTTTTTTAGTTGACTTTTGTTGATTACGGTAGAATTGGTTTCCGGCTGGATGCGAATGCGTCCCGTGAATTTGGGGCGAAACACAAACCCAACACCCAGTTTGGGAAGCGGTATTAGATTTGCGCTAAGCACCATGCTGTTGCCGTAAAAACGGTAGTGGTATTTGAAATCCAGCGGGTTCGCGCTGCCGGCAAATTCCATTCGGAAGGTACGGTTTACTTCTCCGAAATTGTACTCGTAGCCAACACCTAACCGCAAAAACGGTTTAACCGTGTAGGAGATATTAAAGATGGCCTTGCTTGTGCCCCCTTTAATCAGGACATATTTGTCCATGTTTTCTTCTTGTTTTTTGTAGTTTTGCTCCACATTGGTAAAAGGTTGGATGCCAAGCCCAACGACCAATTTCTTTTTTAGAATGGGAATACCCAAAAAGCCACCCTGAAAGTTAGCGTAGTCATTGTAATAGGAATGGCCGGTGTTGCTTTCTGACGAAGCCCCGACATAGCCCAAACGAATACCATAGGTAGGATGCGGCACCGTTGTCCAGGCAGAATAATTCATAAAATTTAACCGCAAGGTATCCAGCGCTCCGATTTCATATCCGCGCCCCAGGCCGGCATAAGAATAGGGGTTTTCCAGAGTGCCCAGGGAGTAATCATTAATTCCGAAAACTGTTTCTCCCGCCATTAACGGCATTAGAGTAACGGCTATTGCAAAAATTATTGTTTGTAGCCTTTTCATTTAAAAACCTTCACTTTTTACCGTGTAGTACCGTGCGTAAATTTTTATGCCTTTGTTCAAAATCGATTCGATATATTTTACCGAGATGTCCATTCGTTCGTTTTGATATTGCAATAGGAACCAGGTGTTTGTAAACCGCCCACTAATAAAATTCTGTAAATAGCTTTTGCCGAACAAAACCTGAGCGTCTTCATCAAAAAAATGAATCACACTGTCGGCCTGATATAATTTGTAAGAATAGTACGCACTCGAGGCAAACAAAGAATCCACCTCATATTGTTTGCTGGTCACATCTACCGACTTCAGCATTCGCAAATAAAACGATTGGGTATGGTCTCCGTTGCTTAAAACATTGGGCTGAGACGGGTCCGTTAAATCTTGATCTTTTACTTTTAAAATTACATCCGCACTGTAAATGATGCTTCTTTCGGGAATAGCATCCAAATTTCCAAAATGGAACAATATTCTGCATCCAATCCCCGAGGAAACGATCAACTCTTTTTCCTGCTCGGCCAGGGTGTAAATGCTTTGCGGGCCTTCAACGTCATAATTAAAAATGGTCGTAGCATATCCGATGTTCGTTGTGTCGTGCTCAACCGTGTCCGGCAATATTTTTTTGTACACCAGCTTTGGCCATTTGGCAGGATCTTCGATGTAAAAATTATCGAATTCCGAAATAAATGTGCTTTGCGCATCCTGAGGATAAATGAATAATCCTTTGTTGTCGGCTCCGTCTTCCACCCATTTGGTGAAAACATCGACAGGAATGGGAATATTGACCGTTTGCGTGTCTTCCGCGTTGATCGTGAAAGAATAAAACGTTTCTTCGGGCTGATAGGTATGCCATTCCGGGAAAAGATTTGCCGAATCGGACCAGGCCATCGAGGGAAGGGATACGCCAAGATTCAGCAGATCCGCATCTTTGCCCAAAACGTGACGCCGATTTAAGATCACAAAAACCGAATCGTAGGTGGCGTTACTATCGGAGGGCATACGCAAAAAACGAATCAAAAAAGAAGCATTAAAGCCTTTGAAATTCCCGACAGAAATTTTCTCCGAGGCATTTGTCAAAACATAAGGATCGACCACAAAAAAGGCACTATCGGCATAAAGTGTTGTGTCAACAAATTGGCCAAAATTATCTATCGATTTGAATTCTTGTGCAGGATCCATCGGATCTAATTTTTGACAGGAAAAAACAGAGATTAAACTTAATAGCGAGAACAATAATAGTAACCTTTTCATGTCAACCCGTTCTTGTTTATTAAAAATGTGTAAATTTAATTATTCGCTTTATATCAGTCAATGCAATCTTTTTAAACCATTTTTGTTATGGTTTGGGCGGCCTGCAGCACATTGTTCATTACCAGTTCGGGTTTGACGGAAAAAGCGCCTTTGCTTTGAACGTAATCTCCCAAGCCATACCCGGTTAATACGAATACCGAATGGGCTCCGGCATTTTTTGCCAGCTTAATATCGGATAACCGATCTCCTATTACAAAAGAATCCTTCACCGAAATATTGAGTTCTTTTACGGCTTTTTCGATCATTCCGGTTTTCGGTTTGCGGCATGCGCAATCTTTTTTGTACGCCCCCTTTCCTTCCACCGGATGGTGGGGACAATAGTACAACGCATCGATTTCCGCGCCATGCCTTTTAAAATCGTTTAACATCAACTCGTGCATTTCCCGTAACATCTGCTCCGAAAGGTAGCCTTTTGCCACTCCGGCCTGATTTGTTACAACCACAATTTTAAATCCCGCGCGCCGAAACAACCGAACCGCGTCATAGGCAAAGGGAAAAATCCGGATTCTGCTAAAATGATTAATATAACCCATTTGTTCGATTATTGTTCCGTCCCGGTCTAAAAATACCGCCTTTTGCACCTAACTTGCTCCGGTAAATAAAAATGATGTGCTACGGAAATCAACTCTTACTTTTTACGAACAGAAAAGAAGAAATAATGCTTTATTTTAAATATGAATGTTTTCTTATTCGTACTCCGTGTCGTTAATCAAACGGTCAAAAATTTCGAGATACCTTTTTGCCGCATAATCCCACGAAAAGTCTTCTTCCATTATTCTCTTCTGCAACTCTTGCCATTTTTCTTTGTTTTGATAGTAGGCAAGGGCGCGTTTGATCGCTTTTAAAACGCCTTCTGGGGTAAGCTCGTCGATAATAAAACCCGTTCCTTCTCCGCTTTCTTCATCAATATCGTCTACCGAATCGAACAATCCACCCACGGCCGAAACGATTGGCACCGTTCCATAGCGCATGCTGTAAATTTGATTTAACCCGCAGGGCTCATAACGTGACGGCATTAAAAACATATCGCTTCCGGCTTCGATTAAATGCGCCATTTTTTCGTCGTAAGTAATACTAACACTCACTTTGTCCGAATATTTTTTGGCATATTCCAGAAACTTTTCGGCCAAATCTCGATCCCCATCGCCATGAATTACCAATTTCACGTTTTCCTTTATTAAATCATCCATAATTTGCGCGATCAAATCGAATCCTTTTTGATGGGTGAGTTTCGAGATCATTCCGATTACCGGCACATCCGCTTCATACTTCATTCCAAGCCGCATTAACAGGGCTTTTTTATTCTCTTCTTTATTGCTCAAATCTTCTTTGGAATAGTGATAGGGAATGTATTTGTCTTTCTGCGGATCCCAAATTCCATAATCCACCCCATTCAAGATACCTTCGAATTTCTCCCCTTTTTCTTCCAGAATAGGCCCAAAACCAAACCCCACTTTATCGTCGGTGAGAATTTCGTTGGCATAAGTCTCCGAAACCGTAGTAATAAAATCGGCAAAATAGATGGCACCCATCGTCAAATTCAATTTGCCGTCTTTGTAAAACATTCCGCCTTCTTTGACCTGACTTTTGTCAAAATCGATCTTTTCCGCCAGGTCCACATCGAACTCACCTTGATTGGTTAAGTTGTGGATGGTGTACACGGTTTTGATCCCTTTGAAAAAGGGATCGCCCTGGTAAATGGTTTTTAGGTACACCGGCACATAGGCGGTTTGCCAATCGTTACAATGGATGACATCCGGTTGCCAGGACAGTTTTTTAAGCGTTTCGATTACGGCTTTTGAAAAAAAGGCAAACCGAACAGCGTTATCCTCGTAGGGCTTTCCTGTTTTAGGATCGTTGTAAATTCCGGGCCGGTTGAAAAAATCACCAACTTCAATAAAATACACCTGTACCTTGCTGTCGGGTAAAAAGGCCGACTTGACCGAAGCCATAACGGTTTGTCCGTTCACGGTAACCGGAATTTCCCGCAGCCGAATAACTTCCCGCAGCACATATTTTCTTTCATTTATAAACTTGTATTTCGGGATCATCAGGCGCACTTCCTGATTTAAATTTTTATAAGCCTTGGGCAATGCACCTGTTACATCGGCTAATCCGCCGGCAATTGCAAAGGGTGACACTTCACTCGCCAGATAAAGTATTTTAAATTTGTTCATAGATCCCCCAGAGTATCATCGAATCTTACAATTCGAGGAATATATTATAACTTGTTCATTTTGCTAAATTTAATCATTTTTACAATTTTTATCAAAAAAATATATGAAAATTCATCAATTAATTCTTTACTCTGTTTGTGCCTCGCCCGATTTAACCAACAAAAATTTGAAGAAAATCGGCCCCAGGAATTCGTTGATTACTACCGTGGCAATTAAAATTGATTTGAAAATCATGCCGATTTCCCCGGGAATGGCAGCCTCGATGATATTGGCCAGCCCAACGGCTATTCCGGCCTGACCGATGAAACCCAGCCACGAATAATGTTTGATGATTTTATCTTCTTTTAAAAGATACCCGGCAAGAAAATTACTGAGATACAACAAAACCATGCGTAAAATCACCAGCAAGGCCGTCATGGCAATGGCTCTTCGTAATGTGTCCACATGCAAACTTGCGCCGGCGAACGTGAAAAAAACAATGTACAGCGGCAGGGAGGTTTTTTTGATCCCTTCGATTAATTCTTCACCTTTTTCCGAAAAATTTTCGACCACAATGCCCGTAACGATGGACGTAATTAAAATCTCGAGTCCGAAAATATGGCTGACTTCTGTAATCACCACACCGGTTAAAAAAAGAAAAATCATGCTCTCCATGCGAACATATTTTAGAAACAAGATGATGAGTATTCCGAAAAACCCTCCCAAAGCCAGCGATCCCAAAACCTGTTTTCCCAAAGCAACCACTTGCCCGAAGTCGAATGTGAAATTCTCTATTAAAAAGATTTTGGCATACGTAATAATAAATGGGAACACCAACACGACAAAAATAGATTTCAAAACGGTGACCGATAGTACAATATCTGTTAAACGGCCTTTGGCCTTTAATTCGGAAATGATTCCCATGGTCGTTGCCGGCGATTTTGAAAGAGCGGCCGCGGCAAATAGAATGGCAAAGCCGATTAAATAATTTTGATTGGCAAGAAAACCTTTTAGGAAAACCTGCGCAAGAGGGATCAGAATGATTAGTAATAAAAAATAAACCAGAAATATCTGATTAAACAAAATAAACAAAACCGGTTTCAACACTTTTTTGATTCTGCTGAATTTTAGCTCTCCGCCAGCCGTAATGGCAATAAAAGCCAGGGCAAAATTTTCGAAAAATTTCAATCCTTCCAAATTCTCATGAGATAAAAAGTGTAATACATTCGGGCCCAAAATAAAGCCTGTAATCATAAATCCGGTGAGTTTGGGAAGCTTCGCCTTTTTAAGCGCCAAGGCCAGCAAATAGGCGCCGATGAACATGGTTCCCATTAATAAAATATTTTCGAAATTCGGATTGCTCTGAATCCGGTTTATTTTCAAAAAATAGAAAATTCCAAATATGAAAAAAGCACCACTGAATTTCTTCATTTTCTAACCGCTTTTTTAAACGAATAAATGCTTGCCACATTTGTTATGTAATACACAATAACAACTATGCTCAGTAATTTTAATTCCTGTGGGTGATAATTCGTAAAATACGCATCCAAAACCATTGCCATCGAAATATTGGTAATTCCCCACAACGTTTGATTTTGCTGGTTGGAATTTGTCCGGCTAGGATGTAAATGTTTGATTTGCTGTTTGCTTACGAAATATTTTACTCCAAAAATGGCAATCAAAAAAATCAATAAAACGGATGCGTAATTCAAGATGTAAATATCCAGATAAAGCCCGATAAAAAGAAACAAAATGTAATTTAGGGGCTTCTCCCATTCCTGAACTGTCAGCAAAATTTTTTTTGTGTCTGCCATATTCACAATCATAAAGCCAAACAAAAAGCTGGTAAAGATGATGCTGTTTTGTAACAGACGGGCCATTCCCACGATGATTAAAATCAGCCCCAGCAATAAGAGGCTTTCCTCTTCGAAGGTTTTGAATTCTTTGTTAAAGTATTTGTAAAACTGCGCCAGCAAAAAAACAAGCAACAAAGAGATTCCCAGGTTCAAAAGCGCCGAACCACAACCAAGATGCATGGCCTGATATGCAAAAAACAGTAGCCCAAATACAATCACACCTAAAATATTGTCAAAGGCCGAGGCAAATTGGAGATAGTGTGCATAATAGGAATGGATTTTTTTTTGTCGGGAAAGCAATCCCACCGATAAAATGGATGACATGCCGCCTACGATCGACAGCAAAAGTATTTCAAGCTTGGTTAATTTTATATTTAACAATGGGTTAACGATAAAAAACACCGCCATAACGGCAAGAAACGTAAAAAGAAAACCGAGCGTGCTGTACCCAAAATATTTTGCGGGAAATCGTTTTATCCCTTTAATCGCCAACTGCAAGCCGACCAGAAATCCCGTCCACCCCAGAATGAAATCAAAAAAAAATTCGTTCTTTCGGAAGATGCTTAATTCGGGAATTTTTGAAAGATCCGGATTTAGTAAAAGGCCTATAACCAAATAAAGAGTTCCGGAATATATTAAAAAATTTTGGGTGCCCGTTTTTAGATGAATTTTTTCGAAGATGTATTTTCCTACAATCGCCAGGACAACTAAAAGTACTAATCCTAATATTGATGTCATATTGCCCAACTAAGTTATTTTTTCGCTGCCTAATTCCTTAATAATTGGTAAGAAAATTTTTTGTTTTTTGCAAATAATCCTTTTAACACAAAAAAACCTCGCACACAGCGAGGTTTAATTTTTTATTTTTGTTGATCGCGTTCAAAGGCTTGCAACGCCTTCTTCAAGAATCCCTCGTTTTCATCGAGGTACTTTCGGGCAATTTCCACCGTTGCGTTTGTCTTTGCAATAAAAATTGCGGTTTTAACGTGTCCTTTCGCAATCTGCAAACATTCTGCCGCTCGGTCGTAATCCACATTTGCCGCCATCATAATAATCCGCTTCGATCTTTCGATGAGCTTTTTATTGTTTTGCTGCAAATCGATCATCATGTTTTCATACACTTTACCCAGCTTTATCATCGAAACACTGGTAATCATATTTAAAACCATTTTGGTTGCGGTGCCCGCTTTTAAACGCGTAGAACCCATGATTACTTCCGGTCCGGGAACTGGACAAATCGCCACATCCACATCATATTGGAGTTCTTCCCGCGGATTGCAAATTACGGCGATGGTTTTGGCTCCTCGCTTTCGTGCTTCTTTAATTGCGCCAACCACGTAAGGCGTTCTTCTACTTGCGGCGATCCCACACACCACATCGTTTTCATTTACATTTAACTCCGCTACGTCTTTTGCACCGTATTCTTCGTAATCTTCATATCCTTCCACCGCTACGGTCAAAGCCTTAAACCCTCCGGCAATTCTTCCGACCACCATGTTTACATCCACACCAAACGTGGGAGGACATTCCACCGCATCCAACACCCCCAATCTTCCTGAGGTTCCCGCGCCAAAATAACACAAGCGTCCACCTTTTTTAAAGGCTTCGGTAACAATTTCTATCGCCTGGGCAATATAAGGGAGTTCTTTTTCGACCGCATAGGCTACTTTTTTATCTTCATTGTTAAAAACCCGCACCGCGTCCAGGGTGTCCATCACATCGATTTCCATGGAATTCGGGTTTCTGCTTTCTGTAACTAACCCCGAAAGCTCATTAAACAATTTCTTTTCATCCATGTACATACTCCATCTTTAAGATACATTTATCCTTCATATAATCAGATATTTCGAAAAACCGATTTTTGAGAACTTCTATCTTGGTTTCGCGCTTTAGTTGTTCGCTTATTTTCTCGTTCTGGGAACACGATTTAATCGTCAAAAGGATCGTCTTCTCTTTTTGCAACAATGGTTTTGTCAAAACAAACAACGTCTCGAGCGAAGCAACCGCACGCGCCACAACCACATCTATTAAGCCGGTTTTTCTCTCTACCCATTCTTCGAATCGTGCATTTTCTATTTCACAATTTAGTGCCAATTCCTGACAAACTTTTTTCAAAAAAAGGGCCTTTTTGCGGGACGATTCAACCAGCACAATACGCGCCTCCGTTAGCATAATCGCAAGGACAACACCCGGAAAACCGGCGCCGCTTCCCAGATCCACGATGGCCGGTTTGGATTTTGGCGTAAGTTTTTGCAATTCAACATAAAACAAAAAACTCGGGAGAATGTGTCGTTCTTCAATAAAATTTTGATCACCCTTGGAAACGAGATGAATTTTTGTATTCCACTCTTTCACCAAAGCAACATATTCTTCCAGCTTTTCTTTTTGCTGTTTCGATAAAAAAACGCCCTGCTGTTTTAATGCCGCTAAAATTATCGCATTACCCTCTTTATGTTTCACGTGAAACACTAATATTGATTCATTTTCTCTAAATAAATCATTAATACGGTCAAATCTGCCGGTTTTACTCCGGAAATTCGTGCCGCCTGCCCCAAGCTCGCCGGCCGTATCTTTCCCAATTTTTCGCGGGATTCCGCCGAAAGGGCTTTTATTTGGGAATAATCGAAATTCTGTGGGATTTTTTTATTCTCAAGTTGTTTGAATTTTTGCACTTGCATTTCCTGCCGCTTAATGTAACCTTCGTATTTAATGCGGTATTCAACCTCATTAATCACCGCATCCGAAAATCGCTCGTCCGTTAAAAGCGGCAATATCTCGCTTAATTTATTCTCCGGCCTCTTTAATACATCTTTTGCTGTTAACACTTTATTGATGTGTTTTTTCGTTCTTTCAAAGAATACGTCGGGCTTTATTTTCGATGTTTCGATGATTTGATGTAATTCATCGATTTTCTCTCTCTTCTCCACAAGTTTGTCATATATCTCTTGCGGCACCAAGCCCAAGCGCCAGCCCTTTTCCATTAAACGTAAGTCGGCATTGTCGTGGCGCAGCAATAATCTGGACTCGGCACTGGATGTAAACATACGGTAGGGCTCAGTATGAATTTTGTTGATTAAATCATCCACCAAAACCCCGATATAGGCTTCCGAGCGATCCAAAACAAACGGTTCTTTGCCCAATAAATTCAACGAGGCATTAATTCCGGCTATTATCCCCTGCGCTGCAGCTTCTTCGTAGCCGGATGTACCATTAATTTGTCCGGCAAAAAACAGGTTTTTTACTTCTTTGGTTTCCAATGTGTGTTTTATTTGATGGGGTGGAAAAAAGTCGTATTCCACCGCATAACCCAGGCGAACAATTTTGGCATTTTCCAACCCCGGAATTGTTTTAATTGCCGCCTCTTGCGTATCGATGGGCAAACTTGTAGAAAATCCATTAACATACACTTCTTCGGACGTGTACCCTTCGGGTTCCAAAAATATCTGATGCCTCGGCTTGTCTGAGAACCGGTAGATTTTGTCTTCAATAGACGGACAATAGCGCGGCCCTACTCCGGAGATCATTCCCGTAAAAAGTGGCGAACGCGTAAAACCCGTTCGCAAAATTTCATGAGTCTTTTCGTTTGTATGTGTAATGTAGCAGTTTATTTGCGGCTGTGTGATTTCTTTTGTCGAAAACGAAAAAGGAACAGGCTTTTTATCCGGCTCTTGCACGATTAGTTTATCATAATTAATGGAATCGCGATGGATGCGGGGAGGGGTTCCCGTCTTTAATCTTCCGGCTTCAAACCCATAGGAAACCAAGGACTCTGTAAGTCCTTCCGCCGGTAATTCTCCAGCGCGGCCGGCAGCCAGTTTATTCATTCCAATATAAATAACCCCATTTAAAAAGGTGCCTGCTGTAAGAATTGCTGCTTCGGTTGCAATTTTTCCAAGTTTTTTCAAAAGAACATGAGTTATTCTTGCGTTGTTAATTTGAACCCCAACGGCCATATCTTCGATGATATCTAAGTTCGGTAATGCCTGTAAGTGTTTTTGCGCCACTTTTGCATAAAACAAACGATCTGCCTGGGCTCTTGGGGATTGCACCGCCGGGCCTTTAGAAGTATTCAACATCTTAAAATGTATACCCGCCTCATCGGCAATGCGCGCCATAATTCCACCGAGCGCATCTATTTCCCGAACGAGCTGCCCTTTTGCCAACCCCCCAATGGCGGGGTTGCAAGACATTAAACCAATCTTCTTTTTTTCCAGGGTTACCAGAGCCGTCTTTAGCCCGAATTTAGCTGCGATGTATGCGGCCTCGATTCCGGCGTGACCGCCTCCGATAACGACGATATCATACTTTACCATTTTAATCGTGTTTCACGTGAAACTTTCTTTACTTTCCGATACAAAAATTTGAAAAAATATTATTTAAAACATCTTCGTTGGTTATTTCACCCGTCAGTTCACCGAGGTCATGGATTACTTCTCTTATCTCCATTGCGACAAACTCATGACCGATATTTTCTTTTAATGTTTTCTTTGCTTTCCGTATACTATCTAATACGGCTTTTAGTTTGTTGTACTGTCTTTCGGTATTAATAAAAGTGCTCTCTATTTCTACCGTTTTTAGCTTTTCTTTAATTGTCTCTTTTATTTGTTCAATATTTGTTTTCTTCTTCGCAGATATTAAAATAAAATTTTCATCCATCGTCCTTTTATTTCCGGGATGAATTCTCAAATCTATTTTATTTCCGACAAAAATCACCTTCTCTTTGTACTTTTGAGCCAATTCAAACAGATGCCTGTCTTCTTCGGTAAATTCACTGGAAACATCAAAAAGCATTAAAATAAAATCAGCCTCTGTGTACAATTCCTTTGCCCGCTTTACCCCTTCTTGCTCAAGCTTATCGTGAGAAAAGCGAATCCCGGCTGTATCCATAAATTTTATCAATATGTTGTCTAAATAAATTTCATCGTGAATAATGTCCCGGGTTGTCCCGGGAATATCCGAAACCAACACCCGATCTTTTTCCAAAAGAGCATTCATTAAACTTGATTTACCAACGTTGGGTTTTCCCGTAATCAAAACTTTTAATCCGTTTTGCAACAGCTTCCCTTTTTGGTAACTATCAAGAAAACGGGCTATTGCTTGTTCCGTTTGGCTTAAAATATTGTAAATCTCATCGTCTGTAATTACTTCGATATCTTCTTCCGAAAAATCGATATTTAACTCAAGCAACGATAAGGCTTTAACAATATTTTCTCTGATTTGCCGGATTTCCTTGGAAAAACGACCTTCCAATTGACTTAAAGCATTTTCCACCGCTTTTTTTGAACGTGCCGAAATAAGCTCGGCAACTGACTCTGCCTGAAGAAGATCGATTTTCCCGTTTAAAAAAGCCCTCTTGGTAAATTCTCCGGGCTCGGCAAACCGACATCCGTTTCGAATGAACAGCTCAATTATTTCTTCAGTGATCAGAATATTCGCGTGGCAGCTAATTTCAACAACATCTTCACCGGTATATGAATGGGGTGCCTTGTACACAAAAGCAACAACTTCATCGATTGGTTTGTTTTCTTCGTTGACTAACCGTCCATAAAAAAAAACATTTTGCTTTCGTGCATCAATCTTTTTAGAAAAAAAACGGTTCAACAGAGGGATAGCATCCTTACCACTGATCCGAATCATGTGAACGCTTCCCCCTGTTAAACCGGTTATCGGGGCAATAATGGTATCCGTATTTAGCAAATCACCTTTCATCTAATCCCTCGAAAAAGGTGATCTCACTTCTTTTTCTTTGCTTTTGCACCAGATGTTGCCGGGACCAGTTCCGGACCGTCTTTTAAACCACGATTAATATAAAGCTGCTGGATAATCGTCAGTAAGTTAAACATTGTATAATACAGGTTTAATCCAGAAGACAACTGATTAAAGATTAAAAGCATAAAAATAGGCATAATATAAATCATGGCTTTTTGTTTCGGATCCTGGGTTGTCATCTTGGATTGAAAAATCATCGTAATGGCCATCAGAACCGGCAATAAATTAAATTCGTTTCCGTAAAACGGCAAAGAAAACGGCAGATGGAATAATCCTTCGGGCCGCGACAAATCATTAATCCAGCCGGGAATAAAGACCGCACCTCTCAATTGTATGGTTGAACGAAAAACCACATAAAGAGCAAACAGCAATGGTAACTGCAAGAGCATTGGCAAACACCCGCCCATGGGGTTTACCCCGTACTCTTTGTACAGTTTCACCATTTCCTTGTTTAATCTTTGCGGATCGTTCTTGTACTTTGCGCGCAGCTCATTCATTAAAGGCTGAATTTTCTGCATGTCGCGCATCGATTCGTAACTTTTTTTCGTTAATGGGTAGAGAACAAGTTTAATAATAATTGAAAATAAAATAATTACAATACCGTAATTGGGAATAAATTTGTGCATAAACGCCAGTATGTAAAGAACAGGGATGCTAAAGAAACGCAAACTTCGTTCATACCATCCATTATTTAAAACAAGTTTTTGTAAATCTTTTCCATATGTCTTCAGCTCCGCATAATCCAAAGGGCCTAAATAATAGCGAAATGTATTATCTGCTTGAGCATTGTAACGGGCATTAAAAAGCACTGTGTATTTACCAAAGACATAATCTTTTTTGGGAATCCCTTCGCCTCCTAAAAGCACGCCGTCAATTACATTCTTGCTATTATTATTAATTACACTCATTAAAAAATACTTGGTTCGTATCGCCGTCCAATCGGCTGAACCCGTTAAGTTCAAGGGGTTTTGTTTTCCTTTTTTATCGATTTTATAATCTTCTAACTCTTCGGCCATGTAGGCATAAGCATGAGAGTAACTATTGTCTTCACGCTTATACGCTTCGGTTAAAGGAATTCCGTTTATCCACCCCAACTGGTATTGATTATTGAGCAATATTTTTTGTGGATCGGCGATCTTCAGCGCCACATCAAAATGATATTTATCGCCAAAAAAAGTAAGAATTCTCTCTATTGTAACGCCTTTATATTTAACAGTAAACAAAATGGAAAATGTTTGATCTTTTTCTACAAATTTTTTGATTCCGGCTTTTGCAGATTTAAAAAGTACGTCTGCTGTATTTACAAGTTTTCCTGACCGATCGACAAACGCAAAAAACGTATTATTTAACAATGTGGAATCAATAAAATTAACATAAGAAGAATCATACGTTTCATACTTTTTCAGCACGAAAGATTTTAACGAACCGCCCCCTTTATTGGAAACAACCGCATGAATCAAATCGGTATCGATTATAATTTCCCTTTCCGTAGAATCCTGATCCGAAAAATCCGATGGTGTATTTACCGTCTCTTCAACCGGAGTCACACCTTGTGATGAAATTTTCTTTTTTTCGTTTGCCTTCGGTTCGACAACCGGTGGCTTTTCCTGAGCCAAAGAAGAATCAACCGCGTGGGTGGTCGTATCGGAAACAGCTTGTTCCTGGTTTTGCACAGCTCCGGCATTCGGCTGAATTAATCGCTGATAGTATGGAATAAATAAGATAATTAGTCCTATTAGTATTAAGGCAATAATCGAGTTTTTATCCATTTTCTTTTATACCTTCCAAATTATTTGACTGGATCATATCCGCCGGGATGATAAGGATGACATTTACTAATTCGAACGATAGAATACCATCCCCCTTTTAAAGCACCATGTTTTTTAATGGATTCGTACGCATATTCAGAGCATGTAGGATAAAATCGACAAGTAGGCGGTTTTAATGGTGAAATAAATTTCCGGTAAAACTGAATAATTAATAATAAGACCCTTTTCATTTTAAAGTGCCTTTAACAAATTTTCTTCAAGCTGTTTGTATTTAAAGTTTTCTTTTGACATAAATAAAAATATCACTCTGTTATATTTTTTAAACAGAGTGATATTTTTTATTATCAAAAACCGCGCAATTCGTTTAATATAATTTCTCCTTACTGCGTTGCCACAATTTTTTTTTACTAAAAAAGCAACCCGTAACGTTTCATTAACCGCTTTATCTTTGTTTAGAAAAACAATCCCATATTTAAAATATATTTTACGGCTATGATCTAATACGTACTTAATTTCTTTCGAATCATTAATCGAAACAATATTAAGCCGTCTTGATATATTCATCACTTACAGTAAGTCTTTTTCTACCTTTTTTTCTGCGACGCGCTAAAACTTCCCGACCGGCATGGGTTTTCATTCTGCTACGAAATCCGTGTTTGTTTCTTCTTTTGCGATTATGTGGTTGAAAAGTACGTTTCATATTAAAAATACCTCCTAATTATTTTCAAATTTTGAAACACTTAATTTATTTACACCTACTATGCAAAAGCAAATTTTATTAAATTTTTTTTGTTGTGGAAAACTAAAGCACGAATTTTGTTTAATCTTTTAAAAATACTAAAATTATTTCCAGAAAAAAAATGTGGACTATTTTGTGGATATTTTGCCCAATCTTCGGATGTTTTTAACATTCATCCAAAAGAATTTTATTCTGTAACCTTTTTGTTACTTTTTTTCTTAAAAACTTTTACACTATTTTCGTCGATCTGACAGGCCTCAGTAATGTTTTCCACATATCCACATCCCCTACTAATACTACCTTTTTAAATAATCTAATAAAAATAAAAGTAATTATATTGTAGAAAGATGTGCTACCTTGCTAAATTCATTATATTTATTTAAATTTTCAACTTATAAAAATGGAGGTACTATGGAATTTACAATTTCCAGATCAAATTTTTTAAAAGCATTACAACGTGTGATTAATGTAATTCCGGCTAAAACAACCCAAGACATTTTATATAGCGTTCTCTTAATTGCAGAAGAAAATAAATTAAAAATTATTGCTACAGACTTGGATATTGCTCAGATATCCTGGGCGCCGGCCAGGATTTCCGCAGAAGGTGCGGTTGCCATAACCGGGAAATTACTGCAAGATATTTTACGAGAAATGCCGGAAATCGATTTGCAGCTTAGTGTGGATTCAAATCTTCGCATTGCAATCAAAACCGATTCCGGGGAATACAAATTGTCCGGTCAGCCCCGAACAGAATTTCCTTCGGTCCCGGTTGTGGATTCACAAAAAAGCATATCTCTCCCGAATTTAAAACTAAAGAGAATGATCGAAAAAACGATTTTTGCCTGCTCCATTGAAAATGTACGCAGTGCATTAGGTGGTGTGTTATGTCAGATACTCGATCATGAGTATCGAATGGTTGCGACCGACGGGCATCGTTTGGTGCGCTTTATTCACAAAAATTTTAACAATGGCGATTTAAACACACAATTTATTGTGCCGACCAAGGCTTTAAATTTTGTTGCACGCAATTTACCGGAAGAAGGAAATCATCAAGTTTATTTAAGCAAAGATTATATTCTTTTCGATTTGCCGAATACAAAAATATATTCCCGGTTAATTAAAGAGCCATTTCCTGATTATGAGCGCGTTATTCCGGACTATTACCAAAAAGAAATTATTGTAAATCGAAATAATATGATTCACTCGGTAAAACGAGTTTCACTATTTTCCAACCCTCTAACGTCTCAAATTTATATTAAAGTATACCCGGATCATCTTAATATTTATGCCCAGGATATTGACTTTGGTGGCGAAGCAAATGAGACGATTCCCTGTAAATTTGATTTTGAACCTTTGCTCATTGCCTACAATGCAAATTATTTGGTAGATATATTGCGTCACATCGATTCCGAAGATATTAAAATAAAAATTGAAGATTCGGATGGTCCCGGGCTATTCTTCCCTGTGGAGCAAGAAGAGGATGAAGATATTTTGATGTTGCTAATGCCAGTGAGGTTAAGTGAAACTGACTAAGTTAAGTTTACTGAATTTTAGAAACATCCAAAAAGAAGAAATTTTATTTTCCAAAAATATCAACGTTTTTTACGGAGGGAACGGCCAAGGGAAAACATCGGTTTTAGAATCCATTTACTTATTGGGCCTTACAAAAAGTTTTAGAGTTAACGATGATAAGGCGGTTCTAAAGCAAGGCAGCGAATATTTCGATATTTCAGGTAACTTTAAAAAAGATAAAGGCAAAGAATTTTCGGTTCGCGTTTTTTTCTCCGGAACCAAAGGTAAGCATGTTTTTTATAATCAAAAAAAGGTCAAATCGTTTTCTTCTATCATCGGGGTTGTGCCCATTATTTTACTTTCATTGGAAGATTTGACACTGACCTATGGTTCCCCGGCAGCAAGAAGAAAATTTGTTGATATTTTAATTTCACAAATCGATGCCCAATATTTACAAGCGTTAAAAAAATTTAAAGAGGTATTGCAGCAGCGCAACAAAATATTGAGTTTAATTTCCGAAAAGGAAGCCCAAATTAGTGATTTGGTTCCTTGGGATATTCAATTCAGCAAATTTGCGGCATATATTATTTTCAAAAGAAAAATAATATTAGATCATTTAAAATCGTTGATTAGTACGCTGTACAAAACAATGTCGGGAACGAATGATGAAATAGGAATTAAATATAACACTTTTGTCCAGGTGGATTTTAAACAGGATGCTATTGAACAATTAGAAGCACGCATTAATCAAAAATTGGATGAAACGCAAAGGAAAGATATTTATTACGGATCGACTACCAGTGGACCACACAGAGACGACATCATTTTTTTTAAAAATAACCAGCCGCTGAAAACGTTTGGATCCCAAGGTGAAAACAAAACTTTTTTAATCAGTTTAAAATTTGCGGAAGCTCGATTAATAGAAAAAGAATTGAAAGAAAGGCCATTGTTGCTGTTGGATGATATTTTTAGCGAATTGGATGAAAGTCGTATCGAAAATGTTATTAAAAGTATTATAGCCGAAAAATGTCAGACATTTATTACATCGACTACCGCAGAAAACTTCAAAAAGAGTAATTTGGCCGATTTGGATTTTTTTAAATTAACCGATGGTACCGTTGCTCATGAAACATAAAGTGCAAAAGATTGGTACAATATTACAATCTGTGCTTAAAGACATCAACGCCGATAAAGATATTAATAAATTATATGTATTAAGCAATTGGAATAAAATAATGGTTCCGGAAATAGCCCATTTGTGCCGTCCGGTCAAGTTCGAAGGGGACACTCTTGTTTTGGAAGCTATTTCCGAATCGTGGAAAAACGAATTAAAGAATTTACGCCCGCAAATTGTGGCATTAATAAATAAAAAATTTAATCATGTAAAAATAAGAAAAATTAAAATTATATAAGGTGATTCAATGTCTGCAAAAGATTATACAGCAAAGAACATTCAAATTCTTAAAGGATTAGAAGCCGTCCGCAAACGCCCTGCCATGTATATTGGCGATGTTACCAGTAAAGGGCTTCATCACTTGGTTTATGAGATAGTCGACAATAGTATCGACGAAGCTATGGCCGGATACGCCACGGAAATTACCGTCACCATTCATCCGGACGAATCGATTTCTGTGGAAGATAACGGCCGTGGGATTCCCGTGGACATCCATCCGGTCGAAAAACGTCCGGCCGTAGAAATTATTATGACCGTTTTACACGCCGGTGGAAAATTTGACAAAAACACGTACAAGGTATCGGGTGGATTGCACGGCGTCGGTGCTTCGGTTGTAAACGCCCTTTCCAAATGGTGTAAGGTTGAAATTTATCGCGAAAAGAAAATTTATTATCAGGAATACGAACGCGGAAATCCTGTTACAGAATTAAAGATTTTGGGTGAAACCGAAAAACGCGGAACAAAAATTACGTTTTTGGCCGATGAAGAAATTTTTACAAAAGTAAGTTACAAATACGAAGTTTTAGCAAATCGTTTACGGGAACTGGCATTTTTAAACAAGAATTTAAAAATCACCATCATCGATGAACGGAATGATTTAAAAGACGAATTTTTGTTCGAGGGTGGGCTCAAGGCTTTTGTTTTGTATTTGGACGAAAGCCGCACCCCGTTGCACCAGGATCCCATCTACATCGAAGGGGAAAAAGAAGGCATTCCGGTTGAAGTGGCACTACAATACAACAATGCCTACACCGAAAATATTCTGACCTATTGCAATAATGTAAATACCATTGAAGGGGGTACGCATTTATCGGGATTCAAATCGGCACTAACCCGCACGATCAATTCATACGCACAAAAATACAATTTCTTGAAACCCAACGATAAGATTACCTTAACCGGAGAGGATGTTCGTGAAGGGTTAACCGCGGTCATCTCGGTAAAAGTGCCCGAACCGCAATTCGAAGGACAAACCAAAACCAAATTAGGCAATTCCGAAGTCCGCAGTGCGGTGGAGACACTGGTCAATGAAAAGCTTTATGAAATTTTGGAAGAAAATCCCTCCATCGCCAAGCCGATAGTCGAAAAGTGCATTAGTGCCGCACGGGCACGCGAGGCAGCCCGGCAGGCCCGGGAATTAACCCGGAGAAAAACCGCCCTGGACAGCAGCTCGTTACCGGGAAAATTAGCCGACTGCTCTTCCAAAGATCCCAAAGAAACAGAGCTGTATTTGGTGGAGGGCGATTCGGCCGGCGGTTCGGCAAAACAAGCCAGAGACAGGCGCTTTCAGGCCATATTACCTTTAAAAGGAAAAATTTTAAATGTGGAAAAAGCGCGATTGGACAAAATTTTAAGCAATGACGAAATTAAGACAATCATCACGGCGATTGGCACCGGCATTGGTTCGGACAATTTTTCCATGGAACGTTTGCGCTACGACAAAATCATTATCATGACCGATGCCGACGTTGACGGAGCGCATATCCGTACTTTGCTGTTAACCTTTTTTTACCGCTACATGGGCGAGCTGATCCAGCAGGGAAAAATTTACATTGCCCAGCCACCTTTGTACAAAATCAAAAACGGAAAGCAAGAATTTTATGCCTTTGATGACGAAGAAAAGGAAAAAATCATCAAAGAGCTGGGTGTGGAAGAAGGGAAATTAACCATTCAACGTTACAAAGGTTTGGGTGAAATGAATCCGGAACAGTTGTGGGAAACCACAATGAATCCCGAAACCCGAACCGTGCTAAAAGTAAGCATCGAAAATGCGATGGAAGCCGATCAAATTTTTAGCATCCTGATGGGCGAAGATGTCGCGCCCCGTAAGAAATTTATTGAAGAAAATGCACAATTTGTTCGCAATTTGGATATTTAATCTCCGGGAGATAAAATGGCACCGAACGAAAAAATCATACCAATTTTAATAGAAGATGAGATGCGCGAGTCGTATCTCGATTATTCCATGTCGGTTATTGTGGCCCGCGCCCTGCCCGACGTCCGGGACGGATTGAAGCCTGTACATCGCCGGGTGCTGTATGGCATGCACGAACTGGGTGTTCAACACAATAAACCGTTCAAGAAAAGTGCGCGCATTGTTGGTGAAGTTTTGGGAAAATACCACCCGCATGGCGACATGGCTGTGTACGACACCCTGGTACGCATGGTTCAGGATTTTTCATTACGCTATCCTTTGATTGACGGTCAGGGAAATTTTGGCTCGATTGATGGCGACTCTCCGGCAGCCATGCGTTACACGGAGGTAAGACTGCAGCGTATTGCCGAGGAACTATTGACCGACATCAATAAAAACACGGTCGATTTTACCAGAAATTTTGATGATACACTGGATGAACCGGTGGTTTTGCCGGCCACTCTGCCCAACCTTTTAATCAACGGCGCCAGCGGTATTGCCGTGGGAATGGCGACGAACATTCCCCCACACAATTTAGGTGAAGTGGTGGATGCCATTAAAGCCACCATCGACAATCCCGAGATTTCCATCGAAGAATTAATGCAGTATTTAAAAGGCCCGGACTTTCCTACCGGGGGCATTATTTACGGAATGGAAGGCATCCGCCAGGCCTATCGCACGGGATACGGAAAAATAATCGTACGCGGTAAGGTGGAAATCGAAGAACACGAAAACGGAAAAAGCACGATTATTATCAAAGAAATTCCCTATCAGGTAAACAAATTAAATTTAATCAACAAAATTGTAAGTTTAATTAAAGAAAAAAAGGTCGAAGGCATTTCCGATTTACGTGATGAATCGGATCGCGAAGGAATGCGCGTTGTAATCGAAGTGCGCAAAGATTTTAATCCCAATATCATTCTGAACGCCCTTTACAAGCACACGCAATTGCAGACGACGTTCGGAATAAACATGCTGGCTCTGGTAAAAGGCAGCCCAAAAGTGCTGAACATCAAAGAAATGATTCAGCATTTCATCAACCACCGCATCGAGGTTATCGTTCGGCGTACACAATACGATTTGGACGAGGCCGAACGCCGGGCACACATTCTGGAAGGTTTGCGCATTGCCATCGATAATATTGACGAAATCGTGGAATTGATCAAAACTTCCAGCAGTCCCGATGTGGCCAAACAACGCTTGATCGAACGTTTTGGGCTGAGCGACGTGCAGGCCAAAGCCATTCTGGAAATGCGCTTGCAACGCCTTACCGGACTGGAACGCGACAAAATCGAAAAAGAATATCGGGAACTGCTTCTTTTGATCGACGAGCTAAAATCCATTTTGGCCTCCAAAGAAAAACAGTTTCAAATTATCAAAGATGAATTGGACGAGCTGGTTCGAAAATACAACGACGACCGCCGAACAGAGATCGTTCCCACGGTGGAAGACATTAGTCTTGAAGATTTAATCCGCGAAGAAGATGTGGTTATTACCATTTCGCACGACGGGTTTATCAAACGTTATCCGTTAAGCGAATACCGTACGCAAAATCGTGGCGGCAAAGGCATTACAGGTGCGGTTACCAAAGAAGAGGATTTTATCGAACACCTGTTCATTGCCAGCACGCATGACCACCTGCTGTTTTTTACCGATCGGGGAAAATGTTACTGGCTCAGGGTTCATGCCATTCCGGCCAGTGGGAGAACCTCCAAGGGGCGACCGGTTATTAACCTGATCGATATCGAAAGCGGAGAAAAAATTAAAGCGGTTCAGTCGGTAAAAGATTTTAATCATGACCGTTATATCATCATGGGCACCGAAAGAGGTGTGGTTAAAAAGACCCATCTCAAGGCGTTTTCCCGCCCGCGTAAAGCAGGAATTATTGCGCTGCACATCAAAGAAGGCGATCAATTAATTGAAGCCAAGCTTTCGGACGGAGACAAAAAAATCGCTTTTATCACGGCGAACGGAAAAGGTATTTTATTTCACGAAAGCGACGTGCGCGAAATGGGCCGCACGGCTGCCGGGGTACGCGCCATCCGCTTAAGCGAGGATGATCGCGTTATTGCGATGGTGGTTGTGGACGAAGACATGGACATTTTGACGATTTCCGAAAAAGGCTATGGAAAAAGAACACCTTTAAAAGATTTCAGGGTGCAAAAACGTGGCGGAAGCGGACTTATTGCCATGAAGATCACCTCGAAAACCGGCAAATTGGTGAGTGCCCTGGGTGTACATGATAATCAAGATATAGTTATCATTACCGAAAACGGAATCATCAACCGACAAAATACAGCAAGCATAAGTCGGTATGGCAGAAACACGCAAGGGGTTCGTTTGATCCGGTTGGGAGAAAACGATCGGGTGAGTGACGTTGCCAAGGTGGCCATTTCAGACGAAGAGGAAAAATCGGAAGAAGAATAAACTTTGTTTGACTTTTCACAAATAAATTATGAGATTATATAAAAAGAGAGAATATTTTAGGAGGGGAAATGAAGAAGATTTCGGATTCTACCATTAGCCGCCTGTCGACGTACTACCGAACCCTGACTAATTTGATCGAAAATGGTGTTGAAACGGTTTCTTCGGATGAAATCGCCGAAATTAACAACATTACTTCGGCCCAGGTTCGCAAAGACCTGTCCTTTTTTGGATCTTTCGGGAAACGAGGCCTGGGTTACAAGACCAAAGATTTACGAGAAGAAATTGCCAAAATTCTCGGACTCAAGAAAAAATGGAACATTGCGCTCGTTGGCGTGGGTAACATTGGGCGGGCTTTGATTGATTATGATGAGTTCAAAAAGCAGGGTTTTATTTTTAAGGCATTGTTCGACAAAGATCCGCAAAAGATCGGGCAGGAAATTAAAGGTCTCAGAATTCACGATATCGAAGATGCCTGCTATGTGGCCAAAGAAAAAGAAATTGAAATTGCGATTATTGCCGTTCCGGCAAAAAATGCTCAGGCAGTGGTGGATTCTTTGGTACAGTGCGGCATTCGGGCCTTCCTGAATTTTGCTCCGATTACCATTAAAGTCCCGGAAAATGTGATGGTCAAAAACGAAAACATGTCGATTGAGCTGGAGGCGTTGTCCTATTATTTAACGCAGTCGAAATGATTCATTTTTGTAAAAACAAGAAAAAATGAGAGCTCAAAGGATTTAATTTCAAATAAAAATAAACGATTAAAGATAGACTAATAAAAAGCAGAACAACAATCAAATCAGAGGGGTTGGCTCAGCTATTTTATCGGATCGCCTGGTTTTTCGTTATCAGAAAGGAATAATTCCAAACGATTCAATACATTGGCACGACTTGTCCCAGATTCAAAATCCAGCAGAAGCAGATTGGCCCCGTACTGGTCTTTAAGTTCCCGATAAATACCCTTGGCAACAATATGGTTGGAGATACATCCGAAAGGCTGCAAGGATATGACATCTTTTACACCATGTGTTACCATTTCTACCAATTCCAAAGCCAACAGCCATCCCTCACCAAATTGCAAATACCTTGGTAATGGGCTGCTACCGCGTTTTACAGCCGTATATAATGGTTCTATTGGTTCGTAACCGGCAAAACGGCGGATCTCCGCAATAACGTTTCTTTGACCCGTCCGTGGTGGCGAGTGTATTTTTTGTAAAGAAGTTTATTTTGTTGGTTAATAAGAACAACCTTGGCCGAAGAAGATCCTAAGTCAATGCCTAATTTCATTTACACACTCCATTAAGCTACGAAAAGAGCCGGGAAAATTACCCGGCTCTTTTGCTACACGCAACACTGTAATACCGTTATTAATTGTGATTAAAAAAGACTTAAGCTTTTTGTCCGCCGCCCAAGGCTCCAAAACCACCGACCATAACCAAGATGCCACTGATGATCAGGTTCCACATATTCCCTGCTCCAACAACCAAAGAAGGAATGAATGCTGCAATAATAAGCCATATTCCAATGACAATACTCAGCCAAGCCTGCCATGGTTTTTCTTTGATCATCAAATAGCCAACGATGGCCACGATGATACCGACAATAAGATCGTCCCACTTGTTTCCTTGAGCCCCAAAATTCAGAAAAGCGACGATAAAAAGCCAAATACCCAAAAGTCCATTAACCCATGCTTGCCACATTTTGTTCTCCTTCCATTTTTGATTCTCTGTGACGTATTCATTTTTTATTATCACATAAACCATGCCAAAAATTTTATATTTTAAGTAACGCGTTGTAATCAAAAAAGTTAGAGTATTTTAATAATTCAGAGCTCCCGGCAATTTTGGGAAATGCCATTTCCCAACAAAATACGTGCTTTAGGGTATGTAGCCTTAAATAAAAGGAATTCTGCTGTGAAATTTAATTTCACAGTTTGTGTTTCATGCTATTGATGGATGGCTTAATGCAGAAAGCATTGTTACAAGAAAAAAACAATTTACAATTTCAGAAAAATAAACTTTAATGGTTTGTGCAAGAGAGGGTATAGAATACTAATTATTGGTACAATTTAGGCCGTTAATTTAGCACAATTATTAAGTAAGATTATGTAGTAAAACGCCAAATTTCACTTAAAATTTTCCACATTGATGTGATGCTTCTTAAGCAAATTTTGAATTTGACGGCGATCGTAGCCACTGCGTTCTGCCGCCCTGCTTATGTTCCCTTTGGTTTTAGTAAGCAAATTTACAAGGAATTGATATTCCAAATCTTTAATAATAGCTTCGGTACGGCGCAAACGTTCGGCCTTTAATTCTTCTTTTGTACAAGGAATACGAAGTGCGTTTTCACGAATTTCGGGAGGTAGAAGCTCAGGTACAATTTTATTGTCCTTAGCAAAAATTAACGCCTGTTGAATCACGTTTTCCAGCTCGCGTATATTGCCAGGCCAGGTATATTGTTGCAATAATTGCATAGCTTCGTCAGTGATTTCAATTTCGCCTCTGCCTCGTAGATTTAATGATTGGTGCTTGCGTATGAAATGAGCAACTAACACAGGGATGTCTTCCTTACGTTCGCGTAGCGGGGGTATTTCCAGCAAAACCACACGCAATCGGTAATACAAGTCTTCCCGGAATTGTCTTTTTTGTACTTCTTCCTGCAAATTGCGGTTGGTGGCGGCGACAATCCTTACATTAGTCGTAATAAATTCCGTCCCTCCGACGCGCATAAAGCGTTGGTTTTC
>CAYXUS010000007.1:0-24117 GCA_964468415.1 uncultured Caldithrix sp.
AACATGAGCATCTGGCAACCATGTGTGGAAGGGGAACATGGGAATTTTGATGGCAAAACCGATAAAAAGAGCAAGAAATAATGTCTTTGCAAAGGGAAGTGTCATTCCAAAAAGGTGGATGGGATCATGCTTTGAAAAATCAAAGTCATTGGCAAGTTTGATCATATCAAAAGTTCTTCCACCTGCATAGTAGAGGGCGATCATGGCGAGCAACATAAGGGCACTTCCAGCAAGAGTATAGAGAAAGAACTTTATAGCTGCATATTCTCTTCTTGGACCACCCCATATACCGATGAGAAAGTACATGGGCAAAAGCATTACTTCCCAGAAAACGTAGAACAGGAAGAAATCCAGGGCAACAAACACGCCCAACATACCAGTTTCCAGAAGGAGAAAGAGCGCGAAATACCCTTTAACCGATTTGTTGATGCCAAACGAAGCGACGATGGCCAAAAAACTAAGTAAGGTGGTTAGCCAGAACATGGGGAAGCTCAAGCCGTCCAGGCCTACGAAATATTCGATGTGGAAGGCGGGAATCCAGCTCATGTGTTCCACAAACTGGAACTGCGCTTCGTGATTAATTCCCGAGAGGGTATAATTGAACTGGCTCCACATGTAGCTTGCAATAATCAAAGGAATAAAGGTGATGATGGCAGAAAACCATTTAATCGCTTTTTCGTTTTGTTTAGGGATTAGAAGCACGATTAAGGCGCCAAAAACCGGTAAAAACGTAACAAGGCTAATCATTCCCATAAACCTGACTCCTATTTATCTCTTTTCAAATCAATCATTTAATTGCCAAAATTTTCACTGCATCAAATTAAAGTGACCACAATAATCAAAATTAATCCGGCCAAAGCCCCTAAAATGTAATATTGCACCTGACCGGTCTGTATTTTTCGGGCGGTTTGTCCCACACGGTTAATCAAGCGGGCCGTGGCATTAACCAAACCGTCCACAAAGCCCAAATCGAAAATACCACTAAATTTGGAGACATTGCGCACAACAAAGGCAGAACCGTTTACGATTCCGTCAATAATGTGGCCATCAAACCAGGCCAGCATGTTGTTCCAAAGCAGCAAGCCGCGTACGAACGTGGCATTGTAAATTTCGTCGAAATAATATTTGTGGTACGATAAATCGTAAAGCGGTCGAATTTTTTTCGTAAGCGCTTCCACATCCCACTTTTTCCAGAAATAGAACATGAAGGCCAGTAAAATACCCGAAAGCGCAAACACAATGGAAATGAGCATGCCGTTTACGTGAGCCACATGTTCGATGTGTTCGGGAATTTCCGTGGGCGCTAAGGCGCCGTGAACGGCCGTTTCGGGTTTTTGCACCAAATGGTAATACCAGCCATGTTCGGCCGTCAGCGGGTTAACGGATGGCAGGGTAAAAACAATCCAGATGCTCAGGCTGGCCAGGGTTACCAGAGGACCGGTCATCACTTTAGGACTTTCGTGAATGTGTTCGTACAAGTCCGGACGTTTGGGTTTGCCATAAAATGTTTTGATGACCAGCCGGAACATGTAAAAAGCGGTGATGATAGCAGCCGTAAAGCCGAAGAACGGCAGTAAATAGTGAACGGGATTGGACTGAGCCATGGCAAAGGCCAGCGTTCCGCCCAGAATGGCATCTTTACTCAAAAAACCGCTAAAGAACGGAATACCCGACAAGGCCAAAGTAAAGATCAGAAATGTGTAGTAGGTAACGGGCATTTTGTTTTTGAATCCACCCATCAGACGAATATCGTTTGGATCTTCATCGACGCCCACTTTGTGCATGGCATGGTGCATGGCGTGAATGACCGAGCCGGAACCAAGGAACAATCCGGCTTTGAACATGGCATGGGTAACCAGATGAAAGAATCCGGCCTGATAGGCGCCCACACCAATGGCCATAATCATGTACCCCAGCTGGCTTATGGTCGAGTAGGCCAGAACCCGTTTGATGTCGTTTTGAGTAATGGCAATGGTCGCCGCAAAAAGGGAGGTAAATCCACCGATGTAAGCCACAACCAGCATGGCATCGATGGAAAGCATGAAGGAAATGCGTGCCATTAAATACACACCGGCAGCGACCATGGTTGCTGCGTGTATTAAGGCGCTAACCGGCGTAGGGCCTTCCATTGCATCGGGCAACCAGATGTGCAGCGGAAACTGGGCCGATTTGCCAATGGCACCGCAAAACAGCAAAACACCGGCCGCGGTGAGCAGGCCTCCGCTCAGTTTTCCCTGGGCCACCAGTTCGTGAATATCGATCAGATTAAACGTGCCCAGTGTGGTAAAAACGATCAACAAGCCAATCAAAAAGCCCCAGTCGCCCACACGGTTAGTAATAAAAGCTTTTTTCCCGGCATTGGAAGCGGAATCTTTTTCGAAATAGAAACCGATCAGCAAATACGAACACAAACCGACCAGCTCCCACATCATGAAAATGCCGAATAAATTGTCAAAGAAGATCAATCCAAACATGGAAAAGCTGAAGAGCGAAAGATAGGCAAAAAAGCGATTGTAGCGCGGATCGCCTTCCATGTATCCGATGGAGTAAATGTGCACAACAAAACTCACCGTAGCCACCACCATAGCCATGACAATGGTCAGGTTGTCCACGTACATTCCCATGGAAATTTTAAAGGTACCGGCGTTAATCCAGGGGATAACCGCATGCGAGGCGAATTCCGGATCGTAATGGAGAAGCATGCGAATAAACATGACCACGGCCAGAACAAAAGAGATCCCGATGGCTCCTACGGAAACCCAGTCACCTTTACGCGGCAAGCGTTTTCCAAGGAAGATTTGAATTACAAAAGCCAGAAGAGGCAACAACCAAATATAAAGCGCAAGCGTTATCATATTTTCTCCTGCAATCGCTTTATTAGTTTTTCATTTCATTCAATTCAGTAACATCAACCGTTGTTTTGTTGCGGTAAATATTCAGGATAATTGCCAGAGCGATGGCCGCTTCGGCAGCGGCTAAAATAATAATGAAAATGGCGATTACCTGTCCGCTAATTCCGCGATCCACAAATTTGGCAAAGGCAATAAAATTGATGTTCACCGAATTGAGCACCAATTCCACGCCCATTAAAATTCCTACGGCATTCTTTTTGTAAAGAATGGTGAAAATGCCCAGGGTAAAAACAATCGCGCCGATGATGAGATATGGCATCAAAGTGTTCATTTTTCCTTTTCCTCCGCACGTGCAAGGTAAACAGCACCAATTAAAGCACCCAAAAGCAAAATGGAAGCGATTTCGAACGGAATGAGAAAATCACCCAAAATTGCTTTTCCGATCAGTCCCGTTGTGGGTTCGAAAGGCTTGGGGGTTACGGCATGCCAAATGTTTGTACTAATCAAAAGCGCAATAATCAAAGCGATGAAAAGTGCGCCGCCCAAACTGAGCCACAAGGGATTGTGTGCCGCCAATGCTTTAAGATCGTAGATTTTTTGCGTCATCAAAACACCGAAAAGGACCAGAATAAGGATGCCCCCCACATAAATGATGATTTGCGTGACGGCCAAAAAATCCGCACTCAAATACACATACAATCCGGCAAACCCCAGAAAGGTAAAAAGCAGGGCGAATGCCGAATAAATCAGTTTATTGGCAAAAGCAACCAGGCCTGCCGAAAAGATGGTAAAGGCTGCGATGGCGTAAAATAGAATTTCTTTCACTTCCATTCGTTTTTCTCCGCGTTTTTCAAATCTATTCTAAGTACGAATAGTAATCTTTCGTACGGTTAAGCGTTTTGATCCGGTTTTTTGGCTTCTTTGGCTTTGGCCAGAGCCGCTTTTCTTTCTTCTTCCCGTTTAACCAACTCTTCGATCTGCTCCGGAGTGTAGTTGGCAAAATGGTAATTCAAATTCGTACGATCTTCCGTTGCATATTCGAAATTCGGCGTCATGTAAATACACTCGGTGGGGCAGGGGAAAGTACACAAATTGCAAAAACAGCATTTGGCCATGTCAATATCGAAACGAATGACATGGAACGGTTTTTTCTTTCCGTTGGAAGTTAGCCCCAAATCTTCGTCTTTGCCGGCTTTAATCAAATCGATTTCGATACAATCGACCGGACAGGCGCGTTCGCATTGCCGGCAGCCGATACAATCATCGATATTAACATAAAGTTGCATGCGCGAACGCGGCGGCAGTTCTTCCCGCTCATGCGGATATTGAACCGTCACGGCAGGTACAAACAAATGCCGCAAAGTAACCCACATACCAACCAGAATGGTAGCAACAGCTTCATATATGTTTTTAAAATATTCTCTCATGGGATCAATCCTTTTTTAGAGAGTGAGCACTCGCCAAAAACTAACAATTAAAATCAGTGCAAAAGAAAACGGTGTTAACACTTTCCAGGAAGTGTACATTAATTGATCCACGCGCAAACGCGGCAGAGTCCAGCGTAGCCACATTTGAACGAAAACTAAGAACAGGGCTTTTCCGAACAGCCAGAACGGTCCGGGAATGAAACTTAAAAATTCGAACGGCGGAAGCCAACCGCCCAGAAAGGCTACGGTGGAAATTGCAGAAACGATGAACATGTTGGTGTATTCTGCCAGAAAGAAGAATGCGAAACGCATGCCGGAATATTCCGTGTGGAAACCGGCGACCAATTCCGATTCGGCCTCGGGCAGGTCGAACGGGGTACGGTTTACTTCGGCCAGAGAAGCGATAAAGTAGATGACAAAAGCCACAAACATGAACGGGAAGTAACGGAAAATATTCCAGGAGAGTAAATTTCCCTCTTGCCCGTGTACGATGCCTTGCATGCTTAGCGTGCCGCTGATTAAGACAACGGTAATAAGCGAAAGGCTAATAGGAATTTCGTAAGAAATGATTTGTGAGACGGAGCGCATGGCGCCGTAAAGCGACCATTTATTGTTGGAAGCCCAACCGCCCATTAAAATGGCAATAACGCCCAGAGATGATATCGAGAGAATGTAGAGAAGCCCTACATTCATATCGGAAGGAATAAAACTGCGGCTCCAGGGGATAACCGCAAAACTGGCCAGGGCCGCGGCAAAAACAATGGCCGGAGCCATTTTAAACAAAGGACGATCGGCCTCTTTGGGAATGATGTCTTCTTTCATTAATAATTTCAAAGCATCGGCAATGGTTTGTGCCCAGCCGTGCCAGCCACCAATTTCCATGGGGCCCAGGCGGTCTTGCATGTGGGCCGAAACCTTGCGTTCCAGCCAGATGGCAAACAAAGAGAAGACCGAGGCAAAACCAAAGAGCACGGCGGCAGCCACCAGTGCCACCAGCGTAACAAACAACCAATGAGGCAATTGTGAAAGACCGGGAATCAGGTCCAATGCAAATTTCAATAATGGTTCCATAGGTTCCTCATTATTTCGTTAGCGATCTATTTCTCCAAGAACGATATCCAAACTACCCAAAGCAGCCACCAAATCGGCCACCATCAAACCCGGCGCAATAGCCGGAAGAATGCTTAAATTACTAAAGGCCGGGGCACGTACTTTAACCCGCACCGGATTTTTCCCGCCGTTGGAAACAATGTAATAACCCAGCTCCCCGCGGGGTGTTTCGCTGCGGAAGTAAATCTCTCCGGCCGGAACACGTACGTTGCGCGGGACCTTCTCTTTGGGATCGCCGTCAGGAATGTCTTTTAGCGCCTGACGAACAATTTTAACCGATTCGCGCATTTCCTGTACACGCACAAAGTAGCGATCCCATGAATCGCCCACGGTACCTTTGGCGCCTTCGCCAACAATCACATCAAAGTCAAAGCGGTCGTAAATGCAGTAGGGATCGTTTTTACGCAAATCGAATTTTACACCCGAACCGCGCAGGCTGGGGCCGCTTAAACCGTAGTTAATGGCCAAATCGGCGGGAATTACTCCCACATTGGCGGTACGATCGATGAAGATTTTATTAAACGAAAGCAGATCGTTGTATTCTTTGATTTTGGGTTCAAAATAATCGCAAAAGTCGGCGACCTTTTGCAGCCAGCCCTCGGGCGCATCCCAGGCCACACCGCCAATCCAGATGTAATTGTAAAGCAAACGGCTACCGGAGATTTCTTCGAACAAATCGATAATGCGTTCGCGTTCGCGGAAAGCGTAGAGAAAAGGTGTGAATGCACCAATGTCCAGACCATAAGTTCCCAAGAAAACCAGATGGCTGGCAATACGGTTAAGTTCGGCCACGATAACGCGCAAATAACTGGCACGTTCGTTAACTTCGATGCCGGCCAGTTTTTCTACGGCCAGGGCATAGCCCAAGTCATTATTCATCGAAGCCAGGTAGTCCATACGATCTACGTAAGGCACAATTTGCGGCCAGGTCATGCGTTCGGCGTGTTTTTCAAAAGTCCGGTGCAGGTAGCCGATGTAGGGTGTGGCCGCTTCGACAATTTCGCCATCGGTTTTAAGGAGTACCCGTAACACACCGTGCGTACTGGGGTGCTGCGGGCCCATATTCAGAATGTATTCGTCCGTCTTGAGCGGATCGGGATTGATTAATTCGTAACGTGTTTCGGGAAAGTTATTATTTTGCGCCATCTTCGTCTTCCTCTTTTTCTAAAGTCACAGGGATTCCATGCCAGGATTTCGGCGGTTGGTAATCTTTACGCAAGGGATGGCCTTCCCAGTCTTCGGGAAGTAGAATGCGGCGTAAATCCGGATGATTCAAAAAGTTAATGCCCAACAAATCGTAGGCTTCGCGTTCGTGCCAATCGGCCGTACGCCAAATGTGACAAACGGTTTTTACATCCGGTTTTTCTTTGGGTACTTCCGTTTTTAGCACGATTTTGTGATTCAACTTCATGGAGTACAAATGATAGACGACGCCCAGATTTTCGCCGAGATCCAGTCCGGAGAGCGACATCAAATAATCGAATTGGAACGCGTCGTCATCGCGTAGCATTTCGGCAATTTCGTCTACTTGGTCTGCCGTTACTTTAATGTAAGGTTGCAGAACCTCGTCGTTCAATTCCAGAATGGCATCCTGAAATCGATCTTTTAATTTTTGGTAAATGTCTTTTGCTTCCATTCTTATTTCCCTTTTTTAGAGAGAAGGCGTTCTTTTTTGATTTTTTCTTTAAGTTCGTAAATCCCGTGAATCAAAGCTTCGGGACGGGGCGGGCATCCGGGAACGTACACATCCACCGGAACAATTTGGTCCACACCTTTTAGCACGTGGTAGCCATGCTGCCAGTACGGACCGCCGCTGTTGGCGCAACTGCCCATCGAGATCACATATTTGGGTTCGGCCATTTGTTCGTACAAACGGCGCAGCAAGGGGGCCATTTTAATGGTTACCGTACCGGAAACAATCATCACATCCGATTGCCTTGGGCTGGGGCGAAAGAACACCCCGATGCGGTCCAGGTCAAAGCGCGACGCCCCGGTGGCCATCATTTCGATGGCACAGCAGGCCAAACCAAAAGTGATGGGCCAGGGGGAACCCTGACGAGCCCAGGCAAATAATTTATCTAAAGTGGAAAAAAGGACGTTGTCTCGAATGGCAGGATCTATGGCATCAACGGTCTCAATAGTCGTTTTGGGATCGCTCATGGTTAATTTCCTTTCGGTTTAGGTAGGTGTTCGAGTCTCGGACGAGGTTTAACCCATTGCAGGTCGCCTTTTGCCCATACATAGGCCAGGCCAACCAGAAGTACAACGATAAAAATGAACATTTCGACGAATGCGATCATTCCGATTTTGTTAAAAACAACCGCCCAGGGGAACATAAAAATAATTTCAACGTCAAAGATAAGAAAGATTAAAGCGATGATGTAAAAACGGTTGTTAAAGCGAATCCAGGCTTTTCCGATGGGAAGCTCGCCGCATTCGTACGTCAAATATTTTTGGGGATAATCTTTTCGCGGTTGGATAAGACGAGAGATGAGAATGGTAATGCCGACCAGTACAAGCCCGGTCACAAAAAAGATAAGAGCAATGTAAAAACCAGTCATAAAGCGTTTCCTTATTGTTAGACCATTTCACATGCAATTTTTTTAACAAGATCACAATTTAAAATATTAAAAAAATTAAAGCAAATTATTAATAATAAATTTTAAGTTCTCATATTTTATTATTTTTCAATTAATTAATCTTAACAAAATTTAAATTTTTCTCTAAATAACGCGAATTTTGATTGTGAAAAAAAAGAGTTTGGCTGAAAGTAAAATAAATAACGGAAAAAATTGAGATTTTTTTCTCAAAACAAAGGCCTTCCATTAGTTTTCGAGTGGGATATGAATGGCGCCCTTTCCCCAGTCCAATGCGTGAAAAGCTTCTGTTAAAATATTCAAAGTGTTAAAGTTCTTTTGAGAAGAGAATAAATTCTTCCTGTGAGAATTATTTTCGGATCGCTTTTAGCGTTTACATTTTTACTTGTTGTTTTTTTAATTCTAAAATTTTTAGCGATGTGTGACGAATATATGAAAAATCAAAAAAGGGAAGTGGATATGGGACGATTTATTGCGACTTTTGTACTCTTATTCATTTTAGGTAATGCCTGTTTGGGGCAGGAAATCGCAGAATTGGATACAACGGGTTTGGATTCATTGAAAAAAGCTTTTGAACAATTTAATCCGGAATTACGCATTCAGGAGGCTAAAATTAATGTAGCGAAAGAGAAATACTTTCAGGAGAAAATGTCGTTTTTGCGTAATCTACGGATCGGTATCCAGTTCAATCAGGCCAATTCTACATTGGAAGAGCAGACAATGGCCGGATTGGTGCCCAAATATGGATTAAATCTTTCCTTGGATTTGGAATCTATTATCACAACATCCAGTCGCACGAAAGTTGCCAAATTAGAATTGGAACAAGCGAGGTGGGAATATCAAAAAACCAAGACCACTTTAGAGAATCAACTTTATCTGGAATGGATCAATTTTAAACGAGCCTTAAAGGCTTATGAAGATGCGCTCGAAGTATTTCGCATGGCCGACCAGGCTTATAAAATAGCAAAGAAAAAATTTGCTAACGGTGAAATTCAATACACAGAATTGGCAGCGCAAATGGAAACGCATTCAAAAGCATACACAAAATTATTGGACGCTCAAGTTGCAGTACATCAAGCAAAAGCGGCTCTGATGGATTTGATAGGAAAATAAGTTATGGATTTTATACACTTTTTGCGAATTCTAAGGCGTCGTTTCTTAATCTTATTAATCCTGCCTATGGTCTCGGTGCCTATTGTTATTGTCTTAACTATGAACATGCCAAAAACGTATTCCACATATTTAATGATAAATACGGGAATTACTTCTGGAGGGGTGTCTGTTACCGATAATGTACAGCGCTTCGTTTTAATGACCCAAACAAATAACATGCTGGAATTGGCAAAATCCAAAACGGTTTACGAAATAACCGGAATGTATTTGCTGTATCATGATCTTACGTCTTCAAAGCCATTTCGAAAGCCCCCCAAAGAAGAAAGAAAATTTACTCAAGCTGACGAACAAAAGGCTATTCAAATTTTACGTGAGATTATTGAAAAAGACACCAAAATTGTCCCCGATTCTTTAAATCTGGATGATTATTATTTGATTTTGGGCTTACTACGCGAACGTGGATATGATCCGAGCAGTTTGGCAAGAGGTATGAAAATTGTCAAACTGGAGGGAAGTGATTACATCCGTTTTAGTTTTGAAGCAGAAAATCCGAAGTTGGTTGCGTTTACATTAAATAAAATGGCTGATGTTTTTATACGAAAATATCGTTATATGATGGCAGGAGAGGCCATCCGCTCTCGAAAGTTTTTTAAAGAACAAACCGCACAGGCGTATAAGCGTTTGCAGGCTAAAGAAAAAGAATTAAGGGACTATAAGACAAAACATAATGTTGTTATGCTTAGTGAACAAATACGAAGCGTGGTTTCGAGAATCGAACATTTTGGGAACTTGCTCAATGATAATGAGCGGACTATCGAATCGAGCAAAGCTATTATTTGGCAAATTGAAAACCAACTTTCCGGCCAGAACGATGCGCTGCAAATAAGTAATATTGTGCTGCTCAATCAAGATGTTATTCGTGTATCGGACGAGTTAAAACAATTGGAGACAGAGTACATTCGGCGCAAATATGAATTAAACGAAGATGAGCTTTTTGAATTAAAACAACAAATCGAGAAAAAGAGAACGGAAATAAACCAATTGATTCATAAAGTTTGGCTTGAACATGCTGTGTCTCCGGAAGCGATTAAACAAAATTTAGTGGAAAAATTAGTTCAGGCTAAAATCGATTTAGAAGTTGCTCATGCAACGCGAAATGTAATTCAAAGAGAACTGCAAAAATTTAAAGAAGAATCAAAACAATATGCTCCCATCGAAGCCAAAATTTCACAGTTGCAACGTGAAATTCAAGTAGCCGAGCAAGAATACATCGAAATGTTCCAAAAATTAAATTTGGCCAGAACTTTTGAGCGTAATGTGCTTTCTACCACGAGTGTACAGGTTACTGAATCGGCTATTCCGCCTAGCAAACCACAGCCTTCCAAGCGTATGATATTAATTATCCTGGCCGGTGTTGGAAGCTTTATTTTTGGGGTAGTTGCTACATTCGTTATTGAATATTTAGATGTAAGCATCCGCACGGTAAAACAAGCTGAACGTGCAACAATGATGGATATAACCATAGGATTGCCGAGGGTATATAATCCCGAGCGAGAGACAATAATGCTGCGCACAAATCCTGAAAACATCCGGCAGGCCCTAACAAAAGAATCATTACGCCTTTTACGCAGTAGAATATTAAATCATCCTAATAAACCCAAACTAATCGCCATTACCAGCCCTCAAATTGGGGATGGGAAAAGTTATCTCACCGCAACTTTGGGATTAATTCTTACGGAAGCCCACTTTAAGACGTTGTTGGTCGATGGAAATCTGCGCAATCCAAACCTGGAAAAATATTTTGTGTTTAAGAGTTCGAAAAAACTCATACCGTATTTAAAGGGGGAGGTAGAACTCGATCAAGCCGCCGAAGAAACAGAACACAAAAACTTGTTTTTAATGGCCGGTTTTGAATCTACGCATACTTTTATGGAAATCACAGGAGAAAAAAGGCCACAACAAATTGTAAAGGAATTAAAAGAGAATTTCGATTTTGTCTTGTTAGACACTCCAGCCATGAATTTTTATGCGGATTTTGCCGATATTCTTGATCAGATCGAACTATTCCTTTTCATCATTCGGGCGGGCGAACCATTTCCCGAAGCTAATAAACGCAGCCTGAATCATTTAAAATCTATCGACAAGTCGAGATTAATGATCGTGATGAACTACTGTGATACGGAAGCGCTGGAACCCTTTTTCGGGGAAGTTCCAAGAGAACGGAGTGTTTTACATCTGTTTCTTAAGCGTATTCTCGAGCGGAGATTCGGGTATTTCCGTCGTCTAATTATAGAATATCTACAAAGGAAAAATTAAGATGAAGTTCTGGGAAAACAGTTTTTTCCTGTTTATTTTATTTTTATTCCCGTTTTTTCTTTGGGGACAAAATCAATTATTTGAAAAAGATATTTTATATTTTAATTCATCGGGTTTGGAATCGGTTACAAACCATCGTTTGGCATTTGGCGATTTAGACGGCGATCTCGATCTGGACCTGGTTATCGGTGAATATCATGGACGGTTGATTTTTTATCGTAATATTGGTTCTATTACCAATCCAATCTGGAAGCAGGATTTGGAAGTTTTGTCCAATATTCACATTCCTCCTATTTCTGGCCCTCCTTACAGCGCTCCTTTCTTGGTCGATTTAGACAACGATGGAGATTTGGATTTAGTGGTGGGGGTTCGTGGAAGTTCTACCCTGAACGATCTCTATTTCTTTCGCAATATTGGTACAAAATATAAACCTGCCTGGCAGGAAGACGCCAGTGTCTTTCAAATTTCTGAGGGAGAATTGGCGGTTCCTGCATTTGCCGATTTGGATAATGACGGTGATTATGATTTAGTCCTTGGGGATGTGGACGGAAGTTTACATTATTACAGAAATACAGGAACCCCTTCGAATCCTGTTTGGGAAGAAGATGTGAATTTTTTCTTGGCACCTACCTACATTGATGTAGGAATAAATAGTTCACCCACCTTAGGTGATTTGGATGGCGATGGAGATTTCGACCTGCTTGTGGGCGGTGGGGATGGAAAAATATATTATTTTGAAAACACGGGTACCAAAACAGATCCCAAATTTACACCCGTTGAAGATTTTCTGGCTGATATTGACGTCGGACAAAATTCAGCACCAACTCTGGTGGATATTAATGGGGATGGCCTCTTGGACTTGTACATCGGGAATTGGCTCAATTTACTTTCGTTTTACCAAAATACCGGGACGCGCACCCACCCACAATTCACAGAAATCCCGGACTACGTTGATGGCATTGATGTAGGGTTGAACAGTGCGCCAGCTCCGGTTGATTTAAACGATGATGGTAAACCCGATATTGTAGTGGGCAATCGAAATGATTCCAAAAAATTACCGCTAATAACATTGATGAATCAGGGGACGATCCAGGCTCCCGTTTGGGTAAGAGATGAAACGGCTTTCCCGGATTTAGATACGTACCTCGATCGGTATACAACGCCCTTTTTTGTGGATCTGGACGACGATGGGGATAAAGATTTAGTTGTTGGCGGCTGGGAAGGGCGTCTTGCTTATTTCGAAAATACCGGTACAAAACAGAACCCGCAGTGGACGTTTAATCCGATGTTGTTTCTGGGAATTGATGTGGGCAATTATAGCGTTCCCTTTTTTGCCGATCTGGACGATGACGGAGATTATGATTTAATTCTTGGAGAAGACATAGGTGAATTGACATATTTCCCGAATGAAGGAACGAAATCTAATCCGGTATTTTATTCCGATGAACCCGATACCAATCTGTTTGCCAATATAGATGTGGGTGCCCGGTCAGCACCGGCTTTGTTGGATTTGGACGGAGACGGAGATTTAGACTTAATTGTCGCAGAAGGAAGTGTTACGGGAGGAAAATTATTCTATTATCAAAATTCGGGGGACAAAAAACATCCAATTTGGACATACATCGAAAACTATTTTCAGGACTTTGATTTTGATCTCGATTATTTCCCGGTGCCCCGCGTTTTTGATATGAATGATGATGGCGCTGTGGATTTAGTGGTTGGTGAACAGAGCGGTACGTTAAAGATCTATTGGAACACCTCAGGTTTTGCACTTAAATCAGGGCCTCAATTTTCAGATTTTTCCCCGACGGAAGTAATTGATACAACACGTTTTTACATTCAAGGGGTCATTAAAGATCCACAGGGAGTTTATGACGATAATACGGGCTCCGACGGACAGGGTGTTTATTTATTATGGGACACAGACGGAGAATTGACCAATTCTTCTGTCGAAACTCAAATGGAAAAAATTTCTGGTGATACGTTCCGAACAGTCGTGCCATTTTCTTCTCAGCCGTGGAATAGCGAATTTGTCTATCAGGTGTATGCCTATGACAATGATCCTACCGGCCGCACTCAGGGCGTAAGTGCTTTAATGCGTATTAATATTGTGGATGATGACGTAACCGGCCCCCAGTTTCTTTACATCCTGCCCGATACGGTAAACCCAGAAACTCCGTTCAATGTCGAATGCAGCTTGCAGGATATTAGCGGTATTTATGACGACACAACGGCATCGAACGGGCAGGGAGCTTATTTACGCTGGGATACGGATGGAGAAGTTGAAAATACTTTTAATGAATTAGCCATGATGAAAATATCAAATACCCGACTACGTACGATTGAACCTATCCCGGGTCAACCTGAGGGAACAAACGTTATTGTGAAAATTTACGTACATGATAACGACTACGATAATAATTTGGCGATGGATCGGATGCAGAGTATTTCCGGAACTCATTTTATTAAAATTACTACAGGGGCCGGAACAGGCGATGATGACATCACAGGGCCGGAAATTTCGAATATTGTAACCGTTCCAAAAACCGTGTATGATACAACCAGCTTTTACATTCGTGCCTCAATTACCGATCCCTCCGGTGTGTATGACGATCAGACAGGCTCATCCGGTCAGGGGATCTATCTGCTATGGGATACGGACGGAGAATTACAGCAAACGTCCAATGAAATAACCATGTCCAGCATCGGTAACAATATCTATCAAACCGATACTCCAATACCTTCTCAGTTTTGGGGTGCGAATTTCGTATTCCGGATTTTTGCGTATGATAATGATTTTGATAATGCGGATCCCAATGACCGCGCCCTGACTATGACTCCCATCCAGACGGTTACTATTTTGGATGATGATAGCGAAGGCCCGATATTTCAATTAATCACACCGCCAAATATTGTAGAAAATCAACCATTCTATATTAAAGCTGTGATAACCGATTTGTCAGGTATTTATGACGATAATACGGGTTCCGATGGACAAGGCGTTTATTTGTCTTATGATGTGGATGGAGAGCTGAGCGTAACTTCAAATGAAATTACAATGCATCGCCTCTCGCAGGATACGTTTATTGTAGATTCTCCTATCCCCGGGCAACCAGGCGGGACGCAATTGCTTTTCAGAATTTTTGCTCATGATAATGATTTTGATAACAATATTGCCGCCGACCGTGCAGAAGCAACCAGCCAGATTCGCACGGTTGTTATTTATCAGAGTGGCGATCAAGATGTGGAAGGACCGGAATTTGTTGAAGGAAGCTGGCGGCCTTCCGTTGTGTACGACGATCAGATCTTTAAAATTTCCGGAGAAATCCGCGATCCTTCCGGTGTGTTTGATGACCAAAGCGGCTCGGACGGGCAGGGTGTTTACCTGCTCTGGGATACAGATGGCGAGTTGGCGCGTAATGCCAACGAAATTCAATTGGATCGCGTACAAGGCGATCTTTTTCAAACGGTCGATTATCTCCCCTCGCAACCGGCAGGTATCGAGATTTTGTACCAGGTCTTTGCTTATGATGATGACAGCGATGGGGGACCCCAGGACAGGTCGTTGGGTATTAGTTTAGGGCGAACAATTAAAGTGATTGATGATGATACGGTACCGCCCACCTTCTCCGATTTTTGGCCGCAAATGGTTTATGACAATCAAGAATTTTACATAAAATGCGTGATTAAAGATGACTCCAGTGGGGTTTATGATGATAATACCGGCCGCAATGGCTATGGAGTTTATCTGTTAATGGACACCGACGGCGAGTTGGATTTGGATGCCGTGGAAATGCAAATGGAAAAAGTATCAGGCGATACATTTCGCTCCGTTCAGCCACTTCGGCTTACCAACAAAAATTTGTTGTACGTCGTTTATGCCTGTGATAATGATTTTGATAACAATAATCCCAAAGACCGGGCTTTGGGCAGAAGCAAAGGACAAATTGTTCAAGTGTATGACGATGACACGGAAGGCCCGACCATAACCGGCTTTGCGCCTAAAACAGCCTACCGGGGCCAAAAGGTTTACATTTCGTGCCTGATAGGTGATCCTTCGGGCGTTTACGATGACAAGACGGGTAGTGATGGGCAGGGTGTTTATCTTACCTGGAAAACGGACAGCGACAACAACACTTTGTACGAAGTCCAATTACAAAAGGATGCAGACAAAGATTCATTGTACACCACGGTAGAGCCAATCACAATTCCGGTTCAGGCCCGACGGTTTTATTATCGGGTGTTTGCCTATGATAATGATTTTGATAATGAATTTCCTGGCGATCGCTCGCAATCCGTTTCTGACTGGCAAGAAATTACTTTGCAAGACTCAAGCGTTGCTTTTCGTCTTTCAAATTTTGGAGTGGCGCCCCAACCTTTTGACGATGCAACTTATTTTATCTTTCAGTTAACTCAGCCGGCAGATATCCGTATCCGAATTTTTACTTTAGCCGGAGAGAAAGTCTGGGACTATTCGGCTACGTTGAATAACGGACCGGTCGAATGGAAAGGCGTAAATACGGCAGGGAGACGTTTGGCTTCGGGTATCTATTTTTACCAATTTGAAGCCACGCATAACGGTCAAAAATTTAAAAAACGAGGAAAGTTGGCCATTGTTCGATAAAACAAAGGGAATAGCGTGAACGGAACCAGATCTATTAACAATTTACTGCTTTTAATTTTTTGCGTATTCGCCATAAATGTGCAGGCCCAAACAGATCGTACGGGTACTACGGGCGCTAACTTTCTAAAATTGGGAACCGATGCCCGCTCCATGGGCATGGGAGATGCGGTTACCAGCCTACCCGGCAATATTATGTCGGCATATTGGAATCCGGCTGCCATTGATTTTCAAAATAACCATATCGGTTTGATGCATCATGTATATTTACAAGGAATTTTTCAAGATTACGTGGGCTTCTTTCAAACAGCAGCCCCTAAATTTGGCTTCGGCGTTAGTTTTAATTATTTGAATGCCGGTACGTTTGATCAAACCATAAAAACCGGACCGAATCAATTTGAAAAACAAGGTACGTTTACAGCCTGGAATTATTATCTAAGTTTAACAAGCGTTTATTCCATTGATTCTACTCTGCAGATCGGCATGAGCATGAAGGGCATTCAGGAGAAGATAGCCGATTATCAAGGTTCAGCCTTTGCGATGGACCTGGGAATTTGGTATGGTTTAAAAAAGTTAAATTTTGGTTTGGCTATCCGTAACCTTGGTTCGGGAATTCAATTAAAAGAGGAAAGGTTTGATTTGCCTATTATTTTTAATGGAGGCATCTCTTTTACGCACCAATGGTTTACGGTGACTTTGGATTTGCACAAACCGATTGATAATATTATGCAACCCAAATTGGGAGTAGAATTCAGGCCTTTTCCCGTGTTATCTTTGCGCGGCGGTTACCGCTTTGGCTATTTAAAAAATGATCTGGGAGGCAGTGCGGGATTAAGTTTGGGCCTTGGCATACATTACGATCAATTTTCATTTGATTACGCCTACAATCCGTTAGGGCTATTGGGGCAAAGCCATCGCATTTCTCTTATTTATTCTTTTAGTAAAAAATCCGTGAAAGAAAGTGCGGTGCTTTATGCAAATGCTAACCCCGATGTGGTTTTGCGCCGTAATAAAGCCATTGTACAATCCGTACAGTTTCATCTGGAGCTGGAGCATTGCAACAAAGTAAATTATTGGGAACTGGTAATACTGGACGAAAACAACCGGGCCATAAGAACATGGAAAGGAAGAAATCCCTTCCCCCGGGTTATACATTGGGACGGGAAGGACGAATTGGGAAATCCGGTGCCGGCAACAACCTACCAGTATAACTTGCAGGTGCTGGGATGTGATTCCAAATTCTTAACCGCCAATGGCAACATAACGGTTACCGATTTGGAAGTGACCGTAAAAAAAACGGAGAAAAAGGCTGCTGTAGTTAAAAAACGTACCCGACATTTTACCCTTGGAGATGTTTTGTTCGATACGGACCGGGCTACAATCCGGGCATCGGAAGAAGGCCGATTGGCCAAGCTGATACAATTTTTAAAGGAACATCCGGATGCTCAGGTAATAATCGAAGGTCATACGGATGATCGCGCCAGCAGCGAATACAATATGATGTTGTCACTGGCCAGGGCCAATAGCGTAATGAATTATTTGGTAAAACATGCCGGCCTTTCTCCTGATCAAATAGTTGTGCAGGGATTTGGAGAAACAAAGCCAATTGTGCCTAACACTTCAGAAGAAAATCGCCAGAAAAACAGGCGTGTTGAAATTATTGTCACTTATGTTGAAAAAGGAACCCCGGAACGCATTTCCGTTAGTGATTTATTTAAAGCTGGCAAATATAAAGAAGTGATTGCTCAACTGCGGGAAGAGACACTTGAAAACCTAAAAAAGCATCCTAATTATTTGTATTTTCTTGGCGAAAGTTATTTTCACACAGGTGACTATAGAAAAGCCCAGTACTATCTTAAAGAGTATGTCCAACTTGTGCAACACGGCGGATTTCGTCAGCTGGCTTTGCAAAGGCTTGGTGAACTTTCTCTTAAAAACATTACCCCAGGCACCAATCAACGCGAGGTTGACGGGAGCTTGAACACGACGCCACAAGTACCTTCTGACACAGAATTTCATTCTAAAATTGAAAGCTGGTATCGCCTGATCGATTATACAGAAAAAGCGGCTTTGCTTTATGATGCTTCTTTTCGTGAAGAATCTTCGGAAACAAAAGCTTTATTATTGGGCGAGGCGCGAAAAGCCGAAGAAAGGGCGCGGACATTTGCTGAACAGCACGGATTTATTTTTGTCAAATTGATCGTAAATGACGAACAATCCATTTACGAATTATTCTCAAAAGTACCTGAATTACAAAAGGCTTTTTTGCAGCGGAAAATAATTTACGCCTGGAATGGCAAAATTTCTTCTGTTCATACGCTTACCAAAGGGCAGATCATTTTTGTGATTGCTAAGTAGGGGGCAAAAAATGCATGTTGTTTTTTTCATAAAATCATTTAATTCAACATACACCGGCGGAATTCAAACGCATGTTTCCGAGCTGGGACAAAAGTTGATTCAACAGGGACATCAGGTAACCATTATTACGGCCGCCAATCTTTTCAAGAAAAAACGTGTGTATATGCACCGAAACATGCGTATTGTAGAAGTCGGTTATATCCCGCTCAAATTGGGTATTCATATTTTGCCTGTCGATGAATTTACCTTCAACTTTTTTGCTTTGCGCAAAGTCAAACAGATGCTTGCCGCCGGAGAAAAATTTGATATTTTGCATATTCAGGGGCGTAGTGGCTATTTGGTGGATGAACTTAAAGCCTCCATCCCCGTCGTTGCAACCATGCATGGCTTAATTAAGGTAGAAAACCGGGGCATTTTGGAAGGCGGTGTATCGTGGAAAAAACGATTGGAAATGAAAATCGAAGAACGGTATGCCAACCGCATTGAAAAGCGCATCATTAGAAATGCCGATGCCATCATCGCCGTCAGTAATTATATGAAACGCACATTAGTCAATCATTTTGGCCCCCGTGAAACTTACCACGTCATTTATAACGGGATTGATTGCAATAAATTTTCACCGGACGAAAGCAAACGAAAACCAAATATCATTCTTTCCGTTGCCCGGCTTGATCCGCGCAAAGGCATTCATTTTTTAATTGATGCCATTCATGAACTGCACAGGGAGTTCCCGCAATTAAAGGTAAGGATCGTTGGCAAGGGGCATCAGGAAACAGAATTGAGAAAACGCATTGAACACTATGGACTAAGTGACTCGGTAAAATTGGTAGGCCAAAAGCAACAGGATGAGATCATCGAAGAATATCAGACTGCCGACCTGTTTGTCTTACCCAGTTTGGAAGAAAGTCAGGGCATTGTTTTTATGGAGGCGATGGCCTGCGGTACACCGGTAGTAGCCTACAACATTCCCGGCGTGGATGAAGTGGTGGAACATCAAGTTGACGGACTTCTGGTAGAAAAGGGTGATGTAAAGGCGTTGACCCGTGCCATTCGTACCGTCATGATGGATGAATCTTTGCGCAAGCGCTTAGGGGAACAGGGCAGGAAAAATATGGTGCAGAAATTCGACTGGAAAATTATTGCCAAACAAACATCACAACTTTATCAACAGTTAATTTCGTTACGCCGAAAATGATATTTGGTTGCGCATCAATAACCAGAGGAAATGAATGAAATGAAAGACTATTGGTATAAAAGCGGGATTTTTGCTTTTTTAAGTAACAGTGTTACGTTGATGTTTGCTTTTTTTACCTTTCTCGTATTGGTGCGCGTTCTGCCGAAGAATCAGTTCGGTATTTGGGTTTTGTATCTTACGGTTGTGACTTTCGCCGAAATGATTCGCAATGGAATTACCAACAACGCATTGGTCAAATTTTTATCCGGACAAAAAGGTGATGAATATAAACGTATTGCAACGGCCTCGTTATTCATTTTTATTACCACGGGGGTGCTGGGCTATCTCATTATTGTTGCCCTTTCCGGGACCCTGAGCAGTATGTGGAGTGCCCCGACTTTAAAACCATTGTTGTATCTTTACGGCATTTACATCGTAACCTATATGCCCATGCAGTTTATGCAATTCATGGCCCAGGCCAATATGGACTTTAAGATGCGATTCTTTAGCAATCTTACTTATAATGCGACTTATTTTTTGCTTGTGGTTGTGCTCTATCTTGTTCAAAAAACGATCAATATCTTTTACTTACCGCTTTTGCAGTTTACGGCCGCGTTTTTTGCTTTGGTTATCGGTTTCGGATTGAGCCGACGCTATTTGCATTTTTGTCCGCAAATAGATTGGAGCTGGGTTGCTAAATTGTTCCATTTCGGGAAATATGTGGTGGGAACCAATATTTCATCCATGCTTTTCAATCGCATGGATTTAATGATGTTGGGTTACTTTTTAAATCCTTCGGCCGTTGCTTTGTATAATGTGCCCACCCGTATCGGCAATTATGTGGAAGTCCCCATGAATACCATGTCTTCCGTCGTACTTCCTCAGGCATCTTTGCGTCTCAAAGAGAGGGGATTGGACCATTTACGTTACCTGTACGAAAAAAGTGTGGGTTCGTTAATGGCTATTATCATTCCCCTGGCCATCCTGTTAGCTGTTTTTGCCAAACCCATCATTCTGATTATTGCAGGCAAAGAATATCTGGACGCCGTACCAATTTTACGGTTGTTCGCCATTGCTTCTGTTATTAAACCATGGGGCAGGCAAGGGGGCACCATCCTTTCGGCCATGGGCTATCCCAACTGGAATATGTATTCTATTTTAATTAGCCTGGTTATTAATTTCTTCCTGAATTGGTATTTCATTGTGCATTACGGCATTATCGGCGCAATAATTGCGACGATTCTGGCCATTTTTATCGGAACGCTCATACAACAATTGGTTTTGCGTCACTTCTTAAAAACCAAGGCCCATCATCCGTTCGTCTATCTCTGGGTAACCTATCGGGATGGTTGGAAACTGGTACGGGAAAAATGGGCAGCGTTTCGAAATAAAAAATAAAAAACAAAAGGCAGGGGAAACCCCATGTTAACCATAATTTATGTTTTAATTGGTTTAGTTGAATTTTATTTTGTGTTTTACACCTTTTATCTTTTTTTACAGGTACTGGGGGCCCTGATCTTCAAATTGCGTTATCGTCCGTTTAAAGGACAGGTAACCGAGTACAAACGATTTGCCATTATGCTTCCTGCCTATAAAGCCGGCGAACATTTTTTGAATGTGGTCGATGCCTGTTTAAAACAGGACTATCCGAAGGAACGGTTTCGGGTTTTCATGCTTGCCCAGCATTGCACGGCTGATTTGGTGCAAAAAGTGAAAGAAAAAGATGTAATCGTATTCGAAAAAAATTTCGATGATGTTCAGGGCAATCCTTACTTGCATGCTTTGAATTACTTTGTGGATCGGATTATTGAATTCGGTGAACAACAGAACGAAATTTTTGATGCTGTTTTATTGGTGGATAAAGATAATTTGTTAAAACCCGATTTTTTAGCAACACTCAATCAACGTTTTAATCAGGGATATGTGGCCGTGCAGGGCAGGCGCCGTCCATTTAATTTGGATACCAACGCGGCCTGTCTGGATTATGCTTCGGAAGCATTGAACGACCAAATGTTACGTGCTTCCAAAGCGGCATTTGGCCTGTCGGCGGAAATAAGCGGTTCGGGGATGGCCTTTGATATTCATTTGTACAAGAAGGCTATTTCTCAAGTAGACTTCAATTCACCTGTTCACGATAAAACGTTTTTAATTGAACTGATTAAATTGAAAACGTTCATATTCTACGAGCCATCAGCGATTCTCTATGAAGAGAAAACCGAAAGTTATGAGGGGATTACCAGCCAGCGTACGCGTTGGATTGGCGGACAGTATTATTTGTGGCGTAAATATTTCTTTAAATTGATCTTTTGGGGCATCACACAATTCCGACTGGATCCGATTGATTATGCCATTACTCTTTTCAAAATTCCGAGAGCGCTGCATGTTTTGGGATTAGGGTTTTTCTTTTTCTTTAGCCTGGTACTGCCGAAGCTCTCTTACTTTCACTATGCAACATGGTTCCTGTTAGGGCTGGGGTATGCTCTCAGTATTATTGAATTATTAATTATTGACGGTGCACCGTTTAAAGTGTTTAAAGCTTTGTTTTCGGCGCCATTGTTCGTTCTGAGCATTTTGCGCTCGGCAATAAAGGGCTCTTCAAAAAAAGTAGAAGGTACCTTTATTCACACCGAGCATAAAAAATCGGTTTCGATCGATGATATCGAAAAAAAAGAGAAAAACTGAATTGATAAGCCGTCCGATCATGGTTCCTTATTGCATTATTAATGAGGTAGCTCTTGTGCCCTGGATTCGGGCTGCCCAGATTAGAAAAAATAGAAAGTAGGTGAATGCAATGAGTGAGATAAGCGGAATAAAAGATCAAAACATCGTCTTTTTTGCCTTACCCCGTTTTGATGCCAAATACACATCTGCCAGTTTCTATATTGCCCGGGAACTGGCCAAAAATAACCGCGTGCTTTTTGTGGACAATCCCTTTACCCTAAGTGATTTGTTAAAATCATCGAATAAGCATCAACTTAAAAAACGTTTTAGGTATCAATTCTCGTTCGGGAAAAACTATTTCGATTGGCAAGGAAATACGAATTTAAAAATACTCATTACCCCACCGATTTTGCCCATTAATTTTTTGCCAAAGGGTGGTGTTTACAATTTACTCTCCCGCATCAATCATCGTTGGGTCGGAAAACGCATTCGAAAAGCGCTTAAACAATTAGGCTGGCAGCAGTACCTGTACGTTAATTCGTTTAATTTCTATTTTCCGGACCTCGATCGGTATTTAAATCCCATATTAAGTGTTTATCACTGTGTGGATCAGCTCATTAAGCCATACAGTAAACGTCATGGTGTGTATTTGGAAAAGCGTTTGATGGAGAAGGTCGATCTCATCATTACGACTTCTCAGGCATTGCAGGAAGAAAAGAAAAAATTCAACACCAATTGTTATTTGGTTCCAAATGCAGCCGATTTTGAACATAGCTCCAAAGCTCTTGATCCCAATCTTGAAATCCCGGATACATTGGAGAAATTGAAAAAACCATTAATTGGCTATTTAGGCGCCATCGAACGCCGGATGGATTTTGACTTGCTGGTGCAGGTAATCCGGAAACACCCGGAATGGACATTTGTTTTAGCCGGGCCAGCCGATGCGCAATATGTACCGTCTGAAATTCATGATTTTGACCATGTCGTTTTCACCGGTGCCGTGCCTTATGCCCAGGTACCGGCCTATCTGAAAGCCTTTGATGTGGCTTTAATTCCTTTTAAGATTGACGAGGTTAGCCGGACAATTTTCCCTCTGAAATTGTACGAATATCTGGGGGCAGGTAAACCGGTAGTCGCCCTGAATTTTAATCCCGATGTTCTTGAACCTTTAAAGGATATTATCTATTTGGCCGATAATGTACAATCCTTTGAGCAGGGAATTGTGCAGGCATTAAACGAAAATTCGGAAGAATTGCTGGAAAAACGTTTGGAGATTGCACGGCAGAATACATGGGAAAGTCGGGGGAAGGCCTTTGCTCAAATTTTGGCCAGAGCGTTAAAAGAAGGGGGAAAGTAAAATGGGTTTTAAGGAAAAAATAAAGAACAATGCAACCTTAAAAAAGATCATTTTAAAGTTAATATTTCGCCGCAAACCATTTTCCGCCCGTGTGCGTTGGTACATCTGGTTGGTTACGATTTTCCCGCGATATTTCAGACGAACCATTAACTGGGGGTCACGTTTGGATTTGGTGCCGTTTCACAAATTTAAACTTGGCAAAAATTCCCGTATCGAAAAAGGGGTGGTCATCAACAATGGTATGGGGGATGTCATCATCCATGATGAAGTGCACACAGGAATTGGTTGTATTATTCTGGGCCCTGTAGAGATGCACAAGCATGTGGGATTAAGCCAGTATGTGCGTATTTTAGGTATGCATCATGGGATGGATCCCGATAAACCGCACCACTACCAGCCGGTTAAACCCGCACCCGTCATTTTGGAAGAAGACGTGTTCGTAGGTACCGGCGCTGTGATTATGGGTAAAAAAAATGGTGAGCCGCTGGTTATTGGGCGATATACGCGTATTGGTGCCAATGCCGTGGTATT
>CAYXUS010000008.1:0-2261 GCA_964468415.1 uncultured Caldithrix sp.
TGCTGGTGTTCGAAAACTACCCGGTCAGCGAAACGCTGGCCCAAACCTCGGGCACGTTGCACATCGAAGACGTGCGCTCGGTGGAAAAGACCAACTACCCATTAACCATCGTCACGGCGCCGGGCAGCACGCTTACGCTGGACATCGCCTACGACGCCAACCGTTTTGACGCTGCAACCATCGAACGTTTGCACGAACACATCGAACGAACCCTCACGCAGTTGGTCTTTGAGCCGCAACGCACTCTGAGCTCGCTTGAAATCATTAGCGAAAAAGAAAAGACGCTTTTTCTGCGCGATTGGAACGGTGCGCAAAAGCCCTTTCCGGGCGACAAAAGTATTGCGCAATTGTTTGAAGAACAGGCCGCGCGCACACCGCAAAATATCGCCGTGGATTACAACGAGCGCAAGCTCACCTATCAGGAACTCAATCACAGGGCCAACCAATTGGCACATTACCTGCGCAAAAAAGGCGTACGACCGGAGACCTTTGTGGGTATTTCTCTGCCCCGTTCTCTGGAAACGGTTGTGGCTGCTTTGGCCGTACTTAAGGCGGGTGGCGCCTATTTGCCCATCGATCCCGAATATCCGGAAGAGCGCATTCACTACATGGTGCAGGATTCCGGCATTCGCCTTTTGATTACCGCCGACGAGATGACGGAGCGCTTTGCCGCACACGATTTGGAGATCATCGCCTTGCCGCGGGATGAACAGGCCATTGCCAAAGAATCGAGCGATGATCCGGCGGTTTCCGTCGATCCCGAAAACGTGGCGTTCATCATTTACACTTCCGGCTCCACGGGCAAGCCCAAGGGCGTTTTGTTGCGCCAGCGCGGCGCGGTTAACTTCTTCCGCAACATGATCGACGACTTCGGTCTGGCGCCCGACAAATCCATGCTGCAACTGGCTTCGTTCGGTTTTGATGCCGCCACCAGCGAAATCTTCTCCGCTTTGCTTTCCGGAGCCCGGGTGCAAATGATCGACAAAGAGACCCTGCTTTCCACGGAAAAACTAATCGATTTTATCGAAAAGAAAAGGGTCACCACGGCCACCATTCCGCCCTCGCTTTTGACACTCTTGCCCGAAGATCGGCTAAAGCTGGAAACCGTCATTTCCGTAGGCGATGCCTGCACCTGGGAGCTGGCCAACCGCTTTGCGGACAGGGTGCGTTTTGTCAACGGCTACGGTCCCACCGAGGGCACCATCGGCGCCATCTGGGGCGAAGTGGATGCCCGGCATCGCGCAAACACAACCACCGTGCCCATCGGACGGCCCAACGCCAACACCCGTATTTACATTTTAGACGAAGATTTGCATTTTGTACCTATGGGGGTACCCGGCGAAATTCACATCGGTGGCGTCGGAGTTTCCCGCGGCTATTTGAATCGGCCCGATTTGACGGCGGAAAAATTCATTGCCGATCCTTTTTCCGATGAGCCCGGAGCCCGCATGTACAAAACCGGCGATCTGGCGCGCTGGCTGCCGGACGGTCAAATCGAGTTCATCGGTCGCGTGGATTTTCAGGTAAAAATCCGTGGCTTCCGCATCGAGCTGGGCGAAATCGAAGCGCAAATTCTGCAGCATCCCGCGGTTAAAGATGCCGTGGTTGTTGCCCGCGGCCAAAAAGCCGGTGAAAAAGCATTGGTGGCCTACCTCCTTCCCAATGAGGGGCGGGAAATCGATCCGCAGGAACTGCGCGATTTTCTCAAAGGACGGCTGCCGGATTACATGGTGCCTTCCGCCTTTGTGCAAATGGAAAAATTTCCGTTGACGCCCAACGGCAAAGTGAACCGCAAAGCATTGCCCGATCCCGATCAAAAAGACATGGTCACGGAAAAATACGTGGCACCCCGTACGCCGGAAGAAGAATTGCTGGTTAGCATCTGGGAAGACATTTTGCAAAGCGAGCACATTGGCATCGAACACAACTTTTTCGATTTGGGCGGCCATTCTCTGCTGGCCACGCAGTTGGTCTCCCGCGTGCGCGATGCCTTTGATGTGGAATTGCCGCTCAAAGATGTTTTTGCCGCGCCGACTGTTCGCCAACTGGCGCAACGCATCAAGGAACTGAGCGGTCAGGCTGCGGGCATTCAGGCTCCGCCCATTAAAAAGGTCGAACGCAGCGGACGCCTGCCTCTTTCTTTTGCCCAGCAACGCCTGTGGTTTTTGGATCAGTCGCAGCCCGGCGGTTCGTTTTACAACATTCCCGGTGCCGTGCGGCTGATCGGCGAGCTGAACATCGAAGCGTTGGAAAAAAGTCTG
>CAYXUS010000009.1:0-23011 GCA_964468415.1 uncultured Caldithrix sp.
GGTATATGAACAATTGTTTATATTTTTCTTTTATCGTAAAATAATGAGAATACTAATCTTGACCAAACTATTTTATCCAAAGCGTATAACATAGTTATTATCTGTACCTGAAGTAGACAAGGGTTTTGTATGTGAACAAGCTGACATGTAATAAATTGAAACTATTAAAACATACAACAACAATTTTTTAGAACTCATAATTAAATTTCCACTTAAAAACACAAATGTATCAATTTTTAGTAGACTAAATATGACAATTCTACCACCTGACTATAGATCGTGAGCCAGATACTAAATTATAATCGATTCATTAGGGTATACAGAAAAAATTACACTTTTCATTACTTCGTATTTAGACTATTCTTAAATATATATACACTTTATCAAGTTATTGAGAATTCATTGCAATTCCAATTTGGCTAAATAAGCACTATAGGAAAAGCAGTTAACAATTCCACTTCTTGCCTGACCGGCTGAATTGTGCGGGGTATTTCCCCGATTACAAATTGGCTGGCTGCCCCGCCTAAGGTCGTCTGGGAAATTTGGAAAAATCGGGTTTGCGTTTTTGCACAAAGGCGTCACGACCTTCTTGTGCCTCTTCGGTCATGTAATACAGTAGCGTAGCGTTACCGGCCAATTCCTGCAATCCGGTTTGCCCGTCCACATCGGCATTAAAGGCCGATTTTAGCAAACGAATGGCCAACGGCGAATGTTGCAGAATCTCTTTGGCCCATTTTACTGTTTCTTCCTCAAGCTTTTCCAGAGGCACCACCGTATTTACCAGCCCCATTTCCAAAGCTTCCTGCGCATTGTACTGGCGACAAAGGTACCAGATTTCCCGCGCTTTCTTTTGGCCCACAATGCGTGCCAGGTAACTGGCTCCGTAGCCACCGTCGAAAGAGCCCACTTTGGGGCCGGTCTGTCCGAAAATAGCATTATCGGCGGCAATGGTCAAATCGCAAACCACGTGCAGCACGTGCCCGCCCCCAATGGCATAACCCGCTACCATGGCAATGACTGGTTTGGGGCAGGTACGAATTTGGCGCTGGAAATCCAGCACATTCAAACGATGCACCCCTTGCTCGTCCACGTATCCTGCGTCACCGCGAATTTTTTGATCGCCGCCGGAACAAAAGGCTTTGTCGCCTTCTCCGGTCAAAATAATCACCCCAATCTCTTCATCGTTGCGGGCATCTTCCAATGCCATGCTCATTTCCTTCACTGTCAAAGGACGAAAAGCGTTACGCACTTCGGGACGATTAATGGTAATTTTAGCGATGCCTTCGGCCTTTTCGTATTTAATGTCGGTAAATTCACCGGCTTTTTGCCAATTGACGACGCTCATAGGTCCTCCTCTATTAAATGTTTTATTCGGCTTCTTTGGGCAACAAAAAATGTTTGATTTTCTCTGCGAACCAGCGGGGCGCCTCGAAATGAACGGTGTGTCCGCAATGCGCTGCAATTTCGAGTTTAAGTTCGGGATGGTGCTTTTGCATTTGCCCACCAATCTTCCGATATTTTTCATCCGACGCGCCGCAAATCACCAGGGTTGGCGGTAAATCGGACAACCGATTCCACAATGCGGGCTGCCGGCCTAAAGAGAACGCACGCAAGGCCAACGCCCACTGCCGGGGATCGCCCTGCAAACGCCGTTGCAATAGCTCCGGAAATTTTGCATGTTCCCGTAATTTCCCGAACAGAGGCATGGCGTACCACTCTTGCAAAAAGGAAGGCAAATCGAACCCTTCCCGGGCCAAACGCGCGCTTAGTGCCGCATCGGACTGCATGCGTTCCTGCCGTGCTTCTTCCCGCTCCAGCCCCGGATGCACCGATTCCAGAACGAGACGCTCCACCTTTTGCGGATATTTCACAGCCCACTGCAGGGCCAGGCGTCCGCCCAGCGAATAGCCGACCACGCTTAGTTGGCGAATAGCCAATCGTTCCAGCAAGCGATTCAGAAGATCAAAAAAAAGTTTGGCATTCAATTCGTTTTCCGTTTCAGGAGGAATAAGGGATTTCCCATGCCCGGGCAGATCGACCGCCAAAAGATTAAACGTTCCGCTCAGATGCGCTTGCACGCTTTGCCAGTCTTCCGCTTGTCCCATGAAACCGTGCAGGAATAATACCGTTTGCGCTGCCCCGTGCTCTTCTAACCGGAAGTGCAGAGTCATGCTTTCTCCCCGTTTTGCGCAGCAATCGCCTCTAATAATTGCCGGTACAGCGTGGCATTTTTCCGCCGATCGGTGCGAACCTCAATTAACGACGAGCCTTCCTTCTTCAGAGCTTCCCGATACGCCCGGCGCAAACTTTGCAAAGAATCGGGCTGCCAATAGTTCAGCTGGAACTGCCGTGCGCTGGCTTCAAAGGTAAACGCATGCGGCGTGGCAAAATAGGTCTCGAACACATCTTCAAAGCGCGCAATGGGCAGCCAATGAAAGATGCCACCGCCGCCGTTATTGACCAGCACGATAACCAACGGTCGCTTTAAATGGCGTAAAAGACTTAACGCATTTAAATCGTGCAAAAAGGCCAAATCGCCAATGAGTAAAGTAACCGGCTGCTCCAGCCCGGCAACCAGCCCCGCCGCCGTAGAAATATTGCCGTCAATGCCGCTGGCCCCGCGATTGGCCGTCATCATCACCGGCCCGTGCAAACGCTGGGCAAACATATCCACCTCGCGCACGGACAGACTGTTGGCCAAAAACAGGCCATGCCCCGCGGGAATTTCGCTGGCAATCATGCGGGCAAGTGCGATCTGATTAATCTCCGAAGCATCGAAACGCAGCGCCAACAGGCGTTCCACTTCGTCCGATCGTTGACGCAAATCCCGCACAAAATGGCTGCCAGCTTTGGGAGAAAGCGCATCCGCTAACAAACGGCAAAAAGCCTCGGGGGAGGCCTGTACCAAATGGGTCATCGTCTGCGCCGGATCGATCCAATGATCCGAAACAGAAACACGCAAATATGTTTTGGGCGGATGCTTTTGCAAATGCAGCATCAAACGTTTGGAAACGTAACGCTCTCCCAGATGCAGAACCGTGTCAAAGCGAAGGGAGCCATCGGTCAAAAGCAAATCAAGGTGCGGCACAAAGCCTTGCCAGTCATAGCCCAGGCGCAAACCGGAAGTCACATCGGCCAGAGTAACCCAGCCCAGCCGATTCAGGCAGCGCACAATAGCCGTCCGATCGACCGTAGAAGGCAAGCCGCCCACAATAACCAGACCGCGTGCGGTGCTTTGCACAATTTCCCTTACTTCTTTCAGCGTCGATTCAGTGGGCAAGTGTTCGACCGAAGCCAGGCGGGTTTGCGGCGCACGCGAATTCTCTCGCCAGGCCAGACGGTCCGTGTATTTTTGAGGAAACGGTTGAACTTCCGGAGCCAACGGCTCACGCAGCATTACATTTAAATGCACCGGTCCGGCAGGTGGACCAAAGGCTTTGTGCACCAGTCGATCAACCCGCCCAAGCACAAAAGAAGGCGGCAAAGCAGTCGTGGGCGTGGGCAAATCGAAGAACCAACGCACGTACGAGCCGAACAGCTTAATTTGATCGATGGTCTGGTTGGCGCCACTGTCGCGAAGTTCCGGAGGCCGGTCGGCGCTTAAAACGATGAGCGGCACATTCTCCTGACGGGCTTCAATAATCGCCGGCAAATAGTTGGCCGCAGCCGTACCCGATGTACACACAAGCACGGCCGGCTTTCCGGTTGCCCGGGCAAAACCCAATGCGTGAAAGGCGGCCGAGCGTTCATCGTAAATAACGATTTTACGGGCCATTTTGTGGCGAGCCACGGCTGTGGTTAAAGGGGTGGAGCGTGATCCCGGCGAAAGGCAAAAGTAATCGATGCCCTGCCGGATAAGCTCATCCACAATCAGGCCGCTCCAGAGCATGTTCATATTTTCTGTGGGAATAGTCATGCGATGTGCAAAATTTTGATGAAGTTAGCAATTTTGTTTTCGATTTCCCGCCATTCGGCCTGCGGGTCCGAGCCCTGCACAATGCCGGCTCCGGCAAAGAGACTCGCTTTGTGGCCCTGCAGCAACGCCGAACGAATGCCCACGGCAAATTCTGCCTGCTGCTGGCTAACCCAGCCTACCGGCCCGGCGTACCAGCCACGATCGAAGTGTTCCAATTGATGAATCTTCTCGATGGCTTCTTTTTTGGGCACTCCACCAACCGCCGGGGTAGGATGCAAAACCCGCAGCACATCCAGGTCACTAATCCGGCTCTTTAATCCCGCCCTGAAACGTAAAATCAAATGCTGCACGCGGGCATTTTCCAGAATGCCCACCTTCTCGTCTTTTTCCAGAATCCGGCTCAACGGGCTTAACACCCGTTCAATGGTATCGACCACATAAGCGTGCTCGCGCAAATCTTTTTCACACTGCAAAAGGTCTTCTTTTAACTGCCGATCCTCTTCGAGAGTTTGCCCGCGACGCCGCGTGCCGGCCACCGCCTCCGTTTCCAGATGGCGCCCGGTACGCCGAAAAAGGCGCTCCGGCGTGCTGCCTAAAAAAGCATCTTCTTTTTCCGGCTGGAACAAAAAAAGGAACGAATTGGGATTGCTGGCCCGGAATTCCTGCAACAGCCGTTCCGGTTTAAGCGCACGATTAAAATAAAGCTCGCTTTTGCGAGCCAGAACCACTTTTTCCAGAGGCCGGCCATCCAAAAAGTGCAAAGCCCGTCGAATGTTTTGCTCCCATTCTTCTTGTCCCGGATTGTCCACACGACGCAAAAAACGAATCGGCGCATCGGCTTTGCCGTTACCGGCAAAAAGCTGTCGCAGCATTTGTAAATACCGCGCGCGCAACTCCGAAAGCGCCGTTTCCGGCGGCTGGTACAAATTACAAACAAATAAAGTTTGTTGTTCCTTGCGAATTACTTCGAAGGCGGGCAAATAAAAATGAAAAAAGGGAAAGGCGTGCCAGGTCCGGTCACCATTCTGGTGTTGGGAAAAACGCATCCCGCCAAAGAACTTCAGGCGGTTGTCCCGGGCCAGGAAACGGGCCATCTCGGTCCATTGTTCCTGCAACTCGTCCGCACGCCAGCCACGAATCGCGACAACGCTCCCGATTCCGGCTATTTCTACGGTACGTTCACGATTGCTCCAGTACAGTTTTTGCTCCTGTTGCTGGTGTGCCAGCCAGTGCAAAGGATCAATCGCGGGAATTTCGTACTCCAGTCGCGTGAGTGCCCTGCCCGTAGGTTGCCATCGTTCAATCTCCCGGCTCAAAATTTCGGGCAGTTTTTCCGTTTCAATTAAACCATTCTTTAGCATAACTAATCGGTTATTTCTCTGGCATTTCCGTACTTACCTGTATTGAAAACACTAAAGTTAAGAAATTATTCCACTGGCTTCAACTTAATACCTGCGAAACTTTTCGTTGTCTGCTTTTTGAATTTTCATCCGCTGGCTTTGCAGATTGAGGAAAGCTCTCAATAAAATATCACGCGTTTAAGGGAATGTGCAAAATAACGGTTGTGCCCTGCCCTTGTCGGGAGGTTACGTCGATTTTAACCTGGTAGGGTTCCAGCAACATCTTGACCATCGGCAGGCCCAGACCGGATCCCGTAGGCTCATTGGGATTTTGCTTCTGCTCGGTCGGGGGCTTTTTGGTCGTAAAGAACGGTTCGAAAATGTGGGACAAATGTTCGGGGGCAATGCCTTCGCCGGTGTCTTCGATACGCACGGTTATTTCGTGTTCGTCAAAGTCCGTGGTAATGGTTAAACGCTTTTCCGGGGAATTTCGCATGGCGTCGATGGCATTGTCCACCAAATTGTTAAAGCTTTGGGAAAAATCGGAATAACGAGCTCTTATTTTCGGCAACCCTTCTTTCAGATGGTATTCCTTCTGGACCTGATGCTTAAAGAAAAGATTGGCATTCAGGAATTCCAATTCATTGCGAATGAGCTGATTCAGATCGATCGATTCCATGATCTGGAGCTGTTCCCTTCGCCCCTTTTGTACGATGGTATTAATCAATTCAATCATGCGCCTTGTCTGCTCGATAATGCGTTGAATTTCCTTACTTTCGGGATGTTTGATTTTCATTAATTCCGCATTGGCCTGAATAATGGCAATCGGGTTGTTCAAATTGTGCGCAATTCCGGCGGCCAAACTGCCAATTGCAGCCATCTTGTGCGCATTCATCAACTGCAATTCCAGTTCGCGTTCCCGCTTTTTGGACCGGGTTTGCTCGGTAATGTCAACAAGAAGGCCTTCTAATGCAAAATGCTTTTGGTATTGAATGCGACTGATCCACAACTGGAGAATTTTCTCCTTTCCCTCGGGGGTGCGAATGGTAATGGAACGCTGGAAATGGGAGATCAATCCATTCTGGCAATCGTTCAATTGCTTGTGCAAATTTGTCTCGTTTTTCACGACAAAATCGGTAAGCCCTTTTTGTCCGATCACTGCGGGGGCTTCCACGCCCAAAATTTGCGAGGCCTTGCTGTTCAAATAGCGAAACACTCCGTCCTGAATGACCACAACCCCAATTAACGACTGCTCAACCAGACTTTTGTAGCGGTGCTCCGATTCTTCCAACTCCGCCACTTTCTGCTCAACCAATTTTTCCAGTTGAATCTGGTACATCCGCTTCTGCGCTTCCAGAGCACGCCGTTCTTCTTCCAGCAAATGCCGGGTAACCGCGTTGCGCACTACCTGAATCAACTGTCTGTTTTTAATAGGCTTAATCAGGTAATCGAACACCCCCACCTTAATGGCCTTTTGCGCCATTTCAATCTCGGAATTCCCGGTGATGACCACCACCGGGGTGGGCACACCCTGTTCCTGCAGTTCGCGGATAAAATCAAGCCCGTTGTAATCAGGCAAAAAGATGTCGACCAGAATGCAGGAAAAACAATTTTTACGCAGCTCTTCTTTGGCCTTTTCACCGCTTAAACAGGTGGTTACCTGCAGCCCTTCCGCCTTGAGAAGCGTCTCTAATGTTTCCAAAATATCGGGATCGTCATCGATGATCAAAATATGTGGTTTTACTTCAGACATGTAAAATCCTGCGTAAAAGATTTTTTGCGGAGTCGGCAAAAAATTCGATGATTACAAAAAGCAACAGACAAGAAATCCCTATCAGATAAATGACCCGCGTAATTTTGTCCAGCAAAGGTGAATTAAATTCGGGCAAAAGAACGATTAAAACAAATGCCGTGCCGACCACCCAGCTTAAAACACGTAGCAACAATTTAAATTTCTTCTCGACTTCTTCGGGAAATTCCGTTTCGTTTTCGGTCTTATCTATTTTTTCTTTTTCCGAATCATGCTTTTTAACCTTATTATGCTTTGCCTTTGGCGTGTGATGTTTTGCCATTCTGTTCCACTCCTTCCTAAAATCCTATCGCTTTTCCCGGACTGCGTGGATCCGCCCAGCCGTACAAGCTTCCCTTTGCGATGCGAATCGCCTGCACAAACCCGAGGCTTTCCACACTACGCAAACGATATCCCATATTTCTGAGATTGTCTTTTGTATCGTTTGAAAAGCCGAATTGTTCCATTTCAATAACATCGGGCAACCATTGATGATGAAAACGCGGTGCTTCTACCGCCCGGCGGATGTTCATTCCAAAGTCGATGACATTTAACAGCACCTGCAAAACCGAGGTAATAATGGTCGATCCGCCGGGTGCTCCCAAAACCATGTACAAAGAATCGTTGTGCAACACAATGGTGGGCGTCATTGAACTTAGCATACGTTTTTCCGGGGCAATGGCGTTGGCTTCGTTGCCCACCAGGCCGAATTGATTGGGCGCACCCGGTTTGATGCTGAAGTCGTCCATCTCATTGTTCATTAATATCCCCGTACCTTCGATGACAATCCCGGATCCGTAATTTCCGTTTAACGTAAAGGTATTGGAAACGGCCCAGCCCTGGGCATCGGCAACGGAAAAATGGGTCGTTTCTTTTGTTTCTTTCAGAAGAATACCCGAATCCGACTTCCCTGCTTTTAACAAGGAAAGCCGGCATCGCAGCGAATCCGCATATTCCGCAGACAAAAGCCGTTCCAGTGGCGCCTGCACAAAATCCGGATCGCCAAGGTACAAGGCGCGATCACGGTAAGCAAAGCGTTCGGCCTCCGTAAGCAAATGGATGTATTGCGCACTGTTGTGTCCCAATTCTTTCAAAGAGAAGGGGTGCAAAACATGCAATATTTCGGCCAATAACACGCCTCCGGAACTGGGCAAAGGCATGGAATAAATCGAGAATCCACGATAATCGATGCGGACGGGTTTGCGCCATTTCACTTTGTATTTGTGCAGGTCTTCTAAAGTGATTAATCCGCCGTGCTCTTTCATTTGCTTTGCGATAAGCCGCGCCGTTTGGCCGAAATAAAATTCTTTGTAGCCGTAAAGAGCTATCCTCTGGAGCGTCTTGGCCAGGTCGGTCTGACGCAATATTTCCCCCGGGGCATAGGCGCTGCTATCGTCTTTGAAAAAAATTTTTCTAGTAGCCGCGCAATAACTTAATTTGTCTTTTCTGTGTGCCAGTAACCAGGCCTGATGGCGATTCAGGCGAAAGCCGTTTTGTGCATAGTTTATGGCCGGCTCCAGCAATTGGCGCCATTTTAGCTTGCCAAATTTGTGGTGAACGGTCCAAAGGCCCATGACGGTCCCCGGAACACCGCTTGCCTTAAAACCAAGCAGGCTTGCATTTTCAATGACACGCCCTTCGGCATCTAAGTACATATCCCGGGATGCCGCCAGAGGCGCCACTTCCCTGTAATCCAGAGCAAAAATTTTATTTTGCGGAGTACGGATGAGCATAAAGCCGCCGCCGCCAATATTGCCCGCATTGGGGTAAGTAACGGCCAAGGTAAAGGCCACGGCCACAGCCGCATCCACCGCATTGCCGCCTTTTTGCAAAATGGATTTCCCAACGGCACTGGCAAGGGAGTCGGCACTTACCACCATGCCCCGCGTGGCAATAACCGGGCTAAAATGTTGCGCCCGAAGAATACTCTCTCCCTGCAAAAGCCAAAGGGCCAGTAAAAAAACAAGCAAGTAACGCTTCATTGCTTTTGTCCGTTCAAAATATTCCAGATGTCTTCTTCCAGGTAGGCCGAGGCAGGACTTTCCACAATTCGGCCAATTTCTTGCCCATTGCGTTCAAAAACAAAGGTAGGCACATATTCCACGTGATATTTTTTGGCCAGATCATTCGGAGAATTTTTCTTGCGATCCACGGCCCACATCTCAATTTTCAAATATTTTTTTAATCCTGCCTGCTCAACAATTTTAAAAAACCGAGGCACCTCGCGCTTGCTGTCAGGACACCAGGTAGCAAAGAAGATTTTCACCGTGGCAGGAGTGTGCACGGTTTTTAACTTTTCCAGAAAACGCGTTTGAGGCATGTAATTTTTTTCAACATCTTTCCAGGAAGGATAATCGAAATACAACTGTTCCCGGCTTACTTTACCGTAAAGCATCTCCCGCCCGTCACGCATTACTTTTTTCGACGTTAAACGGTTCGAGCTGCACGAAAAAAACAATGCCAAAATGAGTAGGAGCAGGCTACCTTGTTTGTGTGCTGTCACCCTGGCTACTCCTTTTTGTTGAATTTGTACTATTCCTTCCGGGCCTGACCACCCTTTTTTTAACAATACCCTGTCTGGTTACTTTCATGTAAGAAATAACCTCTCCCTGTTTTGCCAAAGGCGCATACACCAGCGAATCCATTTGCAATGTAATGGCAAATGGCGCTCCGATGGTAAATTCCACAACCGAATCGGCCACAATTTTTACGGCATTATTTCCTTTCAAAATAAAATCCGAGGTATCGGCATGGTCCTTAATGTAACGTACCCAACTTTTGTCATGAGCTTTGAGCAAAATTTCCAGAGAATCCGCTGCCCTCGGGGAAGTTTTAACTTCTTGCTTTTTTTTAGCCTGAACTTCTTTCACGATTTCCTGAGCGGTCAGTTCTTTGACCGGCATTTCTTTTTCCGAAATTTTTGCCGAATTGTTACGCATCAGCAACCACACGAGAAAAATAATAATAAGTAGAGGGATGCCGCCATACACAATTTTTAACAGTTGTGCTTTGGAAATGAATTCTTTCTTCTCGCCCGTCGCTTTTTTGTGAAAAACCGTTGTCGTTTTGGCGGGAGGCCGACGCAGCGCATCAAACTGCTGCAAATAACTTTCCCAGTTTTCGATTCCTAATTCCTGAAGATAGCTTTTAAAAATAAAACGATCATAAACTTGCGGTAGCCTGTCCAGCTCCCCGCTTTCCAGCCATTCCAGATATTGCAGACGAATTCGTGTTTTTTCCGAGATCGTCTGCAAAGAAATTCGTTTCTCTTCGCGAATGGCCTTAAGTTCGCTGATTATTTGATTAAACGCTTCATGATCCATTGCGTATTACCTCAATATCTTTAATGCGCATTTGGATGGTTGTTTTTCCGTTCCATCTGTTTTCTTCCAAAACATACGCACAATTTAACGCGGTATGCGGCTGATGAATATCCTGAACAAACTGCCCCAGATTGTACCCGATCGCATCCAGCACTACCCCGCGTTGCTTGAATTTAGCCTTCAGATGATTTCTTCCCACAACCCGCACGTACCCGAACGGCTTTACATCGTACGAAACAAAAACCGGGCGCATGTTCCCCGGCCCAAACGGAGCCAACGATTTCAAAGAAGTGAAAAAATGGGCGTCCAGCTGATCAAAGGTTAATTCCGCGTCAATTTTAAGCCGGGGCACCATTTCATTAATTTTTAATTCGAATTCCGAGATTTCATTGATGCGCCGATCCAACAACTCAATGTTTTCGGCCCGAATGGTTAACCCCGCTGCAAATTTATGTCCGCCGAAATTAATGAACAAATCTTTTAACTTTTTGAATCCTTCGTAAATATCGAAATTGCCCGTCGAACGTGCCGAGCCTTTTCCGATGCCATCCTGAATGGAAATGAGAATGGTCGGCCGGTTAAACTTTTCCATCAGGCGCGAGGCCACAATTCCAATGACCCCGGTGTGCCAGTTTTCTTTGGCCAGAACCAGGATGCGTTTGGATTCCAAATCTACCTGATTTTCAATCAGCTCCAGAGCTTCTTCGTAGGTAATCTCATCAATATCCTTGCGCGTACGGTTTTCGTGCTCCAGAATCCGTGCGATATTTCTGCCCTGCTGAAAACTACGCGTCGTAAGCAGAAAAACCGCTTTTTTGGCATTGGACATCCGGCCCACGGCATTCAGGCGCGGGGCAAGGACAAAGACAATGGCATTTACGGTTAACTCGCGCCCCAGCAAACCGCTACTTTCCAGCAGTGCCATTAATCCCGGACGCGGCTTGTCGTTAATCATCTTCAGACCATTGTACATGAAAATCCGATTTTCATCCAAAAGCTGCACAATATCGGCAGCCGTGCCAATAGCCACCAAATCCAGATACTGCTCGGGAAAGGAAGGATCGATCCCCAAGCGCATGGCCAATGCCTGCAAAACCTTGTAGGCAACGCCGCATCCGGCCAGCTCTTTAAAGGGATAGGTACTTTTCGGTAACTTGGGATTCAAAACCGCAACCGCCCGGGGAATGGTTTCACTCGGCTCGTGATGATCACAAACAATCACATCCATGCCCAGTTCATTGGCATAATCCACTTCTTCGATCGCCGTAATTCCGCAATCCACCGTAATAATCAGAGAAGCGCCTTTTTGTTTGGCTACTTCAATGCCTTCTTTGGACACTCCGTAGCCTTCTCTGAACCGGCTGGGAATGAAGAAAGAAACCTTACCCCCCAAATAAAAAAGTCCGTCGTACAGAATGGAGACACTGGTCACCCCGTCTACGTCGTAATCACCGTAAATCAAAATGGTTTCGCCTTCACGCAGAGCCTTGATAATGCGCTCGATGGCAATGTCCATTCCCGGCATTAAAAAAGGATCGTGCAAATTGTCGAGTGTCAAATTAAAAAAGCGCTCCGCCTTCTCTTCGGTATCGATTTGGCGATTGTACAGGATTTTGGCAATAATTGGCGGTAAGTTAAAGCGGTTAACCAGCGGTTTGATCTTATCGAATTGGATGTCTGGTGGTAAAACCCATTGGTACAACATGGCGATTTTATAATAGATCCGGATGAATCTATAAGCCGAATTCTGTATCCTACAAGGGACGGTAGTCATTTATCTTAGTTGTCCGTTGCCGGGCAACTTAAGCGACCTACCCTGAAGTGTGTCCCAAACGGGACGCGTACCGGGCAGTACGCTTCCGCAAAATGCGGAATCCTTCTTTATTTGGCCTTGCATCAGATTGGGTTTTTCCTACCTCCGACGTTTGATACCTTGCGGTATTTCCCTTACGGAACGGAGTGGTGGGCTCTTACCCCGCCTTTTCACCCTTATCCCGCCATTGGCGGGACGGTATGTTTTCTGTGACACTCTCCGTCGGTGCGTTTTAATGCACCGCCCCTGATTTCTCAGGGAACCCTGCCCCATGCTGTTCGGACTTTCCTCCCAAATTATTATTGGGTGGCTACCCGATTCATCCGGATCTATTTATCCTTTTATTTAATTTTACTCGTAATAAACCAATATTCTTCCGCAAAATTCACAGGTGTAAATCTTATTCATCTTTTTCACTTCAACCACCTTTTGCGGAGGAATATAGGAGTAACAACCGCCACATACCCCATTTTCGATTTTTGCAATGGCTTGTCCGCCACGAGCTTCGCGGACCAATTCGTATGTTTTGATGAGCTCAGGATCCATTTTTTCGATTATGATTTCTCGCTCCTGAGTGAGCAATTTTTCTTCTTCTGCGGTCTGATTCAATTTTTTGTCCAGTTCAATGCGGTTCTCTTCCAACTCGCTGGAAATCTTCTCGATTTCTTCTTCCAATTGCTGAATTTCTTGCAAAAGATTTTCAATATTGGTGTGTTTTTCTTTTAATTCTTCTTCACTTACCTTTAACTTTTCTTTTGCCGAATCGGTTTCGGCCATAATCGCATCGTATTCGCGATTGGTCTTTACCTGATACAGTTTTTCCTCGAATTCGTCCAATTTTTTCTTGGATTCTTCGATGGTTAATTCGAGCTCTTTTTGGCGCAATCTTTCCGCCTTTAAATTCTCATTCTTCTCCGTAAGCAAATTTTTCTTTTCGTTTAGCTTGCCTTCTAACTCTTCAACGATAACAGGCAAATCCCCACGTTCCGCTTTTAATTCATCCAGACGATTGTCTATTTCCTGCAATTCAATGAGCGCGTATAATGTTTTCTGCAATGTATGACCTCCTTTTTATATAAAAAAAGTGCATTCATCTTATTTTGATGAATGCACTTATTGGACTTTATGTTAATTTTCCAGAACCTGGAACTTTTTGCTGTGATTTAGGAGCGATTCCTTTCATGAAATATCCTAAACTTTCTTTTATTTGTGGGCCCACAGGGACTCGAACCCCGGACCAGCCGATTATGAGTCGGCCGCTCTAACCAACTGAGCTATGGGCCCCTTCTTCATTAACCGAATGCCAAATTTATTAAAGCAACATTTTAAAATCAAATCAATTTTTTACGTTATTTCGAATAAAAAAAGGATTATCCGTTTTTTGCGTTAAAAATTCCGTCGTTACAAAAAAGTATTTTATTTTTGGAGATTTTAATCTTCTAAATAATTTAATCTCGCCTACTTTTTCCAGAAATTCATCATTTAAAGCAGGATTTTTACTTACAAAAAAATGAAAAGTTTCGTTTTGGGGCTGAAAATCTTCCTTTGATTTGAGAACTTCCATTTCGGGGCAAAAACCGAAATGGCGTTGAAAAAAAACTTCAACGGCTGCCCTTTCTTCCTCCTCCGGCGATAAAACCCAAATTTTCGTTTTTTCCAACAATAATTCGGCCGGCGTTTGCAAAAAACGCTCCCAGATTGCATCCTGTGTTTTGGGCTTAAAAGTTACCGCATCGCAATGGCGTACCCGGCAAGTAAGCACAAAGGGAAGCTTTCCGGGCTCGATGGGAACCGGTTTTGCCAAATTGGTCGGCACCATTTTGTTTTTGCGGCTTTCATTTAAATAGACATTGCAATGCTCTTTCAGAATGCCGAAAAAGCTTAGAGCAACGCCCCGCACACAGAATTGACGCGTTAAATGGCTAAAACTCAAAAGCGTATCACCCTGCAAAGAAAACATTTGAAAAGTGTTCCGACTGTCTTTTCGCTGGATCGCCAAATAGGCTTTGGCAAAGCGATCTTCGCGCAAAGCAATGCGTTCACCGTTAATTTTAACCGGTATTTCCGGAAACGGATTTTTGAGCGTAATTTGAAAACGGCGTTTTTTGCGAATCCATTTCAGTCGGATGCCATTCCACTCAAAATAGAAATGTTCCCAGACCAGAGGTACTTCAATGTTCCAGTCACCAATGGCTACCTGCGCGGTCGACCACTCGGGTTTTTCCACGGGCGGACGAAAAACGTGCGGTGCGAAACGCAGCGTTTTACCCAGAAAATCAACCCGCAATTGCACATGCCTGTTGATGCGGAAATGTACCCCCGCCTCGGCATGCGCGAGTTCCGTAAATTCTTCCTTTCCGAAACTGTGCAGCCCAACATTAAAATGCGGAGTGGCAAGATGCTGTCGGGCCGTTTTGTCTTCAAAAGCGCTCCAGCGCCATTCTCCGTTTGTCACCTGCTGGGCAAAGCGTTCCGTCAGTAAAACGAGCGCTTTAAAAACCGGCTGAAATTGCACATCCAGATAGGCGGAAACAATTTCCGCAGCCCGGGGAGCCCACCAAAAACAATGCCGTAACGCCAGGAGAACAAAGGCCATTGCCCGAACCGGATTTTCCCGGATTTCCCTTCCCCAGCGAAGCCGAAAGGCCGGATGATGGTTTGCTTCCCAATAGCGCTGAATGGCTTCCGGCAAATCGGTGTCCTGATGTTCGTCGCTATTCCAGTAACGGAACAAAAAATCGTACCCATCCGGTTTTGCGGCCTGCCAAGCTTCTCCCTTAGGGGGCAATTTGCCGGTTAATGCCTGTGAAAAAGCGCGGAAGCGTCTCAGTAAGTGAGGTAAAAACCAGCTTTCTGTATTTGATAGATTGTTTTTGCGTAAAGCTTGCCGGTAAAAGTGTTCCAACCGGGCAAAATAGCCCAGTTGCACATAGAATTCATGCACCCAAATAAAGCGTTCATCCCGGAGCCCGCGCAGGCTTAGCTGGCCGCTGGCGTTAACATACGGAAGCTGATAAAACAAATTATCGATGTGTTGCAGAAACTGTGCATCATCGGTTTCTAACCGGGCTACCGGATTAATCCGGTATTCATGCTGACGAATGGTCTGTAAAAAATGTAAAGGAGTGTGATACTTTCCCGGTTCATTCCGGGGATGGAACCACCAAACCGCAGAATACAATGATACTTCTTCCGGCAGCCGGACTCCTTTTTCGTCCGTGCCGATGCATTTGGCCGAATTTTTCAGATGCAACGTTCCCCGGCCGCTTCGGGATTGCACGAGGAAAATGGTATTTTTAAAATATTCAAGAACCGAAACATCCCAATCCGAATTCTGATAATGCGTGTAAAATATTCGGGTTTGGGGCAGCCTGTAACGAATTTTCAAAAAAGGAGCCGGTCGTGCAAAAATAAGAACGATTTTGCCCCTTTGCGCCGTAACCTCCGTGCATTGCGCATCGCGCTCGAGCACAAACAAAGGCGTGGAAGTTTGCTTATTGTAACGGTGATTTAGTCCGTCGTGAATAAACTGCCGAATGTCCTTGAATAGTTCGCTAACTTCCATTCCGTTCCCTGAATTTTGAATTGCCAGAGGCCCAAAAAAGGAGAGCACACAACGGCTCTCCCCAATATCCCCATGAAAATGCGGTTAGTTTTTAAAGAATAAACGACTGATATCGATGTAAAAGATAAAAATGATCAGGGTCAGTAAAATGGCCAGGCCAATTTGTTGAATCTTTAATTTTACCTTAACCGGCAATGGCTTGCCACGAATTGCTTCGATGATAATAAACACCAGATGCCCCCCGTCGAGTCCGGGAATGGGCAGAATGTTAAAAAAAGCCAAAACAGAACTCAGAGCTGCAATTAAATACCACAGGTAAGTCCACCCGGCCTTGGCCGCGTCACCGGCCATTTTGGCAATCATGATCGGGCCGCCAATGAGTTCTCTGGCCGATTTTTCCCCCGAAAAAATCCAGTAAATTGCCTTGGCATTTAACCAGATCAAATCAATCGTGTTGTTAAAGCCCAGAATCAGGGCTTTGCCAAGCCCCACATCACGGTGTTCGTAATAATACGAAATGCCGATTTTGCCGACTTTAATAATTTTGCCGTCTTTGTCTTTTTCTTCAAACACTCTGGGAGTGATTTTCGCGGTGTAAACAGAATCGCCACGTTTCCATTTGATATCGATCGTTTGTCCCGGATATTTGCGAATGACCTGAGTCATCTCCTGCCAATTTTTGACCGGCTGACCCGCCACTTCCAAAATCAAATCTCCGGTCTTCAATCCGATGGACTCCGCAGGCATGCCCGGAGAAACGTCCCCGACTCGCGCGGAAATCATGGGCATCAAATCCAGACGTTCGCCGTTTTTCTGTTTAAAAAATTCTTTTTTGTAAAGGAGATCAATTTTTTGTCCTTGCCGTTCAACGGTAAAAACAATGTCTTTGCCCAGATTATCTACAAAATATTCCTGGATTTCATTCCAATTGTGAACCGGCTTTCCGTTAACGGCTAAAATTTTGTCGTTTACTTCAAAGCCCACTCTGGCGGCAATGCCGTTCTGCCCCACAAAGCCGACGGTCGTTTCGGGAATAATGCGTTCACCCTGCGAATAGTTTAAAACGGTAAGCACCACCACGGCCAACAGGAAGTTCATAATTACCCCGCCGGAAATAATCAGAATCTTTTTCCACACGGGTTTGGATTGAAATTCGTCCGGAGCACCGGTAATGGTATCGTCCATGCTCTCGTCGATAAAGCCGGCCATCTTCACATATCCGCCCAGCGGAATAGCCGCGATGACAAATTCGATTCCTTTAATCGTTTTACTAAACAGCTTCGGAGGGAAACCTATCGAAAAGCGTTCGACGCGTACACCCATTAAAATGGCGGTAATAAAATGTCCAAATTCGTGAATAATCACCAGAATTCCGAAAACAAAAATAACGGCTAATATATTTGTCATAAAATACCAAAAGCTCCTTCACTAATCTGCCATACAATTATTGGCCTTGTTTAACACAAAAAACGGGGGAAAGTTTCCCCCGCCCAAACTAAAAAACGATCATTACCCCACCGGAAAGCGAATTGTACTTTCCGATATTGTAATCGGCATGCACATTAAAGAACAAGAGCGTAAAACTTACCCCCGCATTCAGGCGCAGACCGGTATCACCATCAATGGTCACATCGCCTAAGTTGGTACCGGACACCAGTTCCATGGTTTTAACCGTGGTGGAAGAGACATCGTAGCCTACGCCACCGTACACATCAAACGGAATAAGAGGCAAGGATCCGGAGGCCTGAAAATTCATAGAAAACGTACCCGAAGTCAAATAGTCGCCAAGCGTAAATTTGTGATAAGCGGCCTGTACGCCAAAATCGATGGGAAACATGGGAATAGGAATCAAATCGCTCAGTTCGTATTTTAATCCCCCACCGTAAATCGTTACACGTCCAAAATCGCCAAGGTCTTTGGTGGCAAAGCGCACCATCGCTTCAAAATTGGCGAACAAGCCGATATTGGCATGTAGCACCGGCACGATAAATTTATTTTCGTCGGTTCCGGGGATTAACATGGGATTGCTTGTTTTGGTAGGCCCAAAAACCGTAGGGGCGGTCACATCGCCCAGGCCCGGCAGAGTAACACCGAAATATTTTTCTTCTTCGGGAATCATCACGTATGTGGCGCTAATACCTACGTCAAAACGGGGTAAGGTTTTGGCCGAACCGCGATGGAATAGGGCCCCGCCCATGCCAATGCCAATGGCTGTGGCAAACGGTTTTACATACCCCACCAAATACACTTTATTCCCCTGGGAAATTACATCTTTCAAATTATCTTCGAAATCACTGGCGCGTAATGAAAGGCTTGTCAAAAAACCTAAAATTAAAAGTGACGCTAAAAACTTTCTCATAGGACCTCCTGATTTTTGAAACGAATTTTTACTAAGTTATTTAATTTTAAAGTAATGGACAAATTTTTGTGCGTGTTCAAGATCATAGGAGGAAAGCATCCGATAGAAAAATTGCGTCTTCAAATACTTCTCAAAAGAGGCCAGCAACGCTTCGGCAATGGTTTGGGGAGTAAGTAGCCCGGGAGTGATCTGTGAAAGAGAAATGGCGGTTTCCCGCAAAATTCGTTTTTGTTGCTCTTTCTCTCTTTCATTCAATCTTAAAAATTCAACAATTTCGTTTTGCTTTGGCCCAATTAAAATCGAGCCGTGTTGCAATAAAGCATTGCGGTAGAGTTTTTGTGCGCTTCCCACTACCTTTTTGTTCCGGAATTTGATCTCGGCAAAGGCCGGACGGTTAAAGCAGGCAAAACGTTTTCTTCCTTCCTTCAGATAATTCTCCGAATCACCCGCAAAATTCAATTCCACGGGAAAGCCCAGCTCGTTCAGGGCCTGCGCCAGCAATTTGTGGAAAAGGTAGTACACCGCATGATGCTCGACGGAAGCTCTGGGAAGAATCAGCGAATAGGTTAGTTCTTCACTGTGAAAGATGGCACTTCCGCCGGTGGGTCTTCGCACCAAATCGTAGCCGCTTTTGCGAACCTTTGGCACATCGACAAGAGACACCGACTGGTGAAAGCCCAATGAAAGCGTATAGGGTTTCCAGCCGTAAAAACGAAGAATGGGCGGTTGGGCTTCGCTCATGTTTTGGGCAAAAAAATAATCCAGAGCCATATTCATGACCCCGGATTGCATATGATAAGGAATAACTTGAACGGTTTTGAAGGGGAAAATACTCAGCTCATTTTTCGGGACGAATAATTCCACGCTCGCTATCCTTTAAAAATTTCACCACGGTTTCCACTTCCGGCGTAAGCTGCAGAGTCTCTTCAATTTTTTGAATAGCTTCTTTTAACGTTAAGTTTTGACGGTAAAGAATTTGATAAGCCTGTTTCAACAAATCGATTTGTTCGCGGGTAAATCCGCGACGGCGCAACCCGATCACATTTAACCCCGCGTAACGAATGGGCTCTCCGGCGGCCAGAACAAAAGGAGGAATGTCTTGAGAAACCCGCAATCCTCCCCCGATAAACGCATGTTCGCCAATGTGTACAAACTGGTGAATGGCCGTTAGACCGCCAATTCCCACATGATTTCCGATGATGACGTGTCCGGCCATGTTCACCGAATTCGCGATGACGACATGGTCGCCCAACTGGCAATCGTGGGCCACATGAGAATAGGCCATTAGCAAGCAATGGCTGCCCACGCGCGTCACATAGCTGTGCGAGGTACCGCGATTAACCGTGGCGTATTCACGCACCGTCGTATGGTCGCCAATTTCCACAAAGGTTTTTTCGTTTGCGAACTTCAGATCCTGTGGTTCGGTACCAATAACCGCACCGGCGCTTATTTTGCAGTTTTTTCCAAGGGTGGAACCATTGGCAATAATGGCATGCGGCCCTATTTGTGTGCCGTCTCCGATTACCGTTTCTTCTTCTACAATCGCATACGGTCCAATTTTTACGTCTTGTCCCAACTGCGCCTTGGGATGCACAATTGCATTGGGATGAATTTCTACCACAGTAACTCCTTAATAGTTGTCCACAACAGCGGCCATCATTTCCGCTTCACACACCAATTCACCGCGCACATAGGCCTTTCCGGCCATTTTAAATGTTGTGCGGCGATTCTTTAACATTTCCAATTCCATTACCAATTGGTCGCCCGGCTGAACGACCTTACGGAAGCGTACCTTGTCGATTCCCATGAAAAAGACCAGTTTGTTCTCCACTTCCACCTGCTCATTCAGCAACAAAATACCGCCGACCTGCGCCATCGCTTCCACAATTAACACGCCCGGCATCACAGGACGCTGCGGGAAATGGCCCTGAAAGAACGGCTCGTTAACCGTTACGTTTTTCACGCCCACTGCGCGTTTTTCCGGTTCCAGCTCGATGATGGAATCGACCAGCAAAAACGGATAGCGGTGCGGCAGAATTTTTTTGATGGCGTTGATGTCAAAAACAACCCCTTTGTTGCTGATATCCTGATATTTACGGGTAAGACGTTGTTTTTTGTAAAGATTTCTCAGAATTTTGGCAAATTCGATATTGCTTTGGTGCCCGGGGCGTGCGGCTAATATTTGCGCTTTGATATTTACGCCGGTCAGGGCAAGGTCGCCCAGCATGTCCAGCAATTTGTGGCGGGCCGGTTCGTTGGGAAAGCGCAAAGCTTTGTCGTTCAAAATTCCGCTTTTGCCCAGTTCCACATCCGCTTCGATTCCAAGTTTCTTTTTCAGCCGTTCCATCTCTTTATCGTCCAGCACGCGATCCACAATTACCACTGCCGAATCCAGATCGCCGCCTTTTATCAAACCCTGATCGGCCAGGGCTTCAATTTCATGTAAAAAAGCAAACGTGCGTGCCGGGGCAAACTCGGAGATAAACTCCTTCTCCAATGAGAACAGTCCCGTGTGCTGGCTGCCCAACGCCGGATTTTTGTAATCGATCATCAACGTAATGCGATAATCGTCGGTAGGAAGCGCAACAAATTCTACTCCGCGTTTTTCATTTTTGTAGTTGACCGACTCTTCGATGATCAAATATTCCTTGTCGGCTTCCTGCTCTTCGATGCCGGCTTCCAACAATTTGTTCACAAAGGGCATGGCCGAGCCATCCACAATAGGAGGTTCATTGGCATTTAACTCAATGATCACATTGTCGATTTCCAGACCGACCAGGGCCGCCAGAACATGCTCAACTGTGTGAATTTCCACATCGTCTTTGCGCAGGGTTGTTCCGCGACTGCTATCTACCGAATCGTCCATCACAACATATTCGATCAGGGCGGGAATTTCCGGTTGGCCTTCCACATCCACCCGGACAAACCGCCGGCCGTAATTTTCCGGCGCAGGTTTAAAAGTAATTTGTGTATTGTTACCGGTATGAATGCCTCTACCGCGTAAAGAAACCGGCTTTTTTATGGTACGCTGTTTTTTTACCATAGTCACTCCGTTATTTGCTCTGCAGTTTTTCCTTTAAGGCCTGAACTTCTTTTTCCAATTCCCGAAGCCGGGACATAAGCTCCGGAAGATGACGCAGGGTTGCTTCGATACGTTTTTGCTTTTGGATGGGAAGTGCCGGAATACCGAACATTATGGCGCCCTCGGGCACATTTTTGGAAATGCCCGTTTTAGCCGCAATAATTGCCCGGTCATGCACTTTGATGTGCCCGGTAATGCCCACCTGTCCCCCAATGGTCACGTGCTCGCCAATTTGGGTGCTGCCGGCAATGCCGCTTTGAGCGGCAATCACCGTATTGGCGCCTACCTTGTCGTTGTGGGCAATTTGTACCAGGTTGTCGAATTTACACCCTTTGCCAATAACGGTGGAACCGGTCGTGGCCCGGTCAATCGTCGTATTCGCTCCGATCTCCACGTCATCTTCAATAATCACATTCCCGATCTGCGGAATTTTGTAATATTGCTCACCGAACGGAGCAAAGCCAAATCCGTCGCTCCCGATTACCACCCCATTGTGTAAAATTACCCGATTGCCAATCACACAATCTTCGCGGATGGAAACATTAGGATAAAGCACGCACTGCTCACCCACCGTAACATTCTTGAGAATCACCACTCCGGGATAGACCACGGTTTCCGCGCCAATGGTCACATTGGGGCCCACATAGGCCAGCGGAGCAATTTTGGCCGTCGCATGAACCTGTGCGGTGGGATGCACAAAGGCCATTTGCGAAATACCCTCAAAATAGTCGTGCTGTTTTGGCGTAAACAGGCGCAGCACCTGCATAAAGGCCAAATACGCATTCCCAACCAGAATGTAAGGGATGGACAATTCGGGATATTCCGTTTCCACAATGATGGCACTGGCCCTGGTGGTTTTTAAGAATTGTTTGTACTTCGGATTGGCCAAAAAAGTTATTTCACCGGGATGCGCTTCCTCAATTTTACCCGGGCCTGAAATTTCCAGCGATTCAGGCCCGTGCAATTCCCCGTTAATCGCTTCGGCAATTTCTTTTAACGTCATGGACAGGTCCAAATCACTTTTTCTTTTTGCCAGTGTTCATGCCTTTGTTCAATTCTTCGATCACCTGATCGGTAATATCGTACTTGGGTTTGGCATGAACCAGCGCACCGGAAGATGCATCAAAAATAAAATCGTAGCCTTCTTCTTCTCCGATTTTGGCAATCAATTTGTTGATTTTATCGATAATGGGTTTGGTAATTTCCATGCTCTTCTGATAAAATTCACCTTGAGGGCCTAATTTTTCGTATTTGTATTTTTCGATGGCCAGGGCTTTGTCCTGCGCTTCCTGCATTTTTTGTTGCTTTTTCTCGGGACTCAAAAGCAAGCTTTGCGAATCGATTTCCTGCAACAGGTCGTTGTACTCTTTTACCATCTTCTGGTATTCCGCATCGTATTTGTTACGAAGCTGTTCCAACTGTTTTTGGGCATCTACATATTCCTGATATTCGTTCAAAATGCGCTGTGATTCCACATAGGCAAATTTCTGGGCTCTGGCCGGCAGGATCATTAATCCCACAAACAGAATGGCTAAAAATGATGCATAAGTTCTCACGTCTTACCTCCTAAAATTTTTTAACAATTTCAATTAATAAATCATCGAATATATAAAAAATACAATTATTGTCCAAATCGAACTAAAATCGGCCGAACTGGAAGTGCACTTTCCATTTTCCGTGGCGCTGTCCGTATTCGTTGTAATAATCGAAACCGTAGCCAAAATCGATGCCGATAATTCCGATCATGGGCATAAACAAGCGCACACCAAATCCGACCGAGCGGCGTAAATTGAAAGGATTAATTTCAGCAAGTTCGCGCCAGGC
>CAYXUS010000010.1:0-7625 GCA_964468415.1 uncultured Caldithrix sp.
TTCTTTTTTCATTTTTCCTTTTTCATTCCTCCTGTGCCGATCAGTGGCTGATTTTCAATCCACCTGTTGCCGGGCCAATCGCGAAAGTCACGGTGCATGCTTGCTTTTCCCTACCCAAATCTTTAAATTGCAAAACTTTATCAAAAAAGGCTGAACATGGTTAAAATAATCGACATCGTGCCGGGCAGTATTGCCGAAGATTTGGGCATTCAACCGGGCGATCAACTAATTGCGATTAACGGTAAACAAATTCGGGATCGTCTGGATTATCGTTTTTACGAAGCCGATGAATTTTTGGAAGTACTCATTCGTCATGGCGGGGAAGAGATCCTTTTCGAAATTGAAAAGGATGCCGACGAAGATTTGGGACTGGTTCCCGAAGAAATGAAGCTGATGACCTGCGGTAATAACTGTGTGTTTTGTTTTGTACCGCAAAATCCCCGGGGAATGCGCCGCAGTTTGTATTTAAAGGATGAAGACTACCGCTATTCCTTTATGTACGGTCATTACGTAACCATGACCAGGTTAAAAAAAAGCGAGCTGGAACGCATTGTCGAGCAGCGGTTAACCCCGCTTTACATTTCGGTGCACGCTACCGATCCCGAAACACGCAAATATCTGCTGGGCATCAAACGGGATGATCATCTTCTGGAAAAAATCGAATTTCTGACCCGTCACGGTATTCAGCTGCATGCCCAGATTGTTTTGGTGCCCGGTGTGAATGATGGGGCCGTGTTCGATCGCACGATTGCCGATTTAAAACAATTTTATCCGGGCATCAGTTCGGTGGCAATCGTTCCCGTAGGTCTTACACGCCACAGAGAGCGCTTGCCTAAGTTGCGCAAGCATACGCCTCAGGAATTAAAAGCGACCGTTGAACACGTAAATGCGTTGCGGGAACAATTACGCAAAGAATTGGGTATTTATTTTGTCTATTTGTCGGATGAATTTTTTATCAAATCGAAAACGCCGTTGCCCCCCGCCGAATATTACGACGATTTTTATCAGATCGAGAATGGCGTGGGTGAATTTCGGGAAATGATCGATCGCTTTCAAGCGGCCTGGCGCCACATTCCCAAACAAATCGATCGTCCCATTCACATTAGCTGGGTTACCGGCACATTGGCTGCGGAAAATCTGAAAAGCTACATTCTCGATCCGCTAAATAGCATTAAAAATGTAACAATTGAGATGATTCCTGTTCTAAATTATTTTTACGGAACAACCATTGAAGTATCCGGGTTGTTAGTGGGACAGGACATTTACACACAACTGAAAAATCGCCCTCTGGGCGATGTGGTTTTTTTGCCACCCAGAGTGCTTAATGATGACGGGCTTTTTCTGGACAATTGGAGTGTAAACGATCTGGAAGAAAAATTAGGCAAAAAAATACACGTATTTACCGAACCCATTGAATTGTTTGCCGAAGTCGTGACGGAAATTCAACGGCAATTAAAAAGTGATCGATTGGTGGGATGAGAACGGAAGGAACAGCAAATGGGTGAACCATTAGTAGCGATAGTCGGACGACCGAATGTGGGCAAGTCTACGCTTTTTAATCGTCTGATTGGCAAACGCAAAGCCATTGTCGATGATCAGCCGGGCGTGACGCGTGACCGCAATTATGAAAGTTTGGAATGGAACGGACAGCGCATTGGCTTTGTGGATACGGGCGGCTACATGCCCAAAACGCACGAACACATCGATGCCGCCGTGCGCGAACAGGTAGAAATTGCCGTGGAAGAGGCGGATTTAATATTGTTGGTTGTGGATGTAACTACCGGCATTACAGATATTGACGAACAATTGGCGCATATTTTGTTACAGAGCGGGAAAAAGACCCTGCTGGTTGTGAACAAAGTCGATTCTCCCGAACGGGAATACGAAATCGGTCAGTTCTACAATCTGGGATTGGGTGACCCCATTCCCGTTTCGGCCATTACCGGTCGGGCCAGCGGCGATTTGCTGGATGCCATCAGTCGGCAGGTGCGCCCTACCAATCGCAAAGATCAATTTGACGATGCCATCAAACTGGCCATTATTGGCCGGGAAAATGTGGGCAAGTCTTCGTTCGTCAATACTCTGCTTTCTCAGCCGCGATCCATCGTAACCGATATTCCCGGAACCACGCGCGATCCCATTGATTCGCTGCTGAACTACCAAAAACGCAAATATTTGCTCATCGATACGGCCGGACTGAAAAAGCGGAAACGCATTAAAGAGAACGTACTGTTTTACAGTAACCTGCGAACCTACCGCAGCATGCAGCGTGCCGATGTGGTGTTGTACATGGTGGATGTTAACGAAGGACTGTCGCATCACGATATTACCCTTTTAAATGAGGCCGCGAAACAGCAAAAAGGTATTGTGCTGGTTATGAACAAGTGGGACCTTATTCCCAAAGACCATCTAACCATGGGGCATTTTGCCAAAGAAGTGAGCGAACGCCTGGGAACTTTGCGCTACATCCCGCAAATTTACGTCTCTGTGCTGGAAAAACAGCGTTTGTACAAGGTGTTGGATTTGGCTACCGAAGTGTACGAAGAGCGCAGAAAACGCATTGCCACCTCCGAGCTGAATCATTATTTTATGCCCCTGGTGCATGAAATTATGCCACCTGCGGTCCGAGGCAAAGAGATAAAGATTAACTATGTTACTCAGGCTCGAACCGAGCCTCCTTTGTTTGCCTTTTTTTGCAACCATCCCGATTTGGTTGCGGATAGTTACAAACGTTTTCTGGAAAACAAATTGCGTGAACACTTTGGCTTTAAAGGCGTTCCATTAAAATTAGTGTTCCGCAAAAAGTCAAAAGACAAGGAAGCCGAACAACAATGACGCGTCGTTTAATCTTTTTTGTGTTCATTGCGGCCGGAATGCTCCGGGCAGATGTTCTTGATGAAGTGCATGCCTACATTCTTTCCCGTCTAAGGGCCAATCAAGAGGCGGTTGCCCCTTCGGCCAAATGCGGATTCCGGGAAGTGATGGAACTGCGCCAGTTTTTTCCTCAACTTTCTCCGCAGTGGCAAAAATTGGCCAAACCGTTGTTGGAAATGCCCAAGCGCCAGTATCAGGTCGTCAGTCCTTCCGGGCATTTTACCTTGCACTACGATTTAACCGGTATTCATGCCGTGCCTTCCAAAGATTCGCTGGGCAATGGCATTCCCGATTACATCGACTCTGCGGCGGTAATTCTTGACCATGTGTGGGATGTGGAAATAAATCGGCTGGGATTCCGCCCTCCGCCCGATTCCACCGGGCAACCGGTGCAAAGCTATCCCGTGTTTTTCAGTTCGATGAGCTATTACGGCCTGACCAATTTTAACATGCAAGAAGACATTCCCGAATTGCCCGGGCAAAACTATGTGAGCTATCTGGAATTGCACCGCAATTTTTCCGGAGGCGGCTTTGCCACCAATGGCCTGCAAGCGTTAAAAGTGACTGCTGCGCATGAATTTCACCATGCCATTCAATTGGGCTATCAATTTCGCTGGAAATGGGATGGGCCTTATCTGATCTATCCCGATCTGTTTTTCATGGAAATGTCTTCCACGTTTATGGAAGATTATGTGTACGATTCTATCAACGACTACGTGCAATACGTCAATAAATTTTTGCCTGTGGCCGATGCCAAACCTTTTAATGTGACGGATAATAACAGCGAATACGCGAATTCCCTTTATTTGCACATGCTTACCAAGCTGCATGGCATAGAAATATTCCGGCAAATTTGGGAGACCATCATTCGCTACCCGGCACTGGATGCTCTGGATTTGGTGCTGAAAAAATACGATGATTCATTTCCGATAAGTTTTAATCAATACGCCTGCTGGCTCTATTTTAGTGGTCACCATGCCGATTCGCTGCACTATTTTAAGGACGGGCATCTTTTTACCGATCTGGAAGTAAGCCGGGACATAACGAAGCTAAACGAAGATTTAGGTGCCTACCAGATGCGTCATGTGCGCATTTTGCTCGATGCCCCGGGGGTATATCGGGCTAAAATAAGCTGCCCCTCCAATTTGGGACGGATGAGTCATGTAACCAACGCACAAAGCGTGCAGCAATCGGTTCCGTTTAACCGGGAACAGTTTTTTACCCAATCGAATCGTTATCCGCTTATTGTGGTTTTAACCAACGGATATGATGCCGCGATTCGTAATATTTCGTATCAGGTCAGTCTGGCTCCGGCTATGATCGAGCAAAATCCGGTTGTCGTTACGCAGAGCGCTTCGGAAGTACGCTTTATAAATGTACCTTTGCAGGCCGAAATCAAAATTTTCAATGTGCTGGGGCAATTGGTTACTACCTTGCGTACCGGGGCAAATGATGTGGTAAGCTGGAATATCACCAATCGTCAGCAATATCGTCTTTCCAGCGGTGCGTATTTTTACCTGATTACGGCCAGGCAGTTTAAAAAGGCCGGACGATTTATTTTGGTGCGGTAAGAATGATGAAGAACGGATTCAGACGTTTGCGGGTTACGGTCTTAATCGGTTTGTGGATGGTGCTCGGTGGCTGGGGCAGGAGTACCGCCCAATCGCCTTTGTGGGTAGAAGATGTCATGGAATGGACCATTAACGGCCAATTTGCCCGGGCCGAGCATTTTTTACAGGAACAAATTGCGGCTACAGATAGCGCACTGGCTCCCTGTTTTTACCTGTCTTCCGTTTTAAATTCCAAAATGACCGATCATGAAAGCTATGCCGATGCCCCGCAATTCGTTCGTCTTTTGCATTTTATCATTGGCCAAAGCAGCCAACAATTAAAAGCCTCTCCGGCCGATTCTTTACGGGCACGTTTGTACTTTTATCGCGGAAGTGCCTACGGATATTTGGCGTACTATCAGGGGCAAACCGGTCAATGGTTTAAGGCTCTTAAGAACGGATTAAAGGCCGTAGATAATCTGAAAAAGGCCGTCGCTCTGGATAGCACGTTGTACGAGGCCTACCTTGGTTTGGGAACGTACAAATACTGGCGTAGCACCAAATTAAAATTTGCTTTGTGGCTGCCCTTTGTGCCCGATACCCGTAAAGAGGGGATTAGCGATATTAAACGTGCCGTGCGCAGTCCGTCGAATAGTCGTTACATGGCCATGCACCAGCTTATTTACATCCTTACCGATTACGGCAAATATGACGAGGCTTTGGCCTATGCGCAGGAGACGCTCAAGGCTTTTCCAAACAGTGTTTTTATGCAATGGGCCTATGCGCACACGTATTTTAAGGCCCATCGTTACCCGCAGGCCCTGGCAGCCTATGAGCATTTGCTGGAATTAATCGAGGCGCAGCCCCAGGTCAATGCATCGCATTGGCTGGCCTGCCAGGTACGCATTGCCGAAATTTTGCGTCGTCTGGGACGCAAGCAACAAGCCCATCAGCGATCCGCAAAAGTTCTGCAAAGAAAAGACACGTTTCCAAACACCGCCTTAAATCAAAAACGGTTGGAAAGAGCGCAGGAAATCTTTGACCAAACCGCTTCCCGTTAATCGTTCATTCATTGCGATGCACAATGGTACCCGAAGCCTGAGCCGTGGGGAAAATAATTACCTCGGCAATTTGCACATGGGAGGGGCGGGTGACAATAAAAACAATGGTTTCGGCAATATCTTCAGCGGTTAACGGCTGCAGCCCTTTGTAAACGCTTTTGGCCCTTTCCGTATCACCCTTAAAGCGCACCACACTAAATTCGGTTTCCACCAGCCCCGGATCAACCGTAGAAACACGGATTGGCGTATCTACCAGATCGATACGCAAGCCTTTGGTCAGGGCATCTACAGCATGTTTGGTGGCACAATACACATTTCCGCCGGGGTAAACTTCATGCCCGGCAATCGAGCCGATGTTTACAATATGACCGCGTCTGCGGGCGACCATTCCCGGTACGATCGTACGGCTCACGTAAAGCAGCCCTTTTACATTGGTGTCGATCATCTGTTCCCAATCGTCAGGATCGCCTTCGTGCAGTTTGGACAGCCCCCGGGCCAGCCCGGCATTATTGATCAGGATGTCCACCGCTTGCCATTTTTCGGGAAGATTGCCCAGAGTTTGCTCTACGGCCTTGCGGTCGCGTACGTCTAAAGTGAGAGATAAGCATTCCTTTTGGAAGCGTTTTTCTATTTCCTGACAAACTTCTTTTAAACGTTGGGTACGGCGTCCGGTAATAATAACATTGCAGCCTTCCCGGGCCAAAGCCAAAGCCGTTGCCTTTCCGATGCCGCTGGTTGCTCCGGTTACCAATGCAATTTTTCCTTTTAAATTCATGGATAAACTCCTTTTGCTTTTGAAGTGATCTGAATTTTGCCGCCGGAAAGTTACACAAAAAAACAAAAATGCACCAAATTCGTAGGATAAAAGAAATGGAGCAGGCTTTGTCTTGGTGTAAAAAATTCGTATCTTCGGATCGATCCGGGAAGGAGAAAAGTACGTTTTGTACGTTATTTGAATAAATGGGGCTAAAAGTTGTATTATCGAATTTGATTTTGAATAAAGGGTAGGGTCGCATGTATTTATGAAAAAGGTAAAAGAAGAAATTTCCGATAGAGAGGCGGTGGCTGCCTGTTTGCAAGGAAATACCCAGATGTACCGGCACATTGTGGATCGCTACAAAGAACGCGCTTATTATCTGGCATTGATGTACACTAAAAACCGGGAAGACGCGCTGGACCTTTCGCAAGAGGCGTTTTATCGGGCCTATCGGGCGTTAAAGGATTTTGATGCCTCACGGCCGTTTTACAGCTGGTTCTATCGTATTTTGAAAAATTTGTGTATTAATTTTGTCAATCATCGCAAGCGGCTGGTGCGGTTAGACGATACGTTTCAGTACGAAGCCAGTAATCCGGAAGAACACCCGGAAGAAATTTTTGAACGTAATGAGCGGGCGGAGATGGTCTGGAAGGGATTGAACGAACTAAACGAAAAAGACCGGGAAATTATTATTATGAAAGATTTTAATGATTTTTCCTATCAGGAAATTGCCGAGGCACTAAACATTCCGATAGGGAGCGTCATGTCGCGTTTGTATTATGCACGAAAACGCTTAATGAGTAAAATAGATGAGATGAGCGGTGGATTATGAAGTGTGAAGAAGCCAAAATATTGATGATGGGTTATCTGGACGGAGAGTTGTCTCCCGAACAAAAAAAGGCGCTGGAAGAGCATTTGCAAGAATGTGCGCATTGTCGGGAGGAATGGGAAAAATTCAGTCAATTAAAAAAGGAGACCGAAGAGATGAAGTTCAGACCCCTGCCCGAGATGTATTGGGATGAATATTGGCAAAATGTGTACAATCGGATAGAACGGGGCATCGGTTGGATTTTTGTTAGCATCGGTGCGATTGTTTTGTTAGGCATTGGCGCCTGGGATTTGCTGCGCGATTTTTTTCTGAATCCCCGGGAGCCGCTTATTGAAAAGGTTGGAGTGGGATTTTTAATTTTAGGAATAATAATCGTGTTTGTATCCGTATTGCGTGAAAAGCTGATGATTCGCAAGGTGGACAAATATAGGAGAATTGTGCGATGATTATTACGACCAATGACCAGATACCGGGAAAAGAGATTGTCGAAGTTTTGGGAATTGTGGAAGGGAATACCATCCGGGCCAGGAATATCGGACGAGACATTTTGGCCG
>CAYXUS010000011.1:0-1501 GCA_964468415.1 uncultured Caldithrix sp.
GGCGCTTAGTACCAGAGACTAAACGCTGAACTCTAATTTTTTAAGTACGTATCGAATTTTCAATCTTTGTTACTCTTCCGTTAAAATCAAAGAAAAGCCCGTAATTCGCATGAATCAAACAATCCGTAAAACGGTATTGCCCAATGGTCTCACGGTTCTTAGCGAAACGTTGAATACCGTACGTTCCGTGGCCGTCGGGGTGTGGGTAAAAACAGGCTCGCGCTACGAACGGGCCAGCCAGAACGGCATCGCGCATTTTATCGAACATTTGGTGTTCAAGGGCACGCAAAAACGCACCTCGTTGCAAATTGCGCGCTCACTGGAAGACCTGGGCGGAAATTTGAACGCCTACACCAGCAAAGAGCTCACCAACTTTTACGCAGTGGCTCTGGATGAACACTTGTCCACCTGCATCAGCGTTCTGGGCGATCTGGTTTGCCATCCTTTGTTTCGCGCCAAAGACATCGAAAAGGAAAAGCAGGTGGTGCTGGAAGAAATTAATGCGGTTAAAGACACGCCGGAAGAGTACATTTTCGATTTGTTTCAAGAAAAGTTATTTCCCGGACATCCTTTGGGACGTCCTATTTTGGGCAAAGAAAAAACATTGCTTGCCCTGCAAAGAGAAGATATTCTTAACTTCTGGCAAAAGTTTTACACTCCGAACAATATGGTCGTGGCGGCGGCCGGAAATTTGGAACATGAAAAATTACTGCATTTAATCGAAAAATATTTTACATTTGAAAACACAGGGCAACCGGTAGCCGTAAAAAAGCCAAAGCCCGCTCATGGAATTCGCTGGGATGTTAAAGAAGCATTCAACCAAACTCACATTCTGGCCGGAATCGATAGCGTGCATTACACTTCGCCGGAGCGTTACGCCTTAATTGCCCTGAATGCTTATTTGGGCGGGGGGATGAGTTCTCGCCTGTTTCAGGCAATTCGGGAACGACATGGCCTGGCTTACACCGTGTATTCTGCGGTTGACTTTTTCAGGGATACCGGCATTTTTAGCATTTATTTGGGAACCGATACGCGGTACAGCAAAAAAGCTACGGATTTATTGCTAAAGGAATTGGAACGCGTTTCCGAGAATCCGATTCGTGACAGCGAGATGAAGCGCATTAAGGCGCAGCTAAAAGGCGGATTGCTTTTGGGCCTGGAAAACACCTCGCATCGCATGGCAAGATTGGCCAAAAACGAAATTTATTTCGGACGGCACATTCCGGTTTCCGAAACCATTCGTAATTTGGAAGCCCTGAACAGCCAGCATCTTTTGGCATTGGCACAAAAACTTTTTAACTTGGGTAAGTTCAACATAATTCAGATGAGTCCAGATGCTTAATGTAGGAATTGTCAAACAGATCAAACAGTTCGATAAACGGGTTATGATTACCCCCGAAGGCGTGGGCGTTTTAGTGCGAAACGGCCTGACCGTTTACGTGGAAAGCGGAGTCGGAGAAGATGCCGGTTTTCCCGATTTGCAGTACGAGCGTGCCGGTGG
>CAYXUS010000012.1:0-4353 GCA_964468415.1 uncultured Caldithrix sp.
CGCTTATTTGGGAAATAAACCCCATCCGATGCTTTCTATGATTTTCTAATAAAAAATTAAAATGTACCGATATTCTAAACATTAGTTTAGATGGTTTGTTAAATCAAGGAGATTAGAAAATGAGAGTTGCCATTGTAGGAACAGGTTATGTGGGACTGGTGGCCGGAACCTGCTTTGCCGATGCCGGAAACGATGTTATTTGCGTTGACAAAGATGAAAAAAAGATTGATATGTTGAATTCTGGTCAGGTCCCTATTTATGAACCAGGTTTAGAAGAAATGGTGCGACGCAATGTAGAACAAGACCGCCTGAAGTTTACGACAGACATTAAAGATGCGGTGGAGAAATCGCGCATCATTTTTATTGCCGTGGGTACTCCGCCCAAAGAAGACGGCTCGGCCGATTTACAACATGTGCTGGCGGTTGCCAAAGATATTGGTACCTACATGAACGGTTTTAAGATTGTCGTGAACAAGAGTACGGTTCCTGTGGGCACGGCTGATAAGGTGAGAGAAGAAATCCAAAAACACACCAATCACGAATTTGCGGTGGTTTCCAACCCGGAATTCCTTAAAGAAGGAGCGGCCATCGAAGATTTTATGAAGCCCGATCGCGTGGTTGTGGGCACCGATCGCGAAGATGTGGCCGAAACCATGCGCAACCTGTACGCACCGTTCGTTCGTACAGGCAAACCGATTATTGTTATGGATATCCGCAGTGCAGAACTTACCAAATACGCGGCGAACTCCATGCTGGCCACCAAAATCTCGTTCATTAACGAAATTGCCAATTTGTGTGAAAAAGTGGGTGCCGACGTTGAAATGGTTCGCAGAGGCATCAGTGCAGATCGGCGCATTGGTCCGTATTTTATTTTCCCTGGTACCGGGTACGGAGGCTCCTGTTTTCCTAAAGACGTAAAAGCGATTATTCGAACGGCCAACGAACATGGCATGCACCTTAAAATTTTAGAGGCGGTAGAAGAAGTAAACAATCGACAAAAAACCATTCTGATCGACAAAATTTTGGACTATTTTAACGGCGAGATAAAAGGCAAAACGTTTACGGTTTGGGGATTGGCCTTTAAACCCAACACCGACGACATGCGCGAGGCCCCGGCCATTCCGTTAATTCGCGCTTTGGTCGAAAAAGGGGCCAAAGTGAATGCACACGATCCGGAAGCGTTGAAAGAAGCGGAATGGCGTTTCGAAGACATTTTGGGTAAAGGTCTTACCTTGTTCAAAAAACGTTACGATGCTCTGGAAAATTCGGATGCTTTGGTTATCATGACCGAATGGAACGAATTCCGCGAACCGGATTTTTACTTGATTAAAGAAATGCTCAGCAGACCGGTGATTTTTGATGGCCGAAATTTATACGATCCCAAACGTATGGCGCGTATGGGCATCGATTACTTCCCCATCGGACGGCCCCCCTCAACCAAGTTTAAAGAAGAAAAGTAAGCTAATTAGGTTAAGACACTAGAACTAGAATAAATTGGAGCGGAAATGATGGATTTATTGGAGAAAATTAAGCGTAAAGAAGCCACGGTAGGTGTGGTAGGTTTAGGTTATGTTGGTCTTCCTTTGTTAATGGAGTTTGTCGAACAAGGTTTTAAATCCATCGGATTTGACATCGATCCGATGAAAGTGGAAAAACTCAATGCCGGTGAATCGTACATCAAACACATCGGTGAAGATCGCGTGAAAAAAATGCGCGCCACCAATTTGTTCGAGGCAACCACCGATTTCAAACGTATTCCCGAAGCCGATGCCATCTTGATTTGTGTGCCCACCCCGTTAACACGGCATCGCGAACCGGATCTTTCCTACATTACCGGTACGGCCGAAACACTCTCTAAGCACATTCGCAAAGGTCAATTGATCGTGCTGGAAAGTTCCACCTTTCCGGGAACTACCGAAGAAGTGCTCAAACCCATTCTGGAAAAATCGGGCCTAAAAGGCGATCGTGATTTTTGGGTCGGTTTTTCACCCGAGCGCGAAGATCCCAACAATCCCAAATACAACACGCGTACCATTCCCAAGGTAGTGGGCGCCAACAATGAATACGCCCGGGAATTGATTACGGCGTTGTACGATCAGGTGATTGTCAAAACCGTTCCCGTTTCCAGCACGCAGGCCGCCGAGGCCACTAAATTGCTGGAAAACATCTTTCGCAGCGTGAATATTGCGTTGGTAAATGAAATGAAGATGATTCTGGATCGCATGGGCATTGACGTTTGGGAAGTAATCGAAGCGGCTTCGACCAAACCCTTTGGCTACATGCCGTTTTATCCCGGCCCCGGTTTGGGCGGCCACTGCATTCCCATCGATCCTTTTTACCTGACATGGAAAGCACGCGAATACGAAATGAACACACGCTTTATCGAACTGGCCGGCGAGGTCAATACGTTTATGCCTTACTACGTGGTTAATCGTGTGGGCGATGCCCTGAACGAGCACCAAAAAAGCATTAAGGGCTCGAAAATTCTGGTACTGGGTGCCGCGTACAAAAAGGACATCGACGATCCGCGCGAATCGCCTTCGTTTAAATTGATGGAATTGCTGGAAGAAAAGGGCGCGGAAGTGGATTACAACGATCCGTTGATTCCCGTGTTGCCCAAAATGCGTATGTACCACGTAGGCCCAAAAGAAAGCGTGGATATTACGGCCGACAATCTGGCCAAATATGACTGCGTACTCATTTCTACCGATCATTCGGCCTATGATTGGGATTTTATTGTCAAACATTCCAAACTGGTGGTCGATACGCGTAATGCGACGAAGAACGTGTTGGAGAATCGCGACAAAATTGTCAAAGCCTGATTCACGGGTAAAAGGCGGACATTTGTCCGCCTTTGTTTTTTAGTAAAGTCCAGCGACCAAAAGCTTAACACAGAACGGAGGAGCGATGCCCAAAATTACGTTGAACATTCCCGATGAAATGCTGACACAACTTCGGCAATTGTCCGAAAAAAGCGGTTTTGCCTCTCTGGACGACTTTTTGCTTTCACTGCTTCAAAAGGCACTGGAAGAAGGTATGGGGAGCCAGAACGACGTAAATGCCGAAGAAGAAATTCGTAAACGTCTGGAAAATCTGGGGTACATGTAATGGCTGTGGATCTCCATTTGCACACCAATCACTCCGATGGCTCTTTATCGCCAGCTGAATTGGTCGATTTCGTAAAACACTATGCCGTAAACGTTATGGCCATTACCGATCACGATGATGTATCGGGTATTCGGGAAGCCGGAGAACGGGGCGAACAGGTTGGGGTCCAGGTGATACCCGGCATCGAATTAAGCATCGAATTTCCTCTGGAAGGTCGGGCACATTTGCACCTGCTCGGTTTGTACATCGAGTTTGAACATTCTGCCTTGACGCAGGAATTGGAGCGTTTGAGGGAGGCGCGCCGAAATCGGGCAATGGAAATCATCGAGCGTCTGCAGAAAATGGGGCTGGATGTGACATTTGCAGAGCTGCAAACGGTAGTAAGCGGAGAAAGCATCGGCCGCCCGCACATTGCGCGTTTGCTGGTTAAAAAGGGCCTGGTTGGCCATGTCTCTGAAGCATTTGAGAAATATTTGGGACGCAATGCTCCGGCCTTTGTTCCCAAAAAGAAATTGGAATTGGAGCCGGCTATTGATCTGATCCATCGTTCCCGGGGACTGGCCATTTTAGCCCATCCCATTAGCTTGTTTGCCCGCGACCATCATGCATTGCGCAAATATTTGGATCGCTTTAAAGCGATGGGGCTGGACGGGGTCGAAGCGTATTATTCGTATCATCCCCGAGAGTTGACCCAATTTCTGTTGGATTACGCCCGCGAAAATCATCTGGCCGTTTCCGGCGGTTCTGACTACCACGGCGAGGCAAAACCCGATCTGGAACCGGCCATCGGGAAAGGCGATCTTTACATTCCCCCGCAAATCGTCAAAAAGTTAGATGCCTTCTACAAAAAGAAATACGGAATGGGCTGATGGCCTGTCTGATTATTCGGTACAAAATAAGAGCACAAATACGTAAAAATCGTTTTCCAAAGATCGGTTTTTCATTTGTTCTGTGATTAATCTCCTATAGTCTTCTGAGAATTAAAATTTATCGGGTTAAAAACGGCGATTTTTTATCTTCCTAAAAAAAGTCTTTGACTTCCTTGCAAAATTTCGATGGAATTTTGCTTTTTGGGGCCGTAACGATGATGTTTCAGAAAGTCCGGTTAGCGAATCGCCCTTTTGATGTGGAAAGTGAATGATTGGCATCTCCGGCCATTGTGGAGATCGGCAGTCCCCATTCGACTTGTTCGTGTGGGGAATTTTTTTGAGCAAATTTGTCGGATTCGCCGTAAATTTTGTGCGT
>CAYXUS010000013.1:0-7756 GCA_964468415.1 uncultured Caldithrix sp.
AGAAACAAAAACAACCGTTCAAGATGCGCATGCCCCCGACGTTTTGCGTGGATTTCCAGCCGCCCCGTTTTTAATTCCAACTCCCGCACAATCGTGCGTGTGTCTCCGAATTGCTCCCTGCCCCGGAATGTAAAGTGCCGCCCTCCGGACAAAGCCGTGCCCTGCAGGCGTAAGTCTAATTCACCTTCCTGTCCGTCGGCCTCGTCGGCACGAACCGCCGCGTAAAGTATGGCCTTGCCGGGTTTGGAAACAGCGGTGTGCCAGAAGAAGGTCTTTTCGTCCCATTCTCTCCGGCCTTTGTTCAAAACCATTTTTCCCGGCCCGTCCACAATCAAAACATCGTAAAGTAGCGGCGTGCTTTGCCCTGTTAATTTTAACGTGTGCCCGCCCGCATGCAAGGGCACAACCGCCACCCGGCTTTCGTCCGTTCCGCGATCTCTCCGGCCGTCAAACGCAAGAGCCTTCACTTCTCTTCCGTCCAAAAAGGCCCGTAAACAAACGGGATTGACGAATGGCATTAAATTCTCTGCCCGCGCCGTAAGAATCACACGCACCGTGTCGCCGATCGTACGAAAAGGAAACGTACCGACCGAATACGTTCCTTTTCCGTGCACAATCCGGTTAAACGCCCGATACAAAGCAACGGGCCAGTGCATCTGCTCCGGAGCGGAAGCGGGAAAATGCCGTTGCGTGCTAATTTGCACGTAATCCGCAACCAGCGCGCTGCTTCCCGACCAGCCCGTGCGCTTTACTCCCCGACGCGAATACACCTGATTGTCAATCCAGAGATGAAACGACAACCGCTCACCCGGAGCCAGCCCGGGCGTTTCCAGCACCAAAGAATCGTCGATCCAATAACGCGTGCGGCGCAGGGCCAAATCGCGTTCGATGCGGTACACATGCCAGGCCGTGTCAACCGGCCAAACCGTAACCCTTCGCTGCTTGCCCGCAATGGTACCGACCATGCTCCAGGAAAGCTTCGGTTCTTGCGGATCCTTTTGTTGCATGAACCAGGCCAGAGTGTGCGACTTGGCCTTTTTGCGGCTTTTCCAGAAGCCCCATCCCCGGCTGCCGGGTTGCATGGGCGTAAGTAAACGCACGCGGGCCTCCATGCTTAAATACGAAAATCGTTTGCCGTAAATATTCTGAAAATCGGAGATACCCACATTACATTCTTTGTCGGAGACAGGATTTTTCAAACGGATGCGCAAATACCCCTTGCCATTCACAATGGCCTGCGCGTCCCCGGCCGCACTTCCGTCGCGGTGATACTGCCACCAATCGTGGCGGCGATTAAAATCGTCTCGTTTAAAGGAAGGCACAAATTGCTTGCGGGAGGCAGTAAAAGAGGTCAGCGCAAACAAAAGCGGCAGGACTGCAAGAATCAAAAACAAAGCGGGACGAAGCGCAGCGGTGCCTCGTCCCTTTTTTGCCGTTTTAAATCGATATTTACCGGACACGTTCAATCAAATATTGACTCAATTCTTTCAACCCGTCGGCCTTTTTGCCGAACACATCCAGAGCCTTTACGGCCCGCTGATGGTATTCGTCCAGATACTTTTTGGCTTCGTCGGCGCCGACCAGTTTCACAAAATTCATCTTGTCCTGAGCCACGGTTTTGCCCACCACTTTTTCTTTGCCCATCACATCCAGCATGTCGTCCACAATCTGGAAGGCAAAGCCGATATCGTCGGCAAAATCCTGAATGGCCTTCATCTTCTGCTCGTCGGCATGCCCTACAATGGCGGCAATTTTACCGGCCGCGGAAAACAAGGCCGCGGTTTTTTTCTGATTGATGAATTCGATGATTTCAAAATCCACATGCTTGTCTTTCAGTTTCAAATCCACAAACTGGCCCGCAGCCAATCCGTTAAAACCGAACGAAGCACTGAGAACCTGTCCCACTTGCAGCCGTTCCTCAGCCGAAAGCCCCTCATCGCCCAAGACGGTTTGCATGCCTTCGGAAAGCAAGCCAATGCTGGCCAAAAGCGCCACATCCTGACCAAAAACCACGTGATTGGCCGGTTTGCCGCGACGCAATTGGGAATCGTCCATGTACGGCAAATCGTCCATGATGAGCGAGGCGGCATGAATCAATTCGATGGCACATGCCGAATTGATCAGTTTTTCTTCGGGTACGTCGAACAAATCGCCCACCAACATAATAAAAATCGCCCGAATCCGTTTGCCGCCGGCCGCGGAATAGGCCGCGGATTTGTACAGGGCTTCGACGAGCGGATTGTCGTTTTGCAGACGCTTTTCGATTTCTTCGTCAATGCGTTTTTTAATGCTCTGCATTCTGTCTTTCATTGCTTACTCCTTTTTAACACGCAACAAAATAAATCGATGCTTGTTTATGATTGCCGTTTCTTTTTTTTCTACGAACGAAGGCAATGCGTTTTGGTTCACATTCGGCCGTCGCAGCGAATCGCCATCTTCGAGCAAAATAAAATCCACATCTTTCCCGCGGACATAGTTGCGCAACGAATCCAGCGGAGCAAAAGGAAGCACGCAGTAATTTCGTCCGGCAAAAAAGACGGCCTGCGGCACCGTGGCCGCCACCCGTTCGCCCGGAGGTACGTGTGCACGCAACCATTTTCCCGCTTGAAAATAATAGTCTTTCCGTTGCGTTTTCCCTGCGATGTCCCCATAGCCGGGAAGCATACCCAAAAATAACAATAAAAGCAGTACAATCCAACTCCCCCGGCGATTTTTATGCGCATTGAGAAACCGGGCCGTTTGCAGCAAACCGCGTCCCAGCAGGGGCGCGGCCAAAATCGGTACGATGTAAAAAAAACGCTGCTCTGTGTTGGAAAATACGATCAACGCGAGCGGCAGCAAAAAAAGCACTCCCGCCCGCACCTCCCGGCGGTACTTACGCAGCGAAAGCCCCCACAAACCGGCCAGCAAAAAAATCCAGTACAGCAGCGGAAAGGCCTTACCATGCAAAAATTTTCCGGCAGCCAGTCTTGCGTTTTGCACGTAATGTTCGGCGGCCCGTCGTAATTTTGTTTTGGCCGGAATTCGGGAGGTGCCCTGGGCGCCCAGAATTCGGCGATCTCCCTTCAAAAAAAGAGCATCGGCAGCCAGTTCCCGACCGTCGGGCGTTAAGGAATAGCGAAAACGATCTTCCCGGGCCAAATGCGACATTCGGTGACCGCCGCCCCTATCCGAAGCTGCAAAATGCCGGGCCAATGCGCCCTGCGCGCGCACAAAATCCAGTTTGGGGTACAACGTAAAACGATCCAATTGCGTGCTGCTCCAGGCAAAATAGGCGCCCCAGAACACAAGGCTCACGGCCACAAAACCCAGCCAGTGGCGCCAGCGTACACGCTCGATGAGTAAAATCAGGGCACTCACGGCAAAATAGAGCAAGGCTTCCGGTCGGGTCCAAACGGCCAACCCAAAGAGCAAACCGGCCCAAAGCACCGTTTTAAAAGATGGGCGGCGCAGGTAGCGAAGCACCGCGGCAAAGGCCGCAAACAAAAGAAAGAAAAACAAGGACTCGCTGGCCACCTGCGAAGAAACGGCCACCAATCCGGGATTTAAAGCCACAAACAGAGCGGCTGCATTGGCCGCTTGCTCATTCCCGCTTAGCCAGCGGGTAAAACGAAACACGGCCGCAATGAGCAGCAAACCAAAAATAATCGAGGCCAGTTTTCCGGCATATTCCGGCGAGACGAACAAGGTAAAAAATCCCAGAGTTGCCGGGTACAGGGGTGGTTGCACGATGTCCGGGAACTGGCTGCCCTGACTGACGTACTGAAACTCATGCCACAGGTGGTGGCCCAGGCGGGCGTACTGCGTTCCGTCCGACGAAATGTAATGACCGGAAAAGGCAAAGTAGAGACGCAGCCCCAACCCCAAAAGCAAGATGAGGTAAAATATGTCATTATTCTTTTTCATGGACAATCGTGTTTGAAGTCTGTCTTTCGTTAAGTGGTTAAATTTAACAGGCGAGCGGTAATAAGGTTGTCATTTCGCAAGGACTACGTTCTTAGGAAATCGGGGGGAACGGCCTGCGTTTCACCGGCGCTGCCACGCTTAATACAAATGCAAAATGGCTAAAACCTGGGCGCGTGGCAGCGTCCGGTGCAAAGCCTATTCGTTATACCGCCCCTGTTTCAGGTTTTATTTTAGTTATAGGAATATTACTTTAATATCTTTTATTTGTTTAAAATCAGAATCCATTGTGACAATCTGTAAGTCGTAATATTTAGCCACACTGTATTGATATAAATCGTCAAAATCAAGATTCATAGAAAGGGTTTCTTCTGAAAATGTATGATACTCAGTGGAAGGTAAGTTTAGAACTTTTATTTCTGAAATTACGTCTTGAATAAATTCTTTAAATATTTCCCTTTTCTTGTATCTGAATAAAATGACACCTATTGAATGCAAGGAAAAATCTGATATAAATATTTTATCGTAATGCTTGATTAAAAATTCTTTACATTCTGAACTTTTTCTTGGTCCAACAGAATCTCAAGAAATATATTGGTATCCAGCAAATACATCAACGCCAATCCATCGCCTTATGTTGTAAATCAACAGATGAATATTTCTTGGATATTTCGGACAAGCCACCTTGCCATGAAAATTTAAATGGTTTCTTATCTTTTGATGATGTGCCGTATTTATTTATCAAAAAATCAATATAATCCATTATTTCCGGCAATAAATGAGGGGGAACTTTTTTTATTTTTTTATTTATTTGTTTTACACTCATTTTATCCTCATCAATTTTTTTTAAAAAGATAATAGAAAATATGCCTTTTTACAACATTATTATGTTTTTGAGGTTTTTATTATAAGCGGTATAACAAGAAATTCCACCGCGGCAGCGAGAAATGCGAAAGTCCGCCCGTCCCGTTTTTTCCCTTTGGGCCGCCTTTTTCAGGTCTCTTCAATGTGTTTGGTGCTCAGCGAAATATCCCAGATGAATGGATTCTTGTCCCGCAGGTAAAAATCGAGCATACCCAAAAAGCGGGCCAGCGCTTCGATGACAATCAGCCAAAAGGTAAAAAACATATCGCGCGGATTCCAGCGTTGCGTTTTCCAGACCAGCCTGGCAATGGTTTTCGTATTCAGCGATGTTACCCGATAGCCGAACAGGGCATTCAAATGACGGTGCCCACTGGCAATGCGTCGCCGTTGCTTAAAAAAATCGCGAATGGTTTCCGGCCCTTTGTTGTGCACAATGGCTTGCGGAGCGTAGGCCAGCTTTAACCCGGCTTTGGAAATAATGGCTTCGATGGCGGCCTCGTCCACGGCCGTGTATTTGGGAATGCGTGAAACAATGTTGCGAAAGGCCACCATTTCGCCGCATTTGGGCCTGGCCGAGGCCATGTAATGGTGCAACTCCCACAACTTGTGCACACAGTAGCCCACAAAGCGGTTGGGTTTGTTCACCGGCACGGGGTGCGCCCCCACCATGCCGATTTCTTTATTTTTGAACGGCCGGATCAGTTCCTCCACAGCCTGCTCGCTGGCGATGGTGTCCGCACTTTCCACAATGACAATATCGCCTTTGGCCACCTGCAAAAACGCATTGATGGCGCTGGCCTTACCCAAACGCTGTTCCTGAACAATCAGGCGAATGCGCGGGTCTTTGGCCGCAAACTCTTGCACAATTTCGTTGGTGCGGTCGGTCGAGCCCGAGGAAATAACGATGATTTCTTCAATGGCTCCGCTTTGCAGCTTCTGCTTTTGCAAAGCGCTCAAACACTTGCCGATCAGCTTTTCTTCGTTGTAGGCCATTACTCCGATGCTCACGCGGTAAAAATCCTTGACTTCGAACGTGCCGTCGTTCTTCAAGTCCGGCGGATTGACAAACTCTTCGTACTCGTCCACAAAGCGTTCGTACTCCCGCTTCAGGTAGGCAAAATGGCGGATGATCTCCCACCAGGGCGCCCGAAATTTGAACACGTAGCGCAAGGTTTTAAAGCGCGTATGGGCGCTTACTTTGGAAATGGCCTCCGGCGTGCCGCGGTAAATGGTAGGAATTTCTTTTACACGAAATTGGTGTTTGTAGGCCAGGTGCAACAGCTGAATCTGGGCGATGTAGGCTTCTTTGTAAATCTCATCCAGATTAATGGATTCCAATAGCTTGCGCCGGTAACAACGAAAGCCCGAAGTAAAATCCCAGATGGGTTTGACCAGAATGTACGAAACGAACATGTTGGCCAATTTACTGACCAGCAGCTTGCGGAAACGCCAGCCTTCCACGCGCACGCCGTCCACATAGCGGCTGCCAATCACCAAATCGTAGCGATCGCAAGCGGCAAAAAAATCCTTCAAGTAATGTGGCGAATGCGACAGATCGCCATCCATGGTCAGAACGGGATCGTAGCCGTGTTTTAGTGCGAATTTGAATCCCGCCTGCAAGGCTTCGCCAAAGCGCCCCGGCCCGGAATGCTCGATCAAATGAATTTGAGGATGTCTGGCGCTTCTCTCCCGCACCACATCACCGGTACCGTCCGTGGAATGCGCATCAACCACCAGCACATCCACCTGCGGGTACAAGCGAACGATTTCGTCCAGCAAAATCCCGATGTTTTTGGCTTCATTCCACGTGGGAATGATGACTAACGGACGTTTCGATTCCATGAACTCTTGTCCAGGCTCCTTGTAAAAATCCCCGGGCCCAGGGGAACAATCCTAACCCCAAGATAGCCACGGCCACGGGATGTTGTTTTAACAATTCAGGTCTCCAGCGTGAAAATATTTTAACGGTGCGCCACCATTTGACAAACGGCAAAAAAGGAACGGCCGCCGTTGCCAAAAGCGGATTTTTGACCAGAAAGGCCCCTTCCAGCGGCAACAGTTGCAGCACCTGCGCGGTCACTTTTCCCACCCGTTTTTGATGCTGCAAAAAAGCTTTGAGCGCCGTGCGATGGTGATGGTGAATTTTTGCCGAAGGGATGAAAAAGATTTTGCCCCCGGCCTTACGCAGACGGTAATTGAATTCCAGATCTTCCTGCGGATAAAAAGCGGCATTGAACCGCCCGATGCGCTCGAAAACCGAGCGTTTGTAAGAGATGTTGCAGGTGGGAATGTGATTGACTTCCCGCGCCGGATAGTCGGGCAAAAACTCCCGAAATTCGGCCATGTAGCCGGCCCAGGCCACTTCGGCATCGGGTTCGTTGCCGTTTTCCACCGAGCCGCCCACCGCTTCGTACGGATACGATTCGTGAATGGAAATCAACTGATCCAGCCAATCGGGCGAAGCTTCACAATCGGAATCGATAAAACAAATAATATCGCCGTGGCTTTTGTCAAGGCCAAAATTGCGGGCCGTCCCGGGATCGGTTTTTTGCGGCAAATGGTAAAAATCCACTTCCGGGAAACGCTCCCGCACGATTTCCGGCGTACGATCCCGCGAACTGTCCACCACAATAATTTCGTACTCGCCTTCGTAGGTTTGTGTTTTCAACGAAAGCAAACAGCGGGCAATCGTTTTTTCCGAATTGTACGAGGGAATAATAACGGAAATCATCTCACTCTTTCGTAAAAATGTAAAACCGATGGTGCGCCCACAGCAAACGCACAGGCCAGGGGGCGTTTTCCAAAAATCCGAACCTCAAAACTTCGCGATCCAGCTCCGGCCGCTCCCCCGAAAAATAATCGACAATGCTGGTTCTACCTTTCGTCTCATTTTCGTTTGCCTTTAATCGTTTCAGCAAAAAGCCCAGTTTTAATTTTTGCAGCAGCACTTCTTTTTTCAAAGGAAAATCGGGCCAGGGGGGGATGTCGA
>CAYXUS010000014.1:0-11435 GCA_964468415.1 uncultured Caldithrix sp.
TTTTCTTGCATTTGATTTTTTATTCGAGTTAAACTAAATGCGATGGAATCCAATTTAAGAATAATTTAGGTAGGAATGCAACTAATTCCCGAAGATGAAGTTCGGTAGTACTTTATTCTTCCTCACTATTAATTTAAGACAAAGCCATGAAACAAAGGATGGCCTGGCTTTACTTTAAAATATCCGGATAAACCATAGCGATTTTATTCAGATCATCTTCGCTTAAAAAGTCAAATTCGACGCCCACATGAAAAGTTTTTTCTGTAAGCGCCTTGCAGTTTTTTATCGTTCCCATTGTTTTAACCACATCCGGGCCGATACCGATGGTTAATTCGATGCGGGTTTCCTTTTCCATAGGCATAAACGCTTCGAACGAAATCCCCGTTCGGCTGATATCCAATGTTCGAACAACCCCTTGTCCTACCACCTGCTGTTTAGAATCAAAAACACGATAGGCTAACAAATTCTCCGATTCTAAGCGCCTTGCTCCCCGGCCGTCAAACCTCAATGCTTTTACTCCTTGTAAAATGATTTTTGTTCCAGCCTGCCAAAACAGGGCAGTAACCATTCGCTGGCAGACTCATTGTTTCAGAGAATCCCTTCTCTACCGGATTTTATGTATGCTGTTCCGACGCAGTTTCTGTTTTTTTCTGGAATAATTCGGGCATTTCACGCTTGATGTAGGCCTGCGCTTCATCGCTTAATTCGTCCCATGAAAGCTGCACAAAAGGCCATTCATTTAAAATTACATTAATCTTACTTTTGGAATTAGCCGCCCGATTCAGATACAGATATTTTTGTCCGCGGTAAACGACCAGCCCTCCCATAAAATGGCCGCGGGCATATTTCACTTCAACAGAGCTTCGGGTTAAATGCTGAAGCAGTTCATCCAAAATTTTGTTCTCAAGAGTCTCCGGTTTCGATTCTTTTTTACGGGCAACCGCCACTTTCTTCCTCTTTTGTTTTTTCGCTATTCGGCTACAGAAATTCGTTCAGCTTTTTCTTTTTCAGGTGATCGACCACTTCTTTCACTCTCTGCGAACTATCTTTGCGGCAAATTAAAATGGCATCGTCTGTTTCGACCACCGCCAAATTTTCCACATCCACCAAAGCAACCAATTTACCCGGGGCATAAATTAAATTATTTTGGGAATCAATTACAACTGATTTTTGCGCCGTAATGGCATTGGCCCGATCATCTTTCGGCGAAATGGCGTAGGCTGCTTCCCACGAGCCCAAATCACTCCAGGTAAAATCGGCCTCGATAATGGACACATGGCGGGCTTGTTCCATGATGGCATAATCAATCGAAATGGATTTTACCCGCATGTACACATCCAGTATCACTTCGTCCATACTGGGTGTATCCACCGCCTGATAAATTCTCTCGAATCCTTCCGCCATCTCCGGCTGGTGTTCATCGAACTCTCTGAGAATGGTCGATGTTTTCCAGATGAACATGCCACTGTTCCACAAAAAATCTCCGCTTTGCAAAAATAATCTGGCGGTTTCCAGATTCGGTTTTTCGGCAAACGTCTTTACTTTGTAGATGGTCCGATTGTCAATAACGGTTAACGGTTCTCCGCGTTGAATATAACCGTAGCCGGTCTCGGGATAGGTGGGTGTAATGCCAATCGTCACCAAATGGTCGCTTTGCCGGGCATGCAGGGCTGCGGTTTTGATGATTTGCTGGAATGTCTCTGTTTCCTTTATTAAATGATCGGCCGGCAAGACCACCATCGGCTCGTCCATCGAGGCTCGTTTGCGCACAATGGCAGCCGCCAGTCCGATGCACGGGGCCGTATTTTTGCCGAACGGTTCGGCAATAATGTTTTTTTCGGGCAACTCCGGCAAATGCTCCCCAATCGGATTTTTTAAATCCTGATTGGTAATCACCAGAATTTTATCGTCCGAGGTCAAATCCTTAATCCGCTCGTAGGTTTGGCGAATCATAGATTTGTCGCCGACCAAATTTAAAAGCTGTTTGGGATTTTTCTGTCTGCTTCTCGGCCAGAAACGTGATCCGACTCCACCTGCCATTAATACGACGTGCATGGTCCCTCCTTTTTCATCTCATTTCTTCTGCGTGATTTTCGCCAACATTTCCTTTGCCACGCGATTATTCGGTTCCAATTCCAACACCGTCCGAAACACTCTGCGCGCGTTTTCCTTTTCGCCCTTTAAGATATAGGTTTCTCCCAAATTATTCAAGGCATCGATGTACCGTGGTTTTAAAGTGAGTGCCTTAAAAAACAGACGGATGGCCAAATCGTAATTTCCTTGTTGCTTGTACAAATACCCCAGATTGTTAATGGCCTCCGGATAATCCTTATCGTACGCCAACGCCTTGTGTAAATGCACAAAGGCACTGTCGGTCTTTCCTTCATAATAATAAATTACGGCCAAATTGTTGTGCGCTTTGGCATACGATGAATCCATTTTCAGAACATGCTGATATCCCTTAATTTGGTCCAAGGCATCCGGATCCATTGCCAACTCTTCGGTCATCGAAAAAACCGTCCAATTCAATTTTCCCGAAAGAATGTTGTTGACCAGCTTCAAATTGTCTTTGGCCTTTTCAAAATTCGGATTAAGGACCAGCGCCTTTTCGAAATCCTTTTTAGCTTCCTTAAACCGATTAAGCTGAAATAGCGTGTAACCGGCATTGTTCCAGGCCTGATAATAGGTACTGTCCAGGGCAAGCGCTTTTTCAAAATAGGGTAACGCTTCTTTTAATTTCCCTTCCTTTTCCAGCACAAATCCAATGTAGTTGTACGCTTCGGGAACTTTGTCATCCAGTTTTAGCACTTCTTTCCAGCGCAAAATAGCCAGGGAATCTTTCCCGTTTTTAAAAAGCAATAATCCCTCGCCAATCAGGCTGTCAACTTGCCTGGCAATTTGTTCTTTTGTGGGTGCTTTTTGAGGGATGGTTTTCGGGGATGGCTTGAAAATTGCGCATGAAGCTAAAAAGAAAGCGATCAAAAGTATTAAAACATAACGCATGGGAACCTCCTATTGTTTGGTTATCCCGGAGGTAAACGGTACAAATCGATGTGCCCGACAAAAACCAAATTTGCCGGGCCCGTTAAAACTAATCGGCCGTTTTCTCGTGAGACTTTAAGAATTCCGCCTTTTGTTCGCACGATAACATCACGCGCGCCCATGCGTTTTTGCCGCCACAAAAGAAGCGCACTGGCGGTAACACCCGTTCCGCAGGAAAGTGTCTCATCTTCTACTCCGCGTTCGTAAGTACGCAAACAAATTTCTTGCTCTCCCGTTTGCTGCAACACATTGACGTTGGCTCCTTCCGGGAAAACGGGATGGTGCCTTAGCGGAGGGGCAATTTGCGCCAAAGGAATTTGTTTGATGTCTTCTTTGCTTTCCAGCACCAAATGCGGAACCCCAACCTGCACAAATCCCACTATTCTCAAGAAATCGGGAAGCGGTAAGTTTTTTAATTCATCTGCGGTTTTTAGATTGCTCTCGTCGCTCAAAATTTGCACGCTAATCGTTCCGTCGGCATTAAAAGCAACCGCATGCGCTCCGTCACTGGCCTGCAGGACAAAGGCCTGGCCTTCCTGGCAAAATCCTTTGATGCGGGCGTACAAAGCCGCGGCACGCAGGCCATTTCCACACATTTGGGCTGCGCTCCCATCGGCATTAAAATAATGCATGCGCAGATGGCCGGTATTTTCCCGGGTCAAAAAGATAAGTCCGTCAGCACCAATCCCCAGATGGCGATCACACAAAAAACGAATGCGTTCGGGAAGCCAATCGTCCAATGAGGCGTGGGCTTCATCAGAAACAATAAAGTCATTTCCGGTCGCTTCGATTTTGGCAAATTTTAACCATCTGTGCTTCATTGTTTACCCGGTAATTGAATTAACACGCCGCCGGTTTCCCAGCGTTTCCTCACGGAAATCGTGTCGTTTCCAAAATGGAACGGTTCGCAAAATTCAAAAGGGGTAATTCGTCCGCGATCCAACTTTCGGTTGAGGTTGAAATCGACAAATCCATCGATTTGGTAGGTACCTGCAGGAACAAATTTGAATAAAAAGCTACGCCTGCTTCCTATGAGCCGGCGACGGGAAAAGTTTTTCTTTTTCAAACCGCGCAACACCAGCACCACCGGTTCGCCATGATCGGGCTCAAGCCGAATCCGGCCGCTTATTTCTCCCAATTCCCGGTTTGAAATAATGGTAAAGTAGTGGCGACTCAGCGAATCGGCCGTACTCTTTCCCAAATAGCTTTTCAGGCCTTTTAAAGTCAGGATGGAAAAATATCCCCGGCCGGGTTCCAGATTTTTTTCGGGAATAAAGTAAGCGGTGTACAAATTTTCCACCTGCCATTTCCCCGAAACCGTCTGCAGAGAATCGTTCCGCAACCGGTAACGCGCACTCACCTTGTTCCAATTTACCGGTTGATTGAACTCCAATTTGATGCGTGTTTCGGGCGAAACATTACGGGCACTGTCGGCCGGCAAGTGCCCGATCAGCTTAAAAGCCGTTGTATCTTTCCGGAGCTTTACCGTAAAATAGGCCAGCAACGTATCGGCACTTCTGTTACCACTGCTGTCGGCAATGTTCCAGCATTTTAATTGGTACACTTGCAGGCTGTCCAATGGTCGGGGAATGATTTCCCACCAATTGTCTTTTTCATTGGATTTGCCCATAGCAATAATCGGCCATCTTTGCCCGGTCAGGCTATCGCGTAAAGTAAGAGCGCTCAGGCTATCCCAGCGTACGGGTTCGCTAAAACGCACGCGAATTAGATTTGAAGCCAAAGCCTGCACACCGACCAACTTGGGTGCGGTTGTGTCTAATTGAGTCACCATCATGTCCAGGTTCTCAACAGAATTAAGCGAATCATGCAGTGCAACGTCTCGATAGGTAAGCGCAAACCGTTCCGAAATTCCATCCAGCAACAAATTGTGATTGCGGTCTTCCACGCCAATGACGCGGTATTTCCCGTCCTTCAAATATTCCAGAACGTATTTACCCTTGTCTCCCGAAAGCGTCACATAAGCGGGTTTCCGGCTAAACGGATCGAAGTGGGAAGTGTCGGTTAGCGCATAGGCAAAAACATAAAACGATTCGCGAGGTTTCAGACCGAAAATCCGTCCGGCAATGCGCCCCTGATCAATCGTATCGCCGGTGGAGAATGCCAGAGCAAAACTGTGGCGCATCTTATTTTTGTGCAAATCTTCCAGCCCGCTGCCAACGGAAAGCACGTAGGTTTGCTGCGCTTTCAGGGTGTCCTTCAATTTCACCAGAAGAATGCGTCCCTTTTTCCAGTGGGTTTCAAAAGGCACCGGTGGTGAAATGAACAGATTATTGCGCTCAGTGCCTTCCTGCATACGCTCAGAAAATTCGATTTTAATTTGTGCAAGGTCGGTAGGCAGGTGAATGGCTCCCGAAAGAGGTACGGTACGAAGAATTTCCGGAGGAATTTTATCAACCGGTCCGCCCGAAGGCGCCATCTGAACGGCACACCCCAATAACAAAGACAGGAACAATAGGCCGAAAATCTTTTGTGCTTGTGACAAGGGCTTCTCCACATTAATAATTGTTCACTAAATATAGGAGAAAAATACCATAACAGGCAACGGAGAAAAAATTTTTCCGCGGCTTTGTGGGGTTGGCAATGGAATGTACTTACGAGGTGCCAGGGGAAAATGAATTTTCTCTTTGTCTTTTCTGCTTTTCGGGAGAAGTTCCCGAAGCCTTTAAAATTAAAAAAGCCGCCGAGAACGGCGGCCTAAAAGTCTTTAAACACGTTCTTTGATTCGGGCGGCTTTCCCGCGACGACTGCGCAAGTAGTACAATTTGGCCCGACGAACCTTTCCGCGTCTTTTTACTTCTATTTTGGCCAAACGTGGCGAATGGAGCGGGAAAATTCGTTCTACGCCAATACCGTTTGATATTTTGCGTACGGTAAAAGTTTCGTTAATACCGCCACCTTTGCGTTTAATGCAAACACCCTGGAAAACCTGAATGCGCTCTTTGTTTCCTTCGATAACGCGCACGTGAACCGCAACCGTGTCTCCGGGTTGGAATTCAGGAATATCCATTCGTAATTGATTAGCCGTTACTGCATGTAAAATGTCCATAGTTCTGTCTCACATTTTTATTTGGTTGTTTCTACATATTTTTTGTACAAATCCGGGCGGCGTTCTTTCGTGATTTTTTCGCGCATTTTTTGCCGCCATTCCGCGATCTTTTGATGGTGCCCCGAAAGGAGCACTTCGGGAACCTTAACTCCCATGAATTCTTCCGGACGTGTGTAATAAGGCACATCCAGAAGGTCCTCGGAAAAAGAATCGGTCCAGGCCGAATTAATATCTTTGATTACTCCGGGCAAAAGCCGCACAATCGAATCGATGATCACAAGGCTGGCAATTTCGCCCGAGCTTAGAATGTAATCTCCGATGGAGATTTCATCGATTTTGTAAAAGTGATGAATTCGCTCATCGATTCCCTTGTAATGCCCGCACAAAAACACCAGATGCTCTTTTAGGCTAAGCTCTGTTGCAACCGATTGATTAAATACCCGTCCGCGTGGCGAGGGCATCACAATGTGGGCTTTGCTCACATCCCGTTCCAAAAAAATTTGCTGCAAGGCTTTGTAAAACGGTTCGATTTTCAGCACCATGCCCGGCCCGCCGCCGTAAGGATAGTCATCAATGGTGCGGTGCTTATCCGTGGTAAAATCGCGCAAATCGTGAATGGCAATTTCCACGGCCTTTTTACGCCGCCCCATTTTAATGATGCTTTCGTTTAACGGGCCTTCAACGATTTTCGGGAATCCTGTTACAATATCGATGCGCATCTCAAAGAACACTCACTCATCGAGCATACCTTCCAACACATGAACCGTCATGGTACGCTCCTTTAAATTAACCGCTTTTACCACAGACTTAATGGCCGGAATCAACTTCTCCTTTTTGTCGGGAGTTTGCAGAACGTACACATCATTGGCCAAATAAGACCACACATCACTAATTTGCCCCAGCATGCGGCCCTTTTCATCCACAACCGTCAATCCGATAAGGTCATGGATGTAATATTCATCCTCATGCAGAGGTGTTAGCTGGTCGGCCGTGATAAAGATGTATTTATTCCGCAGCGCTTCGGCCTGTTCCACATTATTTATTTCTGAAAATTTAATAAAAACAAACCTATCCGATAAGCGCGCTTCTTCGATCGAATAGGCTTGCTTTTGATTTTCCTGTTCGATAAAAACGGTCTTTAATTCTAAAAAGTGCTCGGGAAATGAAGTAATCACTTCTGCTTTCACCGAGCCTTTAATACCATGCGGTTTTAGAATTTTGCCGACAACAAACATTCTCGCTTATTCGAGAATTTCCAGAACGGCACGTTTGCCTTGTTTTGCAGAAGCTGCGGCCAAAAGCGTACGGATGGATTTAGCAGTTTGACCTCGTTTGCCGATCACTTTACCTAAATCGCCTTCACCAACGCGCAGTTCATATACCGTTACACGTTCACCTTCAACTTCCGTCACCTGAACTTCATCAGGTTTGTCAACCAGATGCTTGGCGATGAACTCGACGAAATTTTTCATATCCACAACACGTCCCTCCGTTTAGTAAACATTCACAACTGCAGTTAACTTTTATCTTTACAATATTATAGTAAGATTCCATCCAAAAAACAAGAATTTTATGCTTCTTGCTTTTCTTCTGCCGCTTGTTCTGTTTCTGCTTGTGGAGCCGGTTCTTCTTTTACTTCGGGTTCCGGCTCGGCTTTTTTAGCCTTGGCCTGCTGGGCTTTTTGTGCTTCCAATCGTTTCTGACGTTCCAACTGGAGCACTTCCCATTTTTTGAATTCCTCGGTAATTTTGGCTTCGTCGGCGCCGTGTTTCATTAAATCCCATTTCAGCCAAATACCTTTTCTCCGCAACAAACTGCGTACCGTTTGCGTAGGCTGAGCGCCATTTTTAAGCCAATAGAACACCCGATCTTCTTTTACTTCTACCTGCATCGGTTCTTGTAAAGGATTGTACGTTCCCAACGTTTCGATAAAACGTCCGTCACGAGGCGACCGGCTATCTGCTACCACGATCCGATAGTATGGTCTCTTTTTCCTTCCCATTCGACGTAATCTGATTCGAACTGCCAAAGTGTTAACCTCCAACTTTTTTCTAACCTATTCCTAAGGGCATTCCACCGAATCCCCGGAACGATTTTTTGTTCATTTGTTTCATCATTTTTTTCATCTGATCAAACTGGCGCAAGAGTTGATTTACATCTTGCACCCTGGTGCCACTCCCCAGGGCAATGCGTTTACGGCGACTTCCGTTTAAAATTTTCGGATTGCGCCGTTCGGCTTTGGTCATGGAATTAATGATGGCTTCCACCCGGATGAGCTGCCGATCATCCACCTGCACATTTTTTAATTGGCTTCCCACCCCGGGAATCATGCGTAAAATGGATTCCAAAGAACCCATCTTTTTAATTTGCTGCAACTGATCCAGAAAATCGTCCAGATCAAACTCGGCCTTGCGCAGCTTTTTCTCTAACTTTTCGGCCTTCTTTTTATCGACGACTTCCTGGGCCTTTTCCACCAGCGTAACCACATCGCCCATGCCCAAAATACGGGAGGCCATGCGGTCTGGATGGAATTGCTCGATGTCGTCCAACTTCTCGCCCACCCCGATAAACTTGATGGGCTTACCGGTAATGGCTTTAATGGAAAGTGCCGCACCACCGCGCGCATCGCCGTCCATCTTTGTTAACACAACGCCGTCAAAGTTCAAACGTTCCGCAAATTGTTTGGCTGTGTTTACCGCATCCTGACCGGTCATGCCGTCGGCCACGAATAAAATTTCGTGGGGACGCACCCGACTTTTGATGCGCACCAGCTCTTCCATCATTTGCTCGTCGATGTGCAACCGACCGGCCGTATCCAGAATCACCGTGTCGCACATCTGCTTACGGGCGGCACTGATGGAATTAAAGGCAATCTTTACCGGATCGGAAGCGCCTTCTTCGTACACCGGCACATTAATGCTTTGACCCAATATTTTTAATTGCTGAATGGCTGCCGGGCGATACACATCGGCGGCCACTAACATGGGCTTGCGGTTTTTCTTTTGCAAATACCTGGCCAGCTTAGCGGCAAAGGTGGTTTTACCCGAACCCTGCAAGCCGGCTAACATGATAATCGTCGGGGGAATTCCCGCCTGACGAATGGTAGCCGTCGTGCCGCCCAACAAACGTACCAGCTCGTCGTTTACAATTTTAACGACCATCTGGCCCGGTGTTACGCTGCGTAACACCTCTTCGCCGACCGCTTTTTGCTTTATTTTTTCTACAAAGTCTTTGGCAACCTTGTAGTTAACATCCGCTTCTAACAATGCGCGCCGGATTTCTTTCAAAGAATCTTCAATATTCTTTTCCGTTAGCTTCCCGTAGCCGCGCAGTCGTTTAAATGTCGATTCTAACTTCGATGTTAATTCTTCGAGCATAATTTACCGGCATCATTCCATTTTATTATGACTGCCAAATGTAAATAATTTCTTTCTCTTTATCAAGCCCTATTACCCATTTCGGCGCAATATTTGCTTATTTTTTTCGCAATCGCGCAATAAAACTGCCATCCATCCCGTGCCGATGGGGGAAAATGCGCACAAAATTCCCCTGTATCATCGATGGCTCCGGTACAACCGGAGGCAGCACTTCGTAATCTTTCCCGTATTCTTCCAAAAAACTTTCGATGACATTTTCGTTTTCAAAGTAATCGATGGTGCAGGTGCTGTATATCAATAGTCCTCCTTTTTTTAGCTGTGCATGGGCGGCACGTAACAACTCTCTTTGAATACCGGAAAATTCGACAATTTCCTTGAACGAACGGCGCCACTTAATGTCCGGATGTTTGCGGATAACACCCAATCCGCTGCACGGAGCATCAATCAGGATTCGATCAAACAATTTCCGAAAGGGCAAACGGCGGCCATCGGCCACCACATAACGGGCACCGCTTAAAAAAAGATGTTGCACATTTTCTTTGACTTTTCGCAGGCGCCCCGCATCTACATCCATTGCCAGCAAAAATGCTTTTTCCGGTGCCTGTTGCAGCATGTTTACGTATTTTCCGCCCGGCGCGGCACACATATCCAGCACGGTCCGTCCCTTTTCCAATTCCATTTGCTTAACCACCAGGGCCGCACTCTCGTCCTGCACCACGCAATATCCTTTTTCGAACCAGCGGTGGCGTAAAAAAGGTTGAATGTCTTTCACGCGAATCACATTGGCATCGAACGTGGTTTCATGGAAAGGCACATTTTCTTTCAGCAAAAGCTTTTTGAATTTTTGCGCACTGATTTTTTGCGTGTTAATGCGAATGTCAAAATCGGGCGGTTCGTTCAAGGCGGCACACAAGGCTTCGGTTTCCTGCTCGCCCCAAAAACCGATCCAGCGTTTGATCATCCATTGAGGAAATGAATAGCGGATGCTCAGGCGTTCGACGGGATCGTCGATTTTCTCTTCCGGCTTTAATGTGTCGGCTTGCCGCAGGTAGGAACGTAAAAGTCCGTTGAGAATTTTGGCCTGCAAGCCGCTGACTTTCTTTTTGGCCAAATTCACGTATTCGTTTAACGTGGCGTGGGCCGGAATGGCCGAGAGAAAGATTAATTCATAAAGTGCCAGTCGCAGCAATATTTTGAATTTGAGAAGCAACTTTTTGTAGCGCCCTTTGTACAATTGCGCACCGATCCAGTCCAGATACAAGCGATGGCGCACAACGCCGGAAACCAGATTTTTGAAAAAGCGCCGCTCGCGAGAACTCAATTCGTTTTGCCGCAGGGCACGTTCGCTCAAATCGTCCAGCCGATCAAACGTTTTTTCGAATTTGAACAGAACCTCGTAGGCCAGAGCCCGGGCCGATTTTATTTTTTGGGTCATCTTTTCGAATTTCTCTTTTTTTTACCAAAAGGAGCCCAAAAATAACAAAGAAAAGGCAAAATGACAAGCGAAGCATGAAAACAAAAATCGGATTAAGGCCACGGGCTGCACAGGGGAATGAAAAAGGAAAAAGGAAAAAAGAAAACGCCGGTTGCCGAGTAGTCTCGGCCTGCCGGGACGTATCGAGGCACCGCTTCCCCTTAACCCTTTCCCCGGCCACCGAAGCACCGAATAACGAATAACCATTTAACCAATCAACCATTCAACTAATTTATTTCTCGCAGATTTCGCAGATGTTCGCAGAAAAAAAATCTGCGCCAATCCGCGTGATCTGCGCGCAGAATGAAACTCCACCGTAAACCATTCAACGAATCAACCAATATCCGCCCCAAAATCCCGGAGGGATTTCTGAAAATAGCCCCCAAATTCATTGGGCCTGGGATGGGAATCCCACAAATGTAAAAATGTCCCGTAGGGACATTTGATGGTGGTGGAGAACAGCCGTCCTTACGGG
>CAYXUS010000015.1:0-4068 GCA_964468415.1 uncultured Caldithrix sp.
TTTCATTGCCCGACGCCAACTTACCTTGCCTTCAATTTGCCGTGCAATATTTTCGGCAACCAGATAGGCGTCCAATTCCGGCTTTTTAATTTCGTTGATGTTAATTTGTATCTCTTTGTTTGTCAAAGCGCGCAATTCTTCCCGCAATTTGTCGACCTCTTGCCCTTTCTTTCCGATAACAATACCGGGACGGGCCGTGTGAATGGTCAACAAAACACGTTTTGCCGTCCGTTCGATGACGATTTTAGAAACAGCAGCCTTACTTAAACGATTACGAATGTATTTTCTAATCCTTAAATCCTCGTGCAGCATGTCGGCGTAATTTTTTTCGTCGAACCAACTGCTGTTCCAGGATTTTACGATTCCAAGGCGCAAACCAATCGGATTAGTCTTCTGTCCCAAACTAATTCTCCTTCTTTTAACGCTTAATCTAAATATTCCACCACAACGGTGATATGGGAAGTACGCTTTCTAATTTTTCCGGCGCGCCCCATCGACATGGGACGGAACCGTTTTAACGTGGGGCCGGCATCCACATAGGCATTTTTGACAACTGCATCTGCCATGTCGAACCGTTTCCCGTCATCAATATTCCCCAAATTGGCAAAAGCAGAACGAATTGTCTTCGCCAAAGGTTCCGCAGCGCTCTTTCTGGTAAAGTGAAGAATGTCCAGCGCTTCTTCCACGCTGCGCCCTTTAACTAAGGGCAATACCTGCCTTACCTTACGAGGGGATACGCGAATGTACTTGGTTTTTGCAACAGCTTCCATCATATTCTCCATCTTTATCTTACGCGGCTCATGCGTTCCGCCAATTTACCCCCGTGCCCGCGAAAGGTGCGTGTGGGAGCAAATTCACCAAGTTTATGTCCAACCATATTTTCACTGATATATACCGGAACAAACTTATGGCCATTGTGTACGGCAATCGTATGACCCACAAAGTCAGGCGGAATTATACTGCGTCTGGCCCAGGTCTTTATGACTACCTTTTTACCTTCTTCGTTAAGCTTTTGGATCTTTTTCATCAATTTAGGATCGATGTACGGACCTTTTTTGATCGAACGTGCCATTAGTCAACCTTCTCCTATTTACGACGCTTAACTATTAAAGCATCCGATTTCTTATGCTTTTTACGTGTTTTAAAACCCTTGGCCAATTGTCCCCAGGGAGATACCGGATGACGTCCACCCGAGGTTTTTCCTTCGCCACCACCCATGGGGTGATCGATGGGGTTCATGGCCACACCGCGCACATGCGGGCGGCGTCCCAACCAGCGCGACCGGCCGGCCTTGCCGATGGAAATATTCATGTGATCCACATTCGATACCTGGCCAATGGTGGCATAGCAGCGCGCGTGAACTTTGCGCATTTCACCGGAAGGCAATTTGATCAAGGCAAACTTGCCTTCTTTGGCGGCCAACTGGGCCGAGGCACCTGCGCTGCGTACCAGCTGGGCACCTTTGCGTTCGCGCATTTCAATAGCATGGATGGTTAAACCGACCGGAATTTTTTCCAGAGGCAACGCATTCCCGATGCGAATTTCTGCCTTCTCGCCGGCCATGACCGTATCACCAACCTTTAAACCATCCGGCGCCAAAATGTAACGGCGTTCGCCATCGGCATATTTTAAAAGTGCGATGCGTGCCGTACGATTGGGATCGTATTCGATGGTTTCGACGGTTGCGGGGATATCCCGCTTATCGCGCTTAAAATCGATAATGCGATAAAGCCGTTTGTGTCCGCCACCGCGATGCCGCGAAGTTACGCGCCCTAAGTTGTTGCGCCCACCCGATTTTTTCAAAGGCTGGAGCAACGGTTTATAGGGTTGATCCGTGGTAATTTCCGCAAAATCACTTACCGTCTTAAATCGTAACCCAGGTGTAATTGGCTTAAATGTCTTAATTCCCATTGGTCAACTCCACAAGCATATTATGCGTTTGTAAATAAATCAATTTGATTACCTTCGTGCAATGTAACGATGGCCTTTTTCCACATCGGCCGGCGTCCTTCGAAGCGGCCGCCTTTGGTAAACTGCTGACGCTTTTTACCCTGATAGACCATTGTCCGCACGGATTTTACCTTTACGTTGAACTTTTGCTCAACGGCTTGTTTAATTTCGATTTTATTGGCATTTACATTCACCTGAAACGCGTATTTATTTTCCGCATCCTGCAAACGAGCCATCTTTTCCGTAAATAAGGGCTTAATCAATATTTGCTTCTGTTTCATTTGGACAATACCTCATTAACTTTTTGCAAAGCGCCTTCCTGAAAAATCACCGTGTCGGCCTTCAGTACATCGTAGGTAGAAAAAGTTGCCGATTCGCGCACTTCTACCTTAAACAGGTTGCCAGCCGACTTGACGATTGCCGGGGCATATTCAGCCGTGCAAAGCAAGACCTTTTTGCCGTCCAGATCAAAATTTTTGAGCAGTTCAATCATTTTTTTGGTGGAAGGTGTGTCGTAATTGAAATTTTCAACCACCAAAATTTTGTTGTCTTTTGCTTTGTACGTCAAAGCCGAACGTCGGGCTAACTTTTTGACCTTTTTGTTAACCTTCTGGCTGTAATCTCTGGGTTGGGGGCCAAATACGCGTCCGCCACCCACAAAGTGCGGCGCACGAATGCTACCCTGACGGGCACGACCCGTTCCCTTTTGCCGAAAGGGCTTTTTACCACCACCGGAAACATAAGAACGTCCTTTGGTTGCATGGGTACCCTGCCGGCGATTAGCCAAAATCGCTTTAACGTCCAGCCAAATCACATGATCATTCGGCGTAACAGCGAAAACTTCGTCGCTTAACTCAACCTGGGTATCGGTCTTTTTTCCATCTATTCCGTAAACATTTACTTTCATAATGCACCCTGTTTTCCGCTTAATTGGTTCTTATCTCAACTAATGAATTCCGAGATCCCGGTACGGCGCCCTTTAAGAACAGCAGGTTGTTTTCCACATCTACTTTTACCACCTGCACATTGATCAAGGTTTTACGCTCGCCACCCATGCGGCCGGCCATGCGCAGACCCTTGAACACGCGGGACGGATACGAACTTTGTCCGATCGAACCCGGCGCACGCAAACGATCGGATTGACCATGCGTTTTAGGCCCGCCATTAAAATGATGGCGTTTTACCACACCCTGAAATCCCTTACCTTTGGAAGTCCCGGAAACTTTTACGCGTGAACCTTCTTTAAGAATATCTATTTTAACCTCGTCGCCTACCTTTAACCCGTGATCTTTGCCGAAATCGAATTCGACCAAGTATTTTTTCGGGCTAACGCCGGCTTTTTCGAAATGGCCTTTAAGGGGCTTGTTTACACGCTTTTCTTTTTTATCCAGAAAAGCAAGCTGCACTGCGTCGTAACCGTCTTTCTCTTCTGTTTTAATTTGCGTTACGTAACAAGGCCCTGCCTTTACAACCGTAACCGGTATTAAAAGACCATTTTCATCAAATATTTGCGTCATTCCAACTTTTAAACCTAAAATGCCAGCCATCATTCACTCCGAACCTATCAAGTTTTAATTTCGACATCTACACCAGCCGGTAATTCCAACTTCATCAACGCATCAATCGTTTTACCGGTCGCATTCAAAATATCGATTAGTCGTTTATGCACGCGGGTTTCAAACTGCTCGCGTGATTTTTTGTTTACGTGCGGTGAACGTAACACCGTGTAAACTGAGCGGTCGGTGGGCAGAGGAATCGGGCCCGAAATTACCGCTCCGGTGGCTTTTGCGGTACGAATAATTTTGTCCGCCGACTTATCAATTAGATTATGGTCGTATGCTTTAAGCCGAATTCTTATTTTCTGATTAGCCACTCTACCACCTCTTTATTTATTATTCAATAATTTCCGTAACAACACCGGCACCTACCGTGCGACCACCCTCACGAATAGCAAAACGCAATTCCTTCTCAAGGGCAATCTCTTTCTGCAATTCCACATCGATCGTGATGTTATCACCCGGCATCACCATCTCTACACCTTCCGGCAACTGGATCGTTCCCGTCACGTCCGTCGTCCTGAAATAAAACTGAGGACGATAACCGTTAAAGAATGGCGTA
>CAYXUS010000016.1:0-2812 GCA_964468415.1 uncultured Caldithrix sp.
TGGAAATGGACAACCCGTTGGCCACACAGTACACCATCATCAACGGCTATCCCGAGCTGTACCGCCGTGTGCGCTTTGGCGTAAGCTGGGTGCTGTGGAATTAGAAAACAACTCTTTCCCTGCGGAAAAATGCCTTAAAACGTTTCCTCCTACCGGTAAAACAATGAACACAAATGGTTCCTTCCCTGCAGACCCCAAAAGCAGTGCACCTAATGACGATCGTCAGGGTATTTGTTTAAGGCCAAATTTTGCAATCCCGCAGAAATTAACCAGCCCGCTTTGGTGATTTTTTTGTGCAGCTTCGTTACCCCCAAAGAGAATTCTGAGAGAAACATGAATCTGCATCAGGCGTCCCAAAAACAAAAATTCGGGAAATCATGATGATCAATGCAATCGCAAAAATCAAAATTTCCAAAGGATTATTTTTTCGGTATATTTACGAGTGCTTGATGCACAACCGGGCAAAAAATTGGTTAAGCTACGATAGATATTTTGGTTAGATAAGTCGTTCAAAATGTAACGACCATTCAACCCGTTAGGAGGTTTGTATGATAAAAGAACGCATCGAAAAACTGCGCGCCTTAATGCGCAAACACAAAATTCAGGCTTACGTTGTGCCCAGCACCGATGCTCATGCCAGCGAATACGTTCCGGCCATCTGGCAGCGAAGGGCCTGGCTTAGCGGCTTTGACGGATCGGCCGGTGACGTGATCGTAACTTTGGACAAGGCCGGCTTGTGGACCGATTCCCGGTATTTTTTACAGGCCGAGGAGCAACTTAAAGATACCGGAATAGATCTGTACAAAATCGGTGTGCCCGGCGTGCCTGATATGCTTTCGTTTTTAAAACAGGAATTAAAAAGCGGCGAAGTCGTGGGTATCGATCCCAAAGTAATCAGCTATCGGCAGGCCGCTCAGTGGCTTAAAGAATTGCAGGCGCACGGCATTAAGATCAAATTCATCGAAGAAAATCTGGTGGATGAAATTTGGGACGACCAACCCGAAATGCCGCTGGAACCGATCATGGTTTGGGATGAGAAATACGCCGGTGAATCGGTGGAAAGCAAGCTCGGCCGCATCCGGCAAAAAATGGCCGAAGAAGGCGTGCAAACCCATGTGCTGACCATGCTGGACGCCATTGCCTGGACGTTTAACATCCGCTCCAAAGATGTGGACTACAATCCCGTGGCCATTGCTTACGCCATTATCACGCAAGACGAAGCCGAGCTGTTCGTCAATAAGAAAAAAGTCAATCGCAAGGTCAAAAAGCATTTGAAGGGTCTGGCCAAAATTCGCGATTACGGCGACTTTCGCAAGCGGCTGCCCAAACTGGCTAAAAAGAAAACCCGCGTCTGGCTGGAAGACGGGAGCGTCAACTACTGGGTGGTTATGCTGTTGCAAAAACGCTGTGAGCTGTTCTTTAAACGTAGCCCGGTTACCGATTTTAAGGCTGTTAAAAACGATACGGAGTTGGCCGGATTCCGGGCCAGCCACATTCGCGACGGAGTGGCCATGGTTAAATTTTTAAAGTGGCTGGAAGAATCGGTTCCGCAGGGCGGGGTGACCGAGATGAGCGCCGAGAGAAAGCTGAAAGAATTACGCGAAGAGCAAAAGCTGTTTCAGGGACTGAGTTTCGAAACCATTTCGGCGTACAACGAGCATGGCGCCATTGTACATTACACTTCTTCGCCTGAAACCGATGTGGAACTGAAAGCGCCGGGCATTTACCTCATCGATTCCGGCGGGCATTACCTCGACGGCACCACCGACATCACGCGTACCATTGCGCTGGGCGAACCCACGGCCGAGCAAAAAGATCGCTTTACGCGTGTACTCAAAGGGCACATCGATTTGGCCATGACCATTTTCCCCGTGGGCACGCAGGGCATTCAATTGGACACCATTGCCCGTAAACCTTTGTGGGATATTGCCCTGAATTACGGCCACGGCACCGGGCACGGCGTAGGTACGTTTTTGAATGTGCACGAGGGCCCGCAGGGGATTTCTTATTATCGCGGATTGGGCGTGGCTTTGCAGCCGGGCATGGTTTGTTCCAACGAACCCGGCTACTACAAAACCGGCGAGTACGGCATGCGCGTGGAAAATTTGATTGTGGTAAAAAAAGACGAAGAACATTCGAGCGACGAGTGGCAGTTCCTGAAATTTGAAGATATTACGTTGTGTCCGATCGACTTAACGCTGGTCGATAAAACGCTATTGACGCAGGAAGAAGTGGCCTATTTAAACGCCTACCACCAAAAGGTGTACGATACGCTTGCGCCCTTTTTGAACAAGAAAGAAAAGCAATGGCTGGCCGAGAAAACCCGGGCGATTGTCGTGTGACAGGTTTTTTGTTGATTCGTTGAATTGTGCCACCACGAAGTGGTAGGCATCCCTTCGGATTGAATGGTGTATTCGGTGCTTCTTCGGTGGCTGCATTAAGTTAAGGGTTAAGGGGAGGCGGGGCCTCGATACGTCCCGGCAAGCCGGGACTACTCGGCAACCGGGGTAAGGGTTAAGGGAAATCAGTGCCAATCTGTGTGGATCAGTGGCCCAAATTCGTAATTCGTAATTCGTAATTCGTAATTTTTAATTTTTAATTCCCTCCCGGGCGGGCAACCGGCGGCCTTTTCCCCTTTCCTTTTTCCTTTTTCCTTTTTCATTCCTCCGTGCTGCCAGAAAGTGGTTCCTGTTCCCGAAGAACTATTTCGTTGGAGAATGGCATCCCGGCGGGATGCACCGCGATTAGCCCGCCATTTCAATGGCGGGAAACGAACGTCCTCCCCCCTCCTCCCATCCCGTTAGGGATGGAA
>CAYXUS010000017.1:0-8200 GCA_964468415.1 uncultured Caldithrix sp.
GTGTTCGATTTTAACGGGCGATTGAGGTAAAATTTCCACGTGCGGCTTGCCGTCAACGGTTTTGAACACCGTGCGCAGGGTTTCGTGGCGTTGGGCAATCCGATCGAACACTTGCTGCAAATGTTGCACACTCAACGGGCCGCGTATGCGGAAAGCGGCGGGAATGTTGTACGAAGCGTCGTCCGGCTGAAGCTGATGCAAAAACCACAATCGCTGCTGAGCAAAGGAAAGCGGCAGTTCGCCGTCACGATCGATGGGCACGATGGGCGGCTCTTCCAGACCTTCCTGTTTGAGCTTCAGTCGGTCGATGGCCCGACCCAGATCGTGAACCACTGGATTTTCAAAGAGAATTTTAAGCGGTACGTCCACGCCCAACGCGTCGCGGATGCGCGAAGTGAGCTGAGTAGCCAAAAGTGAGTGACCGCCCAGTTCGAAAAAGTGATCGTTGGAGCCCACCTTGGGCACGTTTAATATTTCGGAGAAAATTTGGGCCAGAATTTCTTCGCTCGGTGTTTTGGGCGCCACGTATTCCCGCTGCAAATCCAGCCGGTGCTGTGCGGGATCGGGCAGGGCTTTGCGGTCGATTTTGCCGTTGGGGGTCAGAGGAAAGGATTCCAGAAGCACAAAAGCAGACGGTACCATGTACTCCGGTAGTTTTTCCCGCAGGTAATCGCGCAACTGGTGACTGGTGATTTCGTGTTCCTTTTCCGGTACCAAGTAGGCGGCAATAATGGCATCGCCCCGGGCATCTTTGGCCGTAGTAACCAGACACTCGCGGATGTGCGGATGTTTGGCCAGCAGGGTTTCGATTTCACCCAGCTCGATGCGGAAACCGCGAATTTTAATCTGGTTGTCGATGCGTCCGATGTATTCGATGTCGCCGTCCTTCAGGTAACGCGCCAAATCGCCGGAACGGTAGAGCCGGGCGCCGGGATCGCTCGTAAAAGGATGGGGCACAAACTTGGCGGAAGTAAGCTCGGGGCGTTTCAGGTAACCGCGGGCCAGACCGGCTCCGGCCACGCAAATTTCACCGGGCACGCCGATGGGGGCGGGCTGCAAGTGGCGATCCAAAATGTACACCGGTAAATCGGGAATGGGTTGGCCGATCACGCTGCCTTTGTTGGCTTCCAAATCGGCTAAGGAAACGGGCCGATAGGTAACGTGCACGGTGGTTTCGGTAATGCCGTACATGTTTACCAATTGCGGCTGGCGGTCACCGTGTTTTTCGAACCAGGGGCGCAGGCTGTTGAGTTCCAGCGCCTCGCCGCCAAAAATGACGTAGCGCAGGTCGGTGCGGTAGGGCGGTTTTCCTGCCTGCTCTTCGGCCTGAATAAGTTGCCGAAAGGCCGAAGGTGTCTGGTTAAGTACGGTAACCTTTTCTCGAATCAGCAATTGGTAGAACTGTTCGGGCGAGCGGGCCGTCAATTGGGGTACAATGACCAGACGCCCGCCGTAGAGAAAAGCGCCCCAAATTTCCCACACGGAAAAATCGAAAGCATAGGAATGAAACAGCGTCCACACGTCGTTTTCGTTAAATCGATACCAGTGATCCGTTGCCTGAAACAGGCGCACCACGTTGTAATGGGTGATCAGCGTACCTTTGGGTTTGCCCGTGGAACCGGAAGTGTAAATGACGTAAATCAGGTGGTCGGGGGTAACGGCAGTTTGCGGATTTTCCTCGGATTCGTCTTCGATTTTGTGCCAATCGTCATCGAGCAGAAAGACCTGTTGACCGTCCGGAGTCAGTTGGGAATGTAAATCCGACTGCGTCAGAATGAGTTTTGCCTCGGCGTCTTGCAGCATAAATTGCACACGTTCCGGCGGGTAAACCGGATCGATGGGCAAATAAGCAGCCCCGGCCTTGAGTACGCCCAGAATAGCTACCAACAGGTGCGGAACGCGCTCCGAGTAAATGGCCACCAGATCGTCGGGTTGCACCCCCTGTTTAATCAAATAATGCGCCAGCTTGTTGGCCTGCCGGTTCAGTTCGCTGTACGTCAGATGTTCGTTTTCGAAGGTCAGCGCAATGCGTTCGGGGAATTTTTGCACCTGTTCTTCGAAGAGCCGGTGCACACATTTTTCGGGCGGGAAGTGGGTTCCCTTTGGCACCCATTCGTCCAATAAAAGATGCTTTTCTTGTGCCGTGAGCATGTCCAGCCTGCTGACGGGCGTTTCGGGATGTGCGACCATTTCCTGCAAGAGACGGTCGTAATGGGCCAGCATGCGGTCAATGGTGTCCGGTTCGAACAAATCGGTATCGTATTCGATGTCCAGTAAAAATGCCTCGGGTGTTTCGCTGACGGTAAGGGTCAAATCGAATTTAGCGTTTTCGTTGCCCAGGGGAACGGGTTCCACCTGCAGGCCGGGTAATTCCAATTTGCCTTCGGCGGCGTTCTGGAAAACAAACATGACCTGAAACAGAGGAGTGTGACTCATGTTGCGTTCCGGCTGCAGTTCTTCCACCAGCATTTCGAAGGGTAAATCCTGATGCGAGAAGGCTTCCAGCGAAACGTTGCGCGTGCGTTTTAGCAATTCATCGAACGAAGGTTCGTCGCTCAAATCGTTGCGCAAAACCAATGTGTTGACAAAAAATCCGATCAGGCCTTCGGTTTCGGCGCGGTTGCGATTGGCAATGGGAATGCCCACGCACAAATCTTCCTGCTGAGTGTAACGGTAGAGCAGGGCGTAAAAGGCGGCCAATAGGGTCATGAACACGGTAGTTTGATGTTCGGCGGCAATTTTGCGGATGGCCGGTACAACGGAACCTTCGATGCTGCTTTTGCGATGGCTGCCGCGGTAGGATTTGACCGGTGGCCGCGGATGATCGGTGGGCAATTCCAGCACGGGCAGTGTTCCGCCCAGTTTTTGCTTCCAGTAGGCCAGTTGTTTTTCTTTGATCTCGCTTTCCAGCTTTTTCTTTTGCCACACGGCAAAGTCGGCATATTGAATTTTAAGCGGCGGTAGCGGAGCGGGACGACCGCTGAGGTAACCGCGGTACAATTGTCCGAATTCTTTTACAAACACATTGACCGACCAACCGTCGGAAATGATATGGTGCATTAAAATGTGCAGTACGTATTCGTCTTCGGCCATTTTGATTAAATGCAACCGCAGGAGTGGGCCTTTACTCAAATCGAACGGGCGATTGTTTTCCTTTTCCAGCAGAGAACGCATTTGCTTTTCGCGTTCAGCAGGTGGAAGCTGTGAAAGATCGCTTTGTTTGAGCGGCACGTTTGCCTGCGGAGAGACTACCTGCATGGGGGTGCCGTTAACGGTGGTAAAAGTGGTACGCAAAATTTCGTGGCGTTTGATGATTTCGCCAAAACTCTTTTGCAAGGCTTCGATGTTTAATTTTCCTTTTAAACGTACGGCAGCCGGAATGTGATAGGCCGTGCTTTCCGGTTCCAATTGATGTAAAAACCAGAGCCGTTGTTGCGCGTACGAAAGGGGAAAGGCATTACCCAGACTGCCTTTTTTCTTCAGTTTTAGTTCCAGTAAGCGTCGTTTTTCCGGTGACAGTTTGCTTAAAAGTTGTTCAAGATCACTCATACCCTACCCGTTGTAATTATTAATAGTTGAAATTGTCGAATTGCTAAAAGGTAATCAGACCGTGATGCCACAATTACCTTTAAAAAAATAAATTTGCCGGATTTGTGCGTTTTGCTTTGGTGGAAACTTCGGAATTGAGCTTTTTTCTCGGCTTCCGTTTTTCAGAAAACCCGGGGAAATTTAAACCTGCTACAACGCATGTTTCCCTTGTTTTTCGATAATCGCTATTAAGGAGCGCAGCGCATTATTAATCGATTCCTGATCGGGGAAATATTTGGCAACATCCGGTTCGATTAAAACAATATTAGTCCCTTGGGCATAACGTTTGGCATATTTGCCCCGAACTCCCCGGGAAAAATCGTATTCTTCCGCTAAATCGTTTACTTCATTTTTTTTCTTCATATTGTTCCTTTTCTTTTTTGGTGGCCTTCCTTGCACTTATAATACGAATTCGGTCATCTCGTTCCGTGTGTACCACAACCACCAAACGATTTTTGTAAGTCTTTCCCAAAAGTACAAAACGATCTTCTTCGTCCGAATGCAGCGGATCGAAAATGGTTAAGGAAAAAGGATCGGCAAAAGCCGTACTTGCCTCTTCAAAAGAAACGTTGTGTTTTTGTAAGTTCTTTTTCGCTTTTTGTTTGTCCCATTCAAATAAAAGCATTAAAGCTCCGCCAAACGTTAACACGTATTTAAAACAAACAGCGCCGGAAATCAAATTTTATCGTCATTTTCTTCTTCGTCCAGCAAACGACGAACTTCTTCGTCGGAAAGGTTTTCCAATTCGGCCAGCATGTCGTCCAGTTGCACTGCCTCTCGCTGTACCCGTTCGATGGTTTCTCCGGCCAACTCGGAATGACTCTCGTCAATGGCGATGGCCAGTTCGGCGATGGTCGGTTTTTCGAATAAGGTGCGCAACGGCAATTCTACGTTAAATTGTTCGCGAATGCGCGACATGAATTTGGTCGCCAAAAGGGAATGACCGCCCAAATCGAAAAAGTTGTCGAATACGCCCACTTTTTCCAGATTAAGCAACTGAGCCACAATAGCCGCCAGTTTTTCTTCGTTTTCGTTGCGCGGAGCAACGTATTCGGTTTGCAATTCACTGCGCGAAAATTCCGGCGCGGGCAATGCCTTGCGATCTACCTTACCATTGGGCGTTAGCGGCATGGCCTGCAAATGCACAAACACCGTGGGTACCATGTACTCGGGCAATTGGTTCTTCAAAAAGGCCTTTAATTCATTGGCCACCAATGCTTGTCCGTCTTCCGTTACGTAATAGCCCACCAAACGCTGCTCGCCGGGATGATCTTCGCGTACCAGCACCGCGGCATCGCGAATTTTTTCGTGTGTGGTCAGCACGGCTTCAATTTCACCCAGTTCGATGCGGAAACCGCGTACTTTTACCTGATGATCGATGCGACCCAAAAATTCCAGATTGCCGTCCGGCAACCAGCGCACCAGGTCGCCGCTGCGGTACATGCGGGCACCTGCTTCATTGGCGAAAGGATCGGGTACGAAACGTTCGGCCGTTAAATCGGGACGGTTGAGGTAGCCGCGGGCCAGCCCCACACCGGCAATGCACAATTCGCCCGGTACGCCGATGGGAACAGCTTGCAGATTTTCATCAACCACGTACAGCCGGAAGTTATCGATCGGTTTGCCGATGGGCGGTTCGATTTCTTCATGCGGCCGGGTTTCGTACATGGAAGCGCACACTGTGGTCTCCGTAGGGCCGTAGGCATTGACAAATTGTCGCCCCTCTCCCCAGCGTTGCACCAAATCGCGCGTACATTTTTCACCGGCCGTGATAATGGTTTGCAGCGAAGGGATTGCTTCCTGCGGCATGACGGCCAGAACCGAAGGCGGCAAGGTTACGGTAGTAATTTGCTGATCTTTGAGTACCGAAAGCAGCCCCTGTCCGGTGAGCAACGTTTCCTGATCGGCCAGTACCAGTGCGGCGCCGTTGAGCAGGGCCATAACCGTTTCCCAAACCGAAGCGTCGAAGCTGAGCGAAGCAAACTGCAGAATGCGGCTGTGCCGCGTAATGTGAAACGCGCGCTTTTGAGCATTGGCCAAATTGCACAAGCCGCGGTGCGGCAACAGTGTTCCCTTGGGCTTGCCTGTGGAACCGGAAGTGTAAATAACGTAGGCCAAATTGTCGGCCGTAACCTCACGCCGCGGATCCGAGACGGACATGGCGGCGATGGTCTCTTCTTCGCGATCGAGACAAATAGCCTGAGCCTGTCCCAATGGCAGCGTTTGCGCCAGCGCTTCGTGGGTAATGACAAAACGCAAACCGGAGTCTTCGATCATGTAACGAATGCGTTCCTGCGGGTAAGCGGGATCGATGTTCAGAAAAGCTCCGCCTGCTTTGAGAATGCCCAAAATAGCCGCCGGGACATCCAAGCCGCGCGGCAGACTAATACCCACGATTTCATCGCTGCGCACGCCTTTTTGCAACAGGTAATGCGCCAGTTGATTGGCCCGGGCGTTCAGTTGGGCATAAGTTAATATCTGCTGGTGGTACTGTGCCGCCGGTAAATCGGGTTGCGTTTGCGCCAAATTCTCAAAAAGAGCGTGCACGGTGGTGTTGTCCGGAAAATCCCGTCGGGTAGCGTTCCACTCGTCAAAAAGCAGTTGTTTTTCCCGCGCGGTCAGGAAATCGATGGCATCAATCTTTTGCCCCGGCTCCCGAACCACGGCCGTCAGAAAGTTGCGGAAATGTTCCGCCATGCGTTGTACGGTTGCTTCATCGAACAGGTCGGTATTGAATTCCCAGAAAGTTACAATTCCCTCGTCGCTCTCGGAAGTGTACAGCGTCAGGTCGTATTTAGCCGTGGGATTTTCCGGCTGGAACGGTTCCACGGTCAGGTGCTTCAATTGCAGGCGTTCAAATGGAGCGTTCTGTAAAATAAAAGCCACCTGAAAAAGCGGAGAATGGCTCATGTCGCGTTCGGGCTGCAAAGCCTCCACCAATTGTTCAAAAGGTAAATCCTGGTGGGCGTAAGCCTGCAGGGTGTTTTCGCGAACTTGTTTCAGCAGAGATTTGAAATCTTCCGCTGCGGAAAAATCGGCCTTAAATACCAGCGTATTGACGAAGAAGCCGATCAGACGTTCGGTTTCGGAGCGGGTGCGGTTGGCAATAGGCGAACCGACCAGAATCCGCTCCTGACGGGAGTAGCGGTGCAATAGACTTTGAAAGGCGGCCAGCAGAGTCATGAACAAAGTGGCACCCTGCTTTTGACTGAAAGCCAATATCTGCCGCGAAAGATCGGACGGTAAATCAAAGCGCAGCGATTTGCCGTTAAAGGTTTGCATGGCCGGTCGCGGACGGTCGGTGGGCAGTTCCAGTACCGGCGGATTTTCTCCGATGTAGTTTTTCCAGAAATCCAGTTGTTTTTGCAAAACCTCACCTTGCAGCCAATTGCGCTGCCACACGGCGTAGTCGGCATATTGCACGGGCAGTTCCGGCAGGGGAGAAGGCTTGTTTTGCACAAAGGCGTTGTACAAAGCGGCAATTTCGTGAATCAGCACGCCCATCGACCAGCCATCGGTGATGATGTGGTGCATGTTGATGAGAACCAGGTGGTCGTTTTCGGCGAATTTGAGCAATTGTATTCGGAAAAGCGGCCCTTTGGAAAGATCGAAAGGTTTAAGGGCGTCTTGCCGGGCAATTTCGCGTGCCCGGGGTTCTTTTTCTTTTTCGCTTAAGGCGCTCAGGTCGGTGAGGGGAATATCCAACGGAACAGAATCATGAATGATCTGCACGGGATCGCCGTCGCGTTCTTCGAACGTAGTGCGCAACACTTCGTGCCGACGCACCACCTCTTCGATGCTTCGTCGGAGCACGTCAAGTTTTAGTTCGCCTTTCAGCCGGAAAGCCGAAGGCGTGTTGTAATTGGCCGAGCCCGGAGTTAGCTGATCCAGAAACCACAACCGTTGCTGGGCAAACGAAAGCGGCAGATCACCTTCTCTGGGCACGGGCGTAATCGGCGGGGCCTGCAAACTTTGATCTTTTAGGGCAAGCTCTTCGATTTTTAAGGCCAAATCGCTCAATATGGGCGTCTCGAAAATCTGGCGCAAAGGGAGTTCAACGCCAAATGCATCGCGCACGCGGGAAACCAACTGGGTGGCCAGCAGGGAATGGCCGCCCAAATCGAAAAAGTTGTCCGTGGCGCCGACGTTTTTCACTTTTAAGATGTCTTTCCACAAGGTCGCCAAAAGTTCCTCTGCGGCCGTGCGCGGTTGGACTTTTTCAGCGCCGCCCAGATCGCTTTCCTGCGGTTTGGGAAAGGCGCGATGGTAAATTTTGCCCGAAGCAGTGACGGGAAAACGTTCCATGAAAACATAGGCTGCGGGTACCATGTAGTCGGGCAAATGTTGTTTTAAAAACGAGCGTAATTCGCCGCGGTCGGGTGTTTGTTTTTCCCGGGGAATGCAGTAGGCGGCCAGAAAAGGGTTGTCGGCATCGTCGCGACGCAGGAGGACCACCGCGTCTTTAATTTGTGGATGCAGGCGCAAAGCGTTTTCGATTTCGCCCAGCTCGATGCGGAATCCGCGTAATTTAACCTGATGATCGATGCGACCCAAAAATTCCAGCATGCCGTCCGGACGCCAACGCACCAAATCGCCGCTGCGGTACATGCGT
>CAYXUS010000018.1:0-19613 GCA_964468415.1 uncultured Caldithrix sp.
TTCCCATTCGTTAAATTTGTAGCCGGGTTTGTACTGGTCGCGGTCATCAAGAATAACGTTAAATTCGTTTTTCAATTCATCCCGTACACTGACGGCATAGTCTAACACGGCCTTCTTTTCGTCGTCGCCGCGCCAGATGGGGACAATAACAACCTGGCGCTGTGCGATTTTAGGCGGTAAAACAAGGCCGTTGTCATCGGAATGGGCCATAATAAGCGCGCCGATCAAACGGGTGCTTACGCCCCAGGAAGTGGCCCAAACATATTGCAGTTGTCCGTCTTTATCTTGAAATTTTACGTCAAATGCCTTGGCAAAATTTTGTCCCAAATTATGCGAGGTACCGGCCTGTAACGCCTTGCGGTCTTGCATCATAGCTTCGATGGAATAGGTGTGTACCGCTCCGGCAAATTTTTCGGATTCGCTCTTTTTGCCGGTAATAACCGGAATGGCCAGGTATTCTTCGGAAAAAGTTTTGTAAATTTCCAGAATACGGCGGGTTTCTTCTTCGGCTTCTTCGTAGGTGGCATGGGCGGTGTGGCCTTCCTGCCATAAAAATTCGGACGTGCGCAGGAAAAGTCGTGTGCGCAGTTCCCAGCGCAATACATTGGCCCATTGGTTAATCAAAATGGGCAGGTCGCGGTAACTCATGATCCATTTTTTGTACATGCTCCAGATGATGGTTTCGGAAGTGGGGCGAATGTACAAAGGCTCTTCCAGCTTTTGTCCGCCGCCGATGGTTACCACCGCACATTCCGGGGAAAATCCCTCTACGTGCTCGGCCTCTTTCTTCATAAAACTTTCGGGAATTAACAAGGGAAAATAGGCATTTTGATGCCCGGTTTCTTTGAACATTTTATCTAACGTTTGTTGAATCATTTCCCAGATGGCGTAGCCATTGGGACGAATAACCATTGCGCCTTTTACCGGAGAATAGTCGGCAAGTTTTGCCTGCAGAACGATGTCGGTGTACCAACGTGAATAATCCACATGACGAGGAGTAATCTTTTCCGCCATAAATGCCTCTTTAGCTTCCTTTTGTTAATGTTGCTTTGCAAAATTAATTTTAAAAGATGATTGACAGGGATCGATTGGCAGTAAATTGTGAATTTTAAAAAAACGGATTAAATGAAAAGCGCGTTTGCTTGTAAATTGCACATCATATTTCAATGTATTATCGACCCATGCATTGAATTTAAATTAGTACGCCTGGAGGGAATCGAACCCCCAACCTTTGGAACCGGAATCCAACGCTCTATCCAATTGAGCTACAGGCGCATTTTCACACTTTATGAAGTGGACGCAAATTTATTTTATCTGACTCTTAAAGTCAAGTTAAATTTCTATTTTTTTTGATTATTTAAGAAACCCTCCCGAAGACGAAAAGTTCCCGATCTTCTCCGGGGAGTTCAGGGTACAACTTTCCAATTCCGATTGCATCGGGGATGAATGGTTTTCAGGCTTTTCAGGTAATCAATCAGAATATTGCGTATTTCCGTTCGGGATTTCCAGATGATCGGGGCATTAGCCGCATCCGCTGCCGCCAGATAGCCCCCGCCACCGGTAGCGCGATAGCTGTTAAGGGCCACTTTGTAGGTCCGATCCATATCCAGCGGCTTACCGGTTTTGAGAAAAATTAAATTGCCTACCCGCTTTCCGACCGGCTGTTTAACGTGAATTTCGTACGCGATTCCTTCGCCCATGTCGTAGTTGTAACCCGGGATTTTTTTATTGAGGACGATTTTTCCGTTCTGCCAGGAGTAGAAGCGTGCGGCATATTCCAGATATTTTTTGATTTGACGCCCGGTCATCTCCAGCACGTAAAGGTAATTTTCGTATTTGTACATTTGATAGGCATCTTTAATGCGAATTTTTCCGGGGAGAATCTCGGCCTTGTCATTAAAACAAGCCGCAAATGAGATATCGGCCCTGCTCGCGGTCAGTTGGGCGTTGTTGATCAAATCCATGAAGGGGGTATCTTGCCAGAAAGCTTTTTGTGCGCTCAGGGTATCGGTTAGGGTGGCAATGGGCGTATGCGTGTAATTCAAAGTTTCCTGATGAAAACGTTGATTTAACGTCAAAACTGCCGGTGAGGGAGGAACATCTTTCAGTGGGTCCAGCCAGCCGTCCAGACCAATAATCTGATATTTGCCATTCTCTTTTTTTAGGATTAATCGAGCTACTCCAAGATAGCGTGCCCAGGAACCGGCATTGAGCAACAGGGTGGTGTGTGCGCCTTGAATCAGTAAGTTCTTGGGCGGATTGTTTTTGGGAGCATTCCGGCCTTTCCTCCCCAGCGGGCGATGGGAATGCCCGGCAAAGACAACATCGAAAATGGGCACCTTTCGGGCTACCAGGAGCGAAGCATTTTCATTGGGCAGGCCTAAGCGTTCGGTTTGTTTTATGCTGTATTCCGCTTCAAATCCGGCGTGAAACGATCCGATAAGTACATCATTTTGTGCCCGTAATTCGGGAGCCCATTTACGGGCCGTTTTGACCATATCGGCCCAGTGAATGCCCGGGTACAGTGTGGAATCCAGCCACATGGGAATGGCCGGAGTAGTCAGTCCTAAAAGGGCAACTTTGATTCCATTAACGTTAAAAGTTACAAAGGGCTTAAAAAAAGTCCGACCATCCGGTAAAACGCTGTTGGCCGAAAGCCACGGAAAACGGGAATGCTGCATGGCCTTGTAATACACTTCCACCCCTTGCTCGATATCGTGGTTTCCCACGGTAAAGGCATTGTAGCCCATGTAATTAAGTGTTAAAATCAAAGGATTAATAAAGGCCGGGTGCACTTTATTGAAATAGTAAGCCAGTGGGGTGCCCTGTAACAAATCACCCGTGTCAATGAGCAAAACATTTTTGTGCCGGCGACGATATTCGCAAATTTTGGTGTAGGCTTTGGCTAAACCGTAGGGCGCCGGACGATCGGTGAAATAATCGTAAGGATAGATGTGCCCGTGCACATCGGTGGTTTGCAAAATGTAGAGGGTATCTACCTGCTGGGCCGTAAGCAAAGAGCCCATTCCCCAAAAAAGGATTAAAAAAATAGCCGGAGAAAGCACACTTTTCCACAGGAGCTTTTTTGTTGTCATAGCGACCTCGCATTAATTGATTGTTTCGCTAAAGTACACATTTTTTGCGCATAAAGACAACAGTTGAAAATGGAAAAATCGTGTTGTAACTTGCAACGAGGTGTTTTTGATGAGAACCGAAAAACAGCATCTGGGAAAAACCGGTGAAAATCTGGCCGGTGAATACCTGCGGCAAAAGGGCTATTCCATTTTGGCACGTAATTTTCGTTTTGGCCACGGAGAACTGGATCTTGTGGCGCTCGACGGAGAGTGCCTTGTCTTTGCCGAAGTCAAAAGTTATTTTGCCGACCCATTACAACCTCCTGAATTTCGTGTGAGCAAAAAACAAAAAGAAACCATCATTCGAACGGCTTTAGCCTTTCTTGCACAATTTCCGGAATGGGAAGAACATCCGGTGCGTTTTGATTTGCTTGTGGTAAATTTTGCCAGATACCCGGCGCAAATTCGGCATTACGAAGCCGCATTCTGGCAGGAAAAGCCATTTTGACGAAGGGAGAAGCCATGAAAACATTTACGCCCGAGATGTTACTTAGTTTGGATGGCCTTTCCACGGGAGATGCCTTTGGCGAGCAATTTTTTAAGACAAAAAACCGCAGCCGCATTCCTCGTCGTGAATTGCCTCCGGGAATTTGGCGTTGGACCGATGACACGCACATGGCACTTTCCATTGTGGAAATGCTGACAGAAGAAGGAACGATTGTGCCGGATATTTTGGCTAAAAAATTTGCTTACCGTTACTCACGTGAGCCGCACAGAGGCTATGGCAAAGGTGCGGCCAGAATTCTTAAGATGATTGAAGATGGTCAAGATTGGCGGGAAGCGAGTAGGGTGGTTTTTGACGGCGGATCTTACGGGAATGGGGCAGCCATGCGCGTGGCTCCGTTAGGGGCTTTTTTTAAAGATGCGCCCCAAACAATTGTGGAGGAAGCAAAGAAATCGGCCATGATTACCCATGCCCACCCCGAAGGGCAGGCCGGTGCCATTGCAGTCGCTCTGGCAGCGTCTTTGGCGGCAAAAGGAATGCTGGCAGAACCGCATGATTTTTTTGCTGAAGTTTTACGCTATTTACCCGATAGCCAGGTTAAGCGGCAAATCCGGATTGCCCGGGAAATCGAAGGTAACGATGTGGCCCATGCCGCCCGGCTGCTGGGCACAGGCCGACGGGCTTCCGCTCAGGATACGGTCCCGTTTTGTTTGTGGTGTGCCGTCCATTACGGGGACAGTTACGAAAATGCCCTGTGGACGGTCGTGGCACAGCGGGGCGATCTGGACACATTGGGCGCCATCGTTGGCGGAGTGGTGGCCCTGCACGTGGGGCAGGTGCCGCAAACCTGGCTTAACCATCGGGAACCGCTGGAGGGGTAAAAAATGTACGGATCATTGCTCTCATTGAAATATTTCGTTAAATTCGTTTTTCAATAATTGGGGGCTGTAAAAATGACGGCCATCTTTTTTTGCAGTAAACAAATTTAAAAGCCGACCTGCTACCCAACAAACGCATGAAAAGTTCTGAAAAGGATTTTTATGGATTTAAAGGATTATCGAAAACTATTTCCTGTTACCCTGCAAAAAATCTATTTGAATCACGCGGCTATTTCTCCGCTTTCCACTAAAGTCACGGACCAATTGGAATGGCTGCTGGACGATCGCCAGTTCGGGGAAATCGATAGTTTTCCGGTGGCCGATCAAATTCGTAACGAAGCGCGGTCAATATTGGCGCGATTAATCCACGCACGTCCCGAAAATATTGCCTTTATCAGCAACACTTCCGAAGGATTTAATCATCTGGTCAATGGCCTTGAATGGAAAGCCGGCGACGAAATTCTTGTGCCGGATTGTGAATTCCCCAGTAACGTGTATCCCTTCAAAAATCTGGAACGGCTTGGAGTGGTTGTTAAACTTATTCCCGCCGCAAATGGACAGATTACCCTTGAGGCGATTGCAGAGCGCATTACTCCCAAAACGCGTTTGCTGTCCATTAGCTTTGTAGAATTTTTAAGCGGTTTCCGCAACGATTTGAAGGCCATTGGCGCGCTTTGCAAAGAAAACGACATCATCTTTTCCGTGGATGGCATTCAGGGGCTTGGTGCTTTGCCTCTGGATGTGCAGGAAATGGGAATCGATTTTCTTTCCAATGGCGGACACAAATGGCTGATGGGCCCCATGGGCACAGGGTTCATGTACATATCTCCCGCACTTTTTGAACGGTTGACTCCGGCCTTTGCCGGCTGGCTTTCGGTTGAGAATGCCTGGGATTTTTTGGATTACCGTCTGGATTTCTTACCGGATGCGCGACGTTTCGAATACGGAACGGCTAATTTTTTAGGTATTGTGGGACTTTCGGCTTCCCTGAAAGTTTTGCAGGAAGTGGGGCTTGCCCGCATTGAAGCGCATCTTTTGCAATTGGGAGACCTGCTGGTGAGTGGATTGGAGAATCTGGGACTTGAATTCGAAAATTCGAAAGATAAGCGCCATTGGTCGGGTATTTACACATTTTCCGGCGCACACATTGAAGAATTATTCGATTATTTGAAAGGCAATAATGTGGTCTGCTCATTGCGGAACGGTCGATTGCGAATGGCCCCGCATTTTTACAATACTGCCGAAGAAATAGAAGAAGTAATTTCGTTAGTACGAAAATTTTATTTCGGGTAAAAGAAGGCAAACAAAATGGATGAATTGTGATTTAGGATAAAAAAACAGCTGATTTAAGCGAGGTAGGAACTTGATTTTTGTGTGTTTGACTTGTACATTGTTTTCGTTTATTAATTCTTTTATTTGACGACTAAATCGTCCTCATTTCAACTGTATTTAATCAAACTGAGCAAACAACAAAAATTGATACAGAAGGTTTTTGGCATGAATGGAAAAATGGTAGACAGTGAAGCATTTCCCGGCAATGGGAAATCGGTGGTTCCAATCGGATTGGAATCGGAAGAAGAAACTTTAAACCTGCAAGACTACTTGCAGATCATTTTAAGGCGTAAATGGATAGTTCTTATTTCTTTCTTCATTGTTTTTGTAACTGCAGTTATCTACACAATAAAAAGCCCTCCGGTGTACGAGGCCACCTCGACAGTTCTGGTGAATACACAAAGTAAAGGGCAGGGCGGCCTGATGCTTTTTGACCCGACGGGGCTGGGAATTACGCAGAATTTGAACAACGAATTGGAGATTTTAAAATCGCGCACCGTAGCCAGTGAGGTAGCCAAAAAACTTTTGGAACAACGCTACTACTCCGATACAAAGACTCTGCTATTTTGCATTCGCGCGCCGGAAGACGATGAATTGGGGCGGGATGTTTTAAGCCAGAAGGAACTCACCGAATACTTGTTTAAGTCAGTGGAATTCGAGCCGGTACGTGATTCGGAAGTCATCAAAATTACCGCTAAAGGAAGAGACCCGCGCGATGCCGCATTGATTGCCAACCTTTATGCGCAGGCTTACTACGATCGCAACCTGCGTATGAGTCGTACCCGTTCCAAAGCGGCCCGAATCTTTTTGGGCAAACAATTGGAAGCCAAACACAAAGAACTGCAGAAGGCGGAAAAGGCTTTACAGGATTACATGGAAAAAACGGGCATTGTTTCCATTGATGCCGAGTCCCAAAAAATCATCGAACAACTCTCTGATTTACAGGCTCAGTACGATAATGTGGATATTGAAATTCAGTCTGTGCGCCAGTCGCTGAATTTTTATCGCCAGCAAATCGCCCGTCAGGAGCCAAATGTGGCTAAAATTATGAGTGAAGCTGGCGATCCTTACATCCGCTTATTGCAAGAAGAAATTGCTCAGCTGGAAGTAGAAAAAGATATTACGATTTCGCAAAATCCCAATGCTCTGGAAGATCCCGTTTACAAAGAAAAATTAATGAAAATCGATGCGCAAATTAAGAATTTGCGCGCCAAGCTGCGAAAGAGAACCAAGGAATATCTGAAATCCATTTTACCGGGGCAGCTGGCTGACCCGGCAAAATATCTGGTAGAAGTAAAACAAAAGATATTTGAAACCCAGATAAACTTACAGGCGCTTGAAGCCAAGAAGAAAGCTTTGGAAAAAGTTTTAAGTGACTACCGCACAAAGTTCGAGAAAATTCCTAAAAAGAGTATCGAATTCGCCCGTCTGCAACGCGCCCGGCTTTCGGCAGAAAAATTGTATCTGCTGGTAGAAGAAAAATATCAGGAAGCCACTATTGCCGAACAATCCCAGTTCGGTTACATCGAGATTATCGACAAAGCGATTGTGCCGGAAATTCCTATTTCTCCCAAAGTGCGGATGAATTTGATTTTGGGTGCCTTGCTGGGCCTGGGGCTTGGGATCGGATTGGTCTTTTTACTGGAATATCTGGATGTCAGTATTCGTACGCCGGAAGATTTGAAAAAGAAAGGTTACAAACCACTTTCGGTTATTCCCAGCATGGACAGCCAGTTCTTAAGCGAAGTAAAAGAAGACAAAAAAGACTTGAAGCTGGATCCGCATCTGGTCGCTTATTTAAATCCCCGCTCGTCTGTGGCCGAAGGTTACCGCCGTTTGCGGACCAATTTGCAATATGCCCGGCTCGACAAACCTTTAAAGAGTCTGGTGGTGACCAGCCCGAACCCCAAGGAAGGAAAGTCCACTACGGCAGCCAATCTGGCCATCACATTTGCGCAGGCAGGTATTAATACCTTGTTGGTCGATACCGACTTGCGGCGTCCGTCCATCCATCGCTTGTTTGGACTGCCCAAGGAACCCGGAATTATCAATCATCTGTTTGGCAAAAATGAGCTAAACGAAGTGATTCACGAATCGGACATTGAGAATTTGTCCATCATACCATGCGGTATTATTCCGCCCAATCCGTCGGAGGTGTTGGCTGCGCCGCAAACGCAAAAATTGATTGCCAAGCTAAAGGAAATGTACGATATTGTTATTTTCGATTCGGCTCCGATTTTAGCCGTGACGGATGCCTCGGTGGTCTCCACGCAGGTGGAAGGCACGCTGTTAATCATTCTGGCCGGAACAACGGTGATGGACGAACTGGAACATTCCATCGAACAATTGGAACGCGTTAATGCGCATATTCTGGGTGTGGCCATGAATAATTTCGACATCAAACGTGCCTACGGAAGTTATTACGGACAATACAAGAGCCGTTACTACGGATACTACGGTTACTACACCTATGGGCATCATGGCTCATCCAAAAAATCGAAAAAGAAAAAATCGGAAGTGGAAAATTAACGATTAGGCAGAACCCATGAGGAACAAATATTCAGCAATTAGAATTTTCTTTCTTGGCTTGTTTGCTTTGGCATTTGTAACCCCAGCCTTTGCTCAGGTCGATCAAATGAGTATGGCCAACCGTTTTATGAATGGCCGTTCCGTGAATTATTATTACGCAAAGCCCGGTGATATTACCATTACCGTGAGCATCTGGGGCTTTATTCAACGTCCCGGGTTGTACGAGGTTGCCAGTTCCACCAATTTGATTAATTTGATTTCCCTGGCCGGCGGCCCGAACAGCTACGCCAAATTAACCGATGTGAATGTGGTGCGCGTTCGAAAAGACAAAGACGGGAATTTAACGCGATCCGAATTTACTGTGAATCTGAAGGATTTAACGCATGTGACGCAGAAGGAAATCGAATTGAAACCCGGAGACGTAATTTACGTGAATCACACGGCCTGGTACACGGTTAAAGAGGTTTTTTCCGTGGCTTCCGGGATTGGAATTTTTATGACCAGTATTTATTATTTGTCGCGTATTCTGACGGGCCGATAGACTTTTGGCCCAACTCGGCTTTTGGGGGAATGCATCGGACATTCCCCTTGTTTTTTTGTGTGAAACCATTCCTGATTTTTTGTACGAATAATTTTTTTCATTCCGTTTTTTTCGTAATTTTCTTTTCTTAAAGCGAATTTTTGAGAAAGGAAAAAACATGCCATTGGTTCCCGAACACATTAAAAAATTAAAACCTTACCAGCCCGGAAAATCCATTGATGAATTAAAACGCGAATTAGGACTAACACGAATTATTAAATTGGCCTCGAACGAAAATCCCATTGGCGTTTCACCCTTAGCTTTGCAAGCCATGCAAGAATCGCTTATTACCGTCAATCGGTACCCCAGTCCCGATTTTTATTTATTGCGTAAAACATTAGCCGAAAAATACGATGTGAAGATCGAAAATGTGTTTGCCGGCAACGGCTCGGAAGGTATTATTTCCATCATTATGCGCACCTTTTTGTTAGACGACGAAGAAGCGATTACCTCGGCCGGCTCGTTTGTCACGTTTGATGTACAGGCCTTCTCACGTGGCATCAGACTGATCCGCACGCCCTTGAAAAATTACAAAATTGATTTGGAAGCCATTGCCGAACAGATTACTCCTAAAACCAAGCTGATTTATTTGGCCAACCCCAATAATCCTACGGGCACAATTTTTACCGTGAGTGAGTTTCTTAAATTTATCAAACAGGTTCCGCCGCGGGTGCTGGTTATTCTGGACGAGGCTTATTTCGAATTTGCGCACGATGAGCCGGTTTTTCCCGATTCCATGCAATATCGGCTGGACAACGTAATTACTCTGCGTACATTCTCCAAAGCATACGGACTGGCGGGGGTACGCATTGGCTACGGCTTTGCTCACGAAGACTTGATTGCCAATTTAATGAAAATTAAGCTGACCTTTGAACCCAGCGCTCCGGCCCAGGCGGCTGCGGTGGCGGCCATTAAAGACGAAGATTTTCTTGAAAAAACGTTGCACAATAATCGTCTGGGCAAAAAGTTTTTTTACGAAGTCTTCGATCGGCTGGGACTACGCTACATTAAGTCGTTTACCAATTTTGTGACTCTGGTGTTTGAATCGGAGAAACAGGTAGAAAAACTTTACGACAAATTGTTGCGCGAAGGCGTAATCGTACGTCCTTTAAAGTCGTTTGGATTGCCCAATTGCCTGCGTGTTTCCATCGGCCTTCCCGAAGAAAACGAATTTTTCGCTAAAAAGCTGGAAAAGGTAATCTGATGGGCGAAGCAAAGTTGCCGTAGAATGAACGACCGGAAACTTTGATGGCATGAAACAAGTAATTTCCGCCTCGCGCCGTACCGATATCCCCGCTTTTTATTTGAATTGGTTTATTGATGCTATCAAAACCGGGTGGATTGAGGTTCGCAATCCGTTTTACCCGGCGCAATCGCGTCGGGTAAGTCTTTTGCCCGAAGATGTAAGCTGGATTGTGTTCTGGTCGCGCAATTACGCCCATTTTCTCAGAAAACGTTCGTATTTTGAAGCCTACCAGTTGTTTTTTCATTTTACCATACTGCCTCCGTCCATTCTGGAAAAAAGCCCCATGCCACTCAACAGACAATTGCAGCAATTGGAGCAGTTGGTAAAATGGTACGGCGCGGAACGCATCATTTGGCGTTACGATCCGCTGGTGTTCTGGCAAGATGAAAACGGGCCGAAAAGCAATCACCAAATCGGGCAATTTACTGATTTGGTGCGCGAAATTTCGGCTATGGGGGTGCGTCGCTGCTACACAAGTGTGGCTCAGCCCTACGCCAAATTTGTTCAAAGATTTTCATCAAAATTTCCCGCGAAACGCCTGTTAAAGCAGGAACACCCGCTGGCTTTGCAGGCCGTACAAGAAATGGTGCAAGTTGCACGGGGCTATGGCATGGAGCTTTTTGCCTGTTGCAGCGATTTTTTGCTGCAAATCGATGGTGTGCAAAAAGGGCATTGCATTGACGGACATTTGCTAAACCGTTTGAATCCGAAAGAAAAAGTAAGTGTTGCCAAAGCGCCAACCCGTGCCCAATGCGGCTGTACGAAATCCATCGACATTGGCGATTACCGTACCCAACCCTGCTATTTCGGATGTATTTATTGCTATGCCAATCCGGTATGGAAATAGTTGGTTATTTTGCGCTTATTTTATGTAAACAATCTTGACTCACTTTGTGCTTTTGCCTAACTTTACTACATGAATCGTGCCAATTTAATCTCAGGATGAGCTAATGATTAATCTTTCGCAGCATTTAAAACTCGGTCTGGAACAGAGACTGTCGCCGCAGCAGATCCTTCTTTCTACATTATTGCAATTGCCGCTTTTAAGCCTGGAGCAGCGCATTAAAAGCGAATTGGAAATGAATCCGGTATTGGAAGAAGGAGAAGAAACCGACGAAGAATTAGACGAGCTTGACGAACTGAATGACGAATCGGAAACATCGACCGAAGAAGCCGAAGAAATTCAGGAAGAATTGGAAATTTTGGACAACACCAACCACAACGACGAATATGATGTGGAAGAGCTGGAACAGGCCCAAAAAGATACCGACCTCGAAAATTTTATTAACGATGAAGAAGCCTACGAAATTCGCCTGCCCAAGGACAAGAACGAAGAAGAGTACGAACGTCCCGAAATTTTTAAACCCACTTTACCCGAACATTTGATGGAACAGTTTCGCATGCTCGATTTGAGCGAAAAAGAATTTACTATCGGGGAATATTTAATCTGGAACATTCGGGATGATGGTTACCTGGATCCTAATATCGATCTGAAAAACGTGGCCAAAATGTTCGACACCGACGAAGAGACGGTCGAAAAAGTTCTGAAAAAAATCCAGTTTTTAGATCCCACTGGCGTGGGCAGCCGTTCGTTGCAAGAGTGCTTGCTGGTGCAACTGGAAGATCAGGGTAAACAAGACACTTTGGCTTACAAAATCATCAAAGATTGTTTTGATGATTTTAAAAATAAGCGCTACGATAAAATCATGGAAGAGCTGGGAATCTCGAAAGACGAGTTGCAGGAAAGCATCGATTTGATCCTGAAGCTTAATCCCAAACCCGGTGAAGGCAATTTTGACGCGCGCAGCAATTACGTAGTGCCCGATTTTATTGTGGAAAAGGTGGACGATAAATTGGTCGTTAGTTTGAATGACTGGAATATCCCGCCGTTACGCATCAGTAATTTGTACAAAAAAATGCTGCGCAACCGCAACAAGTACGACAAAGAAACCCGCAAATACATCCGCAAAAAAGTAGAGTCGGCTAAATGGTTCATCACTTCTATTTACCAGCGTAAAATTACCATGCTAAAGGTGATGGAAGCCATTGTGGAAAAGCAACGTGAGTTTTTCGAAAAGGGGCCGGAATACATCAAGCCCTTAACCATGCGGGAAATTGCGGAAATGATCGGAATGGATATTTCGACGGTTAGCCGTGTGGCAAACGGGAAATACGTGCAAACCGATTATGGCGTTTTCGAATTAAAGTATTTTTTCAACGAAAAAATTGAGACGGAAGAAGGCGAAGAAATTTCCACCAGAAAAATTAAAAACCGCATCAAAGAGATCATCGAGAACGAAGATCCCCACAAACCATTGAGCGACGAGAAAATTGCCCAGATGCTCAAAAAGGAAGGCTTTCCCATTGCGCGGCGGACCGTGGCCAAATATCGCGAACAAATGCAAATTCCGGTGGCGCGGCTGCGTAAGGGCCTGTAAAACTGGGCAAAAACGGACCTCTTTTTTTCGTTGAAACAAAATCCGGCTAAAGTTTGAACAAAATCTGCGATAATGAGTTAACCGATTTGAATTAAACAAAGGATACAAAATGGACGATCGTTTTCCGTTGCAAATAAAGGCTACGACAATTTTAGGCTTGCGTCACAAAGGGCAGGTGGCCCTTGCCGGAGACGGACAGGTTACCATGGGCAATACGGTAATGAAACATTCTGCCAAGAAAATTCGCCGCCTGTACAACGAAAAAATTTTAGCGGGCTTTGCCGGTGCTGCGGCCGATGCGTTTACACTGTTTGAACGTTTTGAACAAAAATTGGAGCAATACTCGGGAAATTTGCCCCGCGCTGCGGTAGAACTGGCCAAAGATTGGCGCTCTGACAAATATTTACGCCGTTTGGAAGCACTGCTCATTGTAATGGACAAAGAGAACATTTTTATTATTTCGGGTACCGGCGATATTATTGAACCCGATGACAATATCGCGGCGATTGGCTCCGGGGGACCTTATGCCCTGGCGGCAGCCCGTAGTCTGGTGAAATATTCCGATCTTTCTGCGGAAGAAATCGCCCGCGAAGCCCTGAAGACAGCTTCCGAAATTTGCATTTACACCAACGATAATATTCGGGTGGAGGTTCTGTAATGAATGAGAAAAAAAGGATCGAAGACAGGGAACACATTGCGGAAAGAATGGCCGAATTAACCCCCCAGCAAATCGTAAAAGAATTAGACAGATACATCATCGGGCAAGACCGGGCCAAAAAAATGGTGGCCATTGCCTTGCGCAATCGCTGGCGTCGCCAGCAGGTTAAACCCGAGTTGCGTGACGAAATTATTCCCAACAATATCATCTTAATCGGGCCGACGGGCGTGGGTAAAACCGAGATCAGCCGACGCCTGGCCAAACTTTCCAACGCTCCTTTCGTTAAGGTGGAAGCCTCCAAATTTACCGAGGTAGGCTACGTGGGGCGCGATGTGGAGTCGATTATTCGCGATTTGGTGGAAATCGGTGTGCAAATGGTGCGTGAAGAAAAAACTCGCGCCGTGGAAGCCAAAGCCCGTGACCATGCCATTGAACGCATTCTCGATATTCTGTTGCCTCCCATTACGCACACGCCCAAACCCGTAGGCGAAATGGACGAAGGCGATGAACTGGAGCTGCGCCATCAGCGCACCCGGGAAAAGCTGCGCCAGCAATTGTTGGCCGGACAACTGGACGATCGGTTGGTCGAAATTGACACTCCGGCCGATACCACCCCCATGATGCAAATTTTTTCGCCGATGGGCATCGAAGAAATGGGGCTGAATATTCAGGAATTGTTTGGCGGTTTAATGCCTAAAAAGGTAAAAAAACGGCGTACAACGGTTTCGGAAGCTATTAAAATTTTAACCCAGCAAGAGGCCCAGAAGCTGATCGATATGGAAGAGGTGGTGCGTATTGCCATCCATCGCGTGGAAAATTCCGGAATCGTTTTCCTTGACGAAATCGATAAAATCGCCGGCCCCAGCAGTGGAAAATCCGGCCCCGATGTGTCCCGCGAAGGCGTGCAGCGCGATTTGCTGCCGGTGGTCGAAGGCACTTCTGTTCTAACCAAGTATGGCATGGTCAAAACCGATCACATTCTGTTTATTGCCGCGGGCGCCTTTCATGTGAGCAAACCCTCGGATTTGATTCCCGAGTTACAGGGGCGTTTCCCTATTCGTGTGGAACTAAACAGCCTGAGCGAGGATGATTTTGTACGTATTTTAACCGAACCACGGAACGCCTTAATTACCCAGTACAAGGCTTTGCTTAGTACCGAAGGTGTTGATCTAAGCTTTACCGACGAGGCCATTCGGGAAATTGCCCGCATCGCTACAATGGTTAATGCCCGTACCGAAAATATCGGCGCCCGGCGCTTGCACACCATCATGTCCACATTGCTGGAAGAAATTTTGTTCGAAATTCCTGAAAAGAAACAGGACAAGATTGTCATCGACAAAGACAAGGTTGCGGAGACGTTAAAATCGATTGTGGAAGATGAAGATTTGAGCCGTTACATTCTGTAAGCAAAGAACAAGGCAAATAAAAAAGGCGGAAAGATTTCCTTTCCGCCTTTTTGCGTTTATTTGAAGACACCCAATAGCTTGTCTACCTTTTCGGCAATGTCCAGCTCAAAGATGGCAATGGTTGGTAGCAGCCACGAAAGGCGATACCGCGTGTCGCCGTCTTTGTTCTTGCCAAAGTAGGAAAGCGCAATGCGTCCAAAGCCGGTTTCTTTCTCGATCTTTTTGGCCTCACGCAAAAAGCGCCGCGCCGCATCAGGCAATTGATCGTACGGCACGGGCTTGCCCTGCTGGCCCTGATGTTTGGTCAGCTCCACGGCCGTACCCACATTACTAATGGCCGCGGCCAAATGGTTCAGCTTGTGCTTTTTGCAATAAGTCATTAACACCGAACTAACCGGCATACGGACAATCTCGATGTTTTGTTCGCCCTGGCGCAGTTGCGCCACCAAAAATGAGCGCCCGTTAACCATTTCGATATGCGCATAAATTTTGGTGTTTTTGGGCAAATCTTTTAACACCTCGGTAACTTCAAAATGCGTTTGCTCTTCATCGTAAACATCGCCCTTTTTATGCTTGCCAAATTCCGAAGTGAAATAGGTTTCCGTACCCTGCTTTTTCCCTTTCAGCAAGTCCAGTCCCCAGCGTTTCAGCGTTTTAAAGTTGAAATTTCGTTCTTTTTCCGGTTGTCCCAGTGTTTCGAACACCAGGGTGTTCAGGGCGATCAATTCTTTTAATTCTCCGGATTTCATGCGATTATGCCTCCTACTTCGACAGTTCTTTGGCCAATTTGCGTGCCATCAGGGCTACCCAGACCATTTGCCATCCGTTCAAAATCAATTCGATGGAAACAAGCAATCCGATTACCCACAGGCTGCTAATAGGCCATTGAAAGATGATGTAAATGCCTAAAAAGATGGCCAGCACACCCATCAGGGCATGGTAGAACCAGCGCCAACCATGCTTGGCCAAAAAGAAAGCCAGTCCGATACGCAGCGATCCGATCACAATAAAAATACTGGCTAACACAATGGTTAAAGCCGAGGCGCCGGTAAACGGATTAAAGAAGGCAATGGCACCGCCAACGATGTAGAGCAGTGCAAAAATCAAGTGTGGAATGCGTCCGCTCCAGGTGACTTCTTTTTCTTTGAACCAGTGAAACAATTGTACCACACCTGCTACGAACATCAATACACCGAAGAGAATGGTCGTGGTAATGGTGACAAATTCGGCAAAAATCACACCTAAGGTTCCGAAAATGATGTTTAAGATTCCCAGAAAGAGTAGCCATTTCCACTTTTTCGGGAATTCTTCGATAACGACCTGTACTTTACTTTCCATTTTCTGTCCTCCTTTGGTTAGGTGATTTGATCTTTTAGTAACCTGTCATCGTAATTCGTTCCTTTATTTTACAAATACCATACCAGAAAATTTCGGGCCTGTAGAAAACCGGAATACGGATGTGAAGTAGTCGCTTAATTTCAATAGAATCAAAATGTTATTTTTTGTATTGATAAATGGGACCGCCTTAACGTGGAAAATTCTCATTCCTTTGGAACAAAACGGTGTAAGGTGCTTTTGCAAATATGGCAGTGTGTGCTGTCAAAATTTAGCCCGGTGGCTCAAATAATTTGCCTGATATTTTCCGGGCCAATATATTAAACGGGAAGGAAAAAGGAAAATGACAGAGTATGCCGGAAAATGCGTGGCAGAAATTCGAGAAACTTTATTTTCGTTTTTTCCCCTTGGTACTTCGCCGTGTTTCTGCGGAAACCTGGAAAGATCAGCTTTTGTCGAGTGATGCGGAGACCGACAGGGACACGGCATTGGCCATCTCTTTGTGTGCATTTCACCGGGTGCTTTCCGGCCGCAATCACCCCCAATACGATAATGCGTTGGCCTTTTTGCACCAAACCAGTGAGGTGGACCCGCTGACGCGTGAATTGCGTGATTTTTTGCGTCAAGGAATTCGTAAAATTCGCGATGAAATTGAGCAGGTCGCTTTGCATGATTCCGAATTTGCTGATCGGCTCGATGCTACTTATCGCTGGCTGGAGCAGGCTCCCGCGAATGTGGAATTGCGCGGGGAAGTGGTGGAACGTTTCTGGAAGGTGTTTTTCCCCGAAGGGGTGGGCATTTTGGGCCGGGAAGGGGAAGCCGAAGAAGCGCTGCGCCGGAAACGTCGTGTAAAAATTCTGGAAGAACAATCCATGCCCGTTCGCGAGCCGTCTGCCGAAATTTTGTTCACTTCAAATGTGCTGCTGACCATTCCGCTGAAAAACTGGGAAATTGACCGTTTGCCGTTAACCGATTCCGTTAAAAGAATATTAAAGGAACACGCCAACGATCCTCAGGAATTTTGGTACGATCACCCGATTCCGGTAGGTATTCCTCCGGAGCAGAACGAAGTTTTGTACGGACTGCGCGGTCTGAACGAAATGATGGCTTTTGAGAAGGCCCGTGGAACGGCAGATAAAAATCAACGTTTAACCGTGGTGCTTTCGTGCTCGGTGACCCATTCGTTTTTACACGAAATTGCCAGAGACTATTTGCAGCAAACCATCCGACAGGCCGGCGGTTTTGAGCATTTGGATGTGTATCTGTTTACCGAACAGGATGTGCGGGACTGGTTGCGAATTTTCTTTTCCCGTACTGACAAACCCTGGGAAGCCGTGGGAGTAGATGGCCCCTACGGGCGTCATTACAGCTTTTTAAAAGCCATTTCGGCCTGGTGGCAGGTGTTTGTCAATCCCGCGCTAAAAGCAACGTTCAAAATCGATTTGGATCAGGTGTTTGACCAGGAACGGCTTGTGCAGGAAACGGGACAGTCGGCATTGGAACATTTCCGCACCGCCTTATGGGGAAGCGATGGCCTGGATGCCGATGGAAATCCTGTCCGTTTGGGCATGATTGCCGGTGCATTGGTCAATGCCGAAGATATTGCGCAATCATTGTTTACCCCGGACGTACCTTACCCGCCCGGACCACGGCATGCCGATGAATTTGTCTTTTTCAGCCGCCTGCCGCAAGCTCTTTCGACCCTGGCGGAAATGATGACCCGTTACGATTCTCCGCAACTGGACGGGAAACGCTTTTGTTTGCAGCGTGTCCACGTGACCGGTGGAACCAATGGCATTCTGATTGATGCCTTGCGCCGATTTAAACCGTTTACTCCTTCGTTCATCGGTCGTGCGGAAGATCAGGCTTATTTGCTTTCTACCATGACCGGTCGGACGCAGCCGCTGGCCTATTTGCACAAGGCGGGGCTTATTATGCGTCATGACAAAGAATTGTTTGCACGGGAAGCCATACATGCCGCAGAAATCGGCAAAATGATTGGTGATTACGAACGGATTTTGTATTTTTCCAAATACGCACAGGTATTAAACAAAGATTATCGGCTAATCAAGGATCGCGTCGATCCTTTTACCGGTTGTTTCATTTCATCCATTCCCCAAACGATCGTATTTCTGCGATTTGTCTTTAAACTTCTCGACTTTTTGCAAAGAGGACAAATTGAATCGGCCAAAGAATTCATTACTATCGGAATTCCGCGCTTGAAAAAGGCGATGGATTTTTGTGAAGGCGAAAACAGCCCTTTGCAAAAGCAATACGAAAAGGAAAGAGCAGAGTGGAATGCGTATTATCAAACTCTGGAATGGCTTGAACGGCGGGTGCATGCCCAGGATGATCAGGTACTTAAATTAATAACTCAGGCTTCGCATTTCGTACGAAACTTGCAAATAGTGTAAGTGACAATGAAGGGGGCGGGCAAAGGAACAGTTGTTTTGAGAATGAATCCGTAGATTGCTTGCTAAAGATGGTAACGGAAAACGAGGCGGATGCAGTTTACAAGCTCGGGTTAAATAAAAAAGCGTGCGAATTACAGGGCCTTCGCACGCTTTTTAAGAAGTCGAAAGTAAATTAGCTTCTCCGTCCGCCGCCCAAAATGCGTAGCAGCAGCAAAAACAGGTTGACAAAATCCAGATACAACATCAATGCGCCGATGATGGAAAGGCGTCCGTAAACTTCACCGGCGGCCGGGGTAATTTCCATGCCCATGCGTCGAATTTTTTGCGTATCATACGCAGTTAATCCCACAAAAATCAGTACCCCAAGGTAAGAGACGATCCAGCCTAACATTGTGCTGTGCAGAAAAATATTAACCACCGAGGCGATAATAATTCCGATAAGCCCCATGAAAAGAAAACTGCCCCAGGATGTCAGGTCTTTTTTGGTGGTGTAACCGTAGAAGCTGGTTGCGCCGAAAGTTAAGGCGGTGACCAGAAAAGTGGTGGTGATGGATTCTGCCGTGTACACTAAGAAAATCGAGGAAAGTGTTAATCCGTTTAAGAATGAAAACAGCAAAAATAAGGTGCTGGCCGTTGAAGCCTGCATCTTTTTAACTCCGCCGGAAATGGCAAAGACCATGCCCAGTTCGGCAATGAGTAAAACGAAAAGCATGAAAGAATTGCCGTAAATCAATTTCATGACAAACGGGCTATGCACCGTTAAGTAAGCCGTTAAACCGGAAATCCCCAGACCCAGCATCATCCAGTTGTAAACCGAACGCAACAAGGCATTTTCTTTGGTGATACTTAGCGATTCCTGATAGATAGGATCTTGATTCATATGATTTCTCTCCGTGTTTTTTCAATGAAATACTGTGATAAAATTTATCGAACATTCGTTGCATATTCAAATTAAAAAGCGCAAAAAAAGTTCCCTAAGCGTTTTTGATTTATTACGAATTATCCGTAGGGTGCTACCCCACAGGGGGGCTTTGTGATGGCTCAGGGAGAATGAAAAATGAAAAATGAAAAAGGAAAAGGGGAAAAATCGTCGGTTGCCGGGTGGCGCCGCGTCAGGGAGAAAATTACGAATTACGAATTACGAATTCGTCGGCGGTGGTATGCCTTTCCTTAACCCTTGTACCCTTAACCCTTAACTTAATACAGCCACCGAATCCC
>CAYXUS010000019.1:0-10299 GCA_964468415.1 uncultured Caldithrix sp.
GGCGAGCGGGGGGAAATCTGGAACTGGGAACTAGGAACTTGCCCCAAAAGGGCCCCTTCGGGGGAATTGGCCCCAAAGGGAGGCCTAAGGCACGATTCAACAAATCAACCATTCAACCAATTAACCAATTGCCAGCAGTCACGGGCGCCGAGCACCCTTAACCCTTAACTCTTAACCAAGCAGGCAGATGTTGGATGGCGAATAAACGATTAACCCAAAGGGGAGCCTAAGGCACGATTTAACGATTCAACGATTCAACAAATCAACTATTCAACTATTCAACCAATTAACCAATTAACCAATTAACGGATACACGAATGATCAAATGAAAACCATGCGCATCACTCATGCCCGCTGGCTAACGCCGGAAGGCTATTTCGAAGAAGGAACCATCGAGATCGCCAAAGGACGCATTGCCCGTTTGAGCACCAATCGGCATCCGGCGGGCAAGGCTAAAGAAGTGCTCGATGCCCGCGGGTATTTGATTTTACCCGGGATGATCGATCCCCATGTGCATTTCCGCGAACCGGGTCAGGTGTACAAGGAGGGCATTCGCAACGGCTCCAAGGCCGCTTTAAAAGGCGGCGTAACCACAGTCATCGATATGCCCAACAATCGTCCGCCTGTAACCACGCCGTCCCGATTAAAAGAAAAGCGCGAACGCTTTCGGCGCAAATCGCTGGTCAATTGGGGGGTAATGTTTCATGCTTCCGGCAAAATGTACGACATCGATGCGCTGGCCAAGTCGGTAAAAATTTTCATGGCGCGTTCGTCTTCGCTTACTTCGATTACCGATGAGAAAACCTTGCTGCGTTTGTTCGAATTTTACGACCGGGTTTCCGTTCATGCCGAAGATGAAAGCGTTTTTCCGAAAAACGGGGGGCATTTGCCACACCACGAGCGGCGTCCCAGAAAAGCCGTGTTAAATGCTTTGCACAAAATCGAACGCGTGCTGCGTGCCCTGCCCGCCGAAAAACGTCCGCGGGTAATTCTTTGTCATGCCAATACCGCGGAAGAAACGGAATGGCTGCGTAAGATGAAAAGGGACGGTTTTGACATCCGGGCCGAAACCGCCCCGCACTATCTGTTTTTTACCCGGGACGATGTGCAGGCCAAGGGGGCCTTTTTGCAGGTGAATCCTCCCATTCGCACCCTGCGGGATCAACAGGCGTTGCGTCGCGCTCTGGCCGAAAATGTGATCGACTTTATCGGAACCGACCATGCGCCGCACGTTTTGTTCGAAAAACAGGGAGAAGCACCGCCTTCCGGAATTGCCGCCATTGAGTGGGCTCTTCCGCTGATGCTCAACCTGATTGATGACGGCACTGTCAACTGGGAGCAATTTCATCGCCTGATCTGCGGCGGGGCCGCCGAGGCGTACGACATTGCCGGTCGCGACGGAATAAAAGAAGGCAATTGGGCGGATTTTGTGTTTGTCAAACGCACCACCGCGCCCACGATGAATGCGCACGTTATCAGCAAAGCCGGTGTTAATGTGTACAAAGAAGTGGGCTGTTGCTGGCAAGTGGAACAAACTATGGTCAACGGAATCGTTAAATATCGGAAAGGAAAGTTTATTGATGAAACACCCGGACATGCCGTCTGATGCGGCTATTTCGAAACAGGCTTTTATTGAATTCTTACTGGAACAAAAGGCTCTGCGCTTCGGGGAGTTCGTTCTCAAATCGGGAATGAAGTCCCCTTTTTTTATTAATCTGGGCGAAGTGAACAGCGGGGCAGCCTACCGCTTTTTGGGCAAGGCACTGGCGCAAACCGTTCGTCGGGCTTTCCCGCAGGTGACCACATTGTACGGACCGCCGTACAAAGCCATCTCCATGGCGGCGGTGACGGCCGCGGCCTATTACGAGCAGTTCGCTACCGATCTTTTTACCTTTTATTCGCGCAAGGAAGCCAAAGCGCACGGTGAAGGCGGAATGTTTATCGGACACCATCCGCAGGCAGATGAAAAAATCGTGATTGTGGACGATGTGCTGACCACCGGCGGTACCAAACTGGAAGCCATGCGACTGTTAGAGCAAACGTTCGGGGTAAAAACGGCGGGCATTGTGGTTACTGTGGATCGGCGTACGCGAAGCCAGAAGGACGAATTGGCCGGGGTGCCCTTTGCCTCCGTCATTGCGCTGACGGACATTATTCGTTACCTGCAGGAAAAAAACGATCCGAATTATCGGGTGATGCTTGAATTTTACGAAGGAGTTTAAATGAAACGTATTCGAAAATTGATTCCGGCTCTGGACACGGACGATTTGCAAAAAACGGAAGCCCTGGTGCGCGCGGTGGACGATTCGCCGTTGATTTACGGGTACAAAATCGGTTTTATTGCCGGGCTGACGCACGGATTGGCTACGGTGGTGCAAGCCATTCGCCGCCATTCGTCCAAGCCGATTATTTACGATCACCAAAAGGCGGCTACCGATATTCCTGACATGGGCGCGAAATTCGCTGCGCTCATGGCCCGCAGCGGATTGACCGAAGTAATTCTTTTTCCGCAGGCCGGTCCGGCCACGCTAACGGCCTGGGTAAAAGCTTTGCAGGAAGAGGGCCTCACGGTTATTGTGGGCGGCATTATGACCCATCCCCAATACCGCATCTCGGAAGGCGGCTATCTGGACGATGCGGCCATTCTGGATATTTACACCCGTTCCTACGGTTTGGGCGTACGTAATTTTGTGGTTCCTTTGACCAAACCACAGGCGGTACGCGAGATTTTTTCGGCCCTGGGCAAAGCAGGCGATGCCGTATTCTATTCGCCGGGATTTGGCAAGCAGGGCGGCGATCCGGCGCAATTCGATTTTTTGCAGACGCACTATTTGATTGTGGGAAGAGCTTTGCTTCAGGCTGCGGATCCCGTGGCCTATCTGAAAAAAGTGGAAGAGGAGTTGGGGAAAATTACGGATTAAAAATTGTCCGCAGAATTCTACGGTACGAATTATGAGTGATTTCGGAGAGACGGTTCTTTGGCGTTAAAAGTTTAACCATCAACCCTTAACCCTAAACTCTTAACCCTAAACCCTGAACCCTTTAGCCAGAGCAGCCGGGAAAATTCTCATAAAACCGGGAAACAATGAAACGATTGCAATCAATCAATCATGAAACCAATACACAGAGGAAAATCATGAAAAAAGACCTGATCTCCATGGACGATCTCACCTTAGATGAGATCAAAGATTACCTGCGGGTGGCGCACCAGGTGGAGAAATTGTCGGATGACCAGCGCTACCGATTGTTGCCGGGTAAAATCATGGCGGCCATGTTCTTCGAACCCAGCACGCGTACGCGGCTAAGTTTCGAAGCGGCCATGCACCGGCTGGGCGGCAATGTCATCGGCTTTGCCGAACAATCGGCCACTTCGGTGTCCAAGGGCGAGTCGTTCACCGATACCATCCACACGGTAGAAAATTACTGCGACATCATGGTCATCCGCCATCCGGGCGAGGGAACGGCACGTTTGGCCGCCCAGGAGAGCGTGCTGCCCGTTATTAATGCCGGGGACGGTTCCAATCAACATCCCACGCAAACCCTGCTGGATTTGTACACCATCGAAAAAGATTTGGGACACATTTCCGATATTACGGTGGCTTTTGTGGGCGATCTCAAATATTCCCGTACCGTGCATTCGCTGATCCGCGCCCTGATGAAGTTCGATGTGCGAAACTTTATTCTGGTGGCACCGGAATCGCTGCGTTTGCCCAAATATTTTATGATGACCGACCAGCCGGACAAATACCGCTTTTACGAAACGAATCATTTGGAAGAAGCGATTCCCAAGTGCGACATTTTGTACATGACGCGCATTCAACGCGAGCGTTTTCCGGATTTACTGGAATACGAAAAAGTGAAAGACAGCTATTTGCTCACGGCCGCCATGCTGGCCGATGCCAAGCCGCACATGCGGGTTTTGCATCCTTTGCCCAGAGTGAACGAAATTGCCTACGATGTGGATAAAACCCGCTTTGCCGGATATTTTCCGCAGGCGCGCAATGGCGTCATCATGCGTCAGGCCATCCTTTTAAAACATCTGGGAGTTGAATTATGAGCGCACAAAAAAACGAAAATATGCTGATGATTCCCAAGATCAAGTTGGGAATCGTAATCGATCATATCCCGGCCGGTGACGGGGTGAAAATTCTGGAAATCATTTCCCGATACGAAGAGACCAAGGAAGTACCCATTACGTTGGGCATCAATTACGACAGTCAAAAGATGGGGCGCAAAGATTTGATCAAGCTGCAAATGGAATTCCTTTCGCCGGAAATCATTCAGCACATTTCCATCGTGGTGCCCGGGGTAACCATCAAAGCCATTAAAGATTACAAGGTGTACAGCAAAGTGGTGGTGCAGGCGCCGAAGGTCATCAAAAACTTGCTGCTGTGTAAAAATCCCAATTGCATTACCAATTTGCAAAGCGGGGTGGAAACCTCCTTTGTGGCGGTGGACGAAAATAGCGATCAGGTAAAATGCGAATTCTGCGAGCGCATTTTCGACCGTTCTGAACTGCAACCTATTATTAAGTGAGAGCTCATGCCGAAGGTAACGTTTTTAAACATGGAATTACAACGCCCAACGGTGCTGGCTTCGGGCATTCTGGGGTTAACGGCCGCTTCGATGTTGCGGGTTATTGAAGCCGGTGCCGGAGCGGTGACTACCAAGTCGTTTAACACCGAAGGGCGCAAAGGTCATCCCAATCCCAGTATTTTACCCTTTCGCCACGGTTTGCTCAATGCCGTGGGACTTTCTAATCCGGGCGTTGACGAGGTGGTAAAAGAAATCCGCCTTTTTAGGGAACGCAGTACAGCGCCGATTTTTGCTTCCGTTTTCGGGCGGACCATCGAAGAATACGGCGAAGTGACGCAAAAGCTGGTGGAAGCGCAACCCGATTTGATCGAAGTGAACGTTTCTTGTCCCAATGTGCGTTCGGAGTTCGGCACGCCCTTTGGCGACAGTCCGCAGGATACGGCGCGCGTGACGGAAATCGTCAAAAAATACGCCGGCGGCATTCCCGTTTCCGTAAAATTGGGGCCGCACGGGCCGGGGGTGGGGCGCATGGCCAAGGTGTGCGAAGAGCACGGTGCCGATGCGTTGACGTTGATTAATACGGTGGGCCCGGGCATGTTGATCGACATCGACGTGCGCAAGCCGATTTTGTCCAACAAAACGGGCGGGGTTTCGGGTCCGGCCATTTTGCCCATTGCCGTTAAGTCGGTGTACGAAGCGTATGAACAGGTGCGCATTCCCATCATCGGGACGGGCGGGGTTACCACGGCCGAAGATGCCATTCAATTGATTCTGGCCGGAGCCACTTTAATCGGCATCGGTTCCGGTGTGTACTACCAGGGGATTGAAATTTTCCGCAAGGTCGATCGCGGCATCGGGGACTACCTGCAACGGTACGGTTTTTCCGCTCTTGACGAAATAAGGGGGCTGGCTCATGAGTGATTTGATGAAAACGTATCCGATTTTGCGCATTACGGAGCACGGCCCGGGCGTAAAGAGCTTTTACTTTGAACGCATGATGGATGCATCTCCCGGACAGTTTGTGAATGTGTGGTTGCCGGGTAGAGACGAAAAACCTTTTTCCGTATCGGCGTTGGGGGAAGATTGGCTGGAGATTTCCGTAAAAGCCTACGGTCCGTTTTCCCATGCCATGATGCGTTTGCGGCCCGGCGATCGCGTGGGCATTCGCGGCCCGTTCGGTCACGGTTTTTCCCTGCACGATAACGCGTTGCTGGTGGGCGGAGGCATTGGTATTGCGCCTTTGCGATTGCTGGCCCAGCGGCTTGCCGCGGAAAAACGGCGGTTTGTGTCCCTGTTGGGCGCAGCCACGGCGCACGAATTGATTTTTGCCGACGATTTTAAACGGTGGGCCGAAGCTTGCTTTTTTACCACCGATGACGGTAGCCTGGGCAAAAAGGGGCTGGTCACGCAGGATGTGACTTCGATTATTGAAACGCAAAACATACGCTTTGTTTACGCCGCTGGTCCGGAAATTTTGTACGTCAAATTAAAAGAGCTGCTCGATCCGCTTGACATTCCGTACGAATTTACGCTGGAGCGCTACATGAAGTGCGGCATTGGCATTTGCGGGCAGTGTGTGCTGGACGGCAGTGGTGCGCGGGTGTGCGTGGAGGGCCCGGTGTTCGACCGGGAAGCGCTGGCGCAGGTAACGGAACTGGGCCTGCCGCATCGGGATGCTTCCGGGCGGAGGAAATGAAAAATCGAAAAAATCGGTGGAGAAAACTTTTCTGAAAAGCCGCTGCCCGGGCAGTTGAAAAATTCCGTTTTCCGGCCTAAATTGAACCTTTCGTTGGGTGAGTGGTTAAAGCGAAGAAAATATTTTTGCAATCGGGACAGTAAGGTTTTTAAACGAAGAAAGGAAGTGTGTGTTAAAGCGATTTAAAGAAGGGTTGAAGAAGACCAGAGAGAACGTGTTCGGTAAAATCGGGAATGTTCTGAGCCGACACAACAAAATAGATGACGATTTGCTGGAAGAATTGGAAGAAATTTTAATCACCGGCGATGTGGGCGTGGATACTACGATGGAAATTATCGAGCATTTGCGGCAACGGGTACGCAAAGAAAAATTTGAAACGCCGGAAGAATTGAATGCGATTTTGAAGGATGAAATCGCCAAACAATTAGAATTTCCTCAGGAAGAACCAAACGAGCGCCCCAAACCATTTGTTGTTTTGGTGGTCGGGGTGAATGGCACGGGGAAAACCACTTCCATCGCCAAACTGGCCTACCATTACCAGCAGCAAGGCAAAAAAGTTTTGCTGGCCGCAGCCGATACATTCCGCGCAGCAGCCATTGAGCAATTAGACATTTGGGCAAAAAGATTGGGTTGCGACATCATCAAGCATCAACCCAATGCCGATCCCGCAGCCGTGGTATTCGATGCCCTGAGTGCGGCCAAAGCGCGCGGTGTCGATTATGTGATTATCGATACGGCGGGACGTTTGCACACCAAGGTGAACCTCATGGCCGAACTGGAAAAGATTTACAAAGTTATTCGCAAGCAAATTCCCGATGCCCCGCACGAAGTAATTCTTGTGCTGGATGCCGGCAATGGCCAGAATGCTATTAGTCAGGCCCGGGAATTTGTGAAAACCGCCAATGTAAATTCCATTTTTTTGACCAAATTGGATGGTACGGCAAAGGGTGGTGTGGTGCTTTCCATTAAACGCCAGTTGGGCATCCCGGTAAAATACATTGGGCTGGGCGAAAAAATGACCGATTTTGAGTTGTTTAATCCCACCGAATTTGTAGAAGGATTGTTTGCCAAAGAATGAAAAAAGTTCACGTTGTTACATTAGGCTGCCCGAAGAATCTGGTGGATTCCGAAAATTTAATGGGCCTTTTGCAGGTAAATCACTTCCGCCTTTCTCAGGACCCGCAAGATTCGGATGTGCTGATCATTAATACTTGCGGATTTATTGAGGAAGCCAAAGAAGAGTCCATCCAAACCATTCTGGAAGCCCTTGAATTGAAGAAGAAAGATCCGGCCAAAAAGGTTTTTGTGGCCGGATGTTTGACTCAACGCTACCGCAGGGAAATCGAGCGCGAGATTCCCGAAGTCGATGCCATCTTCGGAACCGAAGAGTACGCACAAATTTTAAAAGCGCTTGGCAAAGGGCATGCGGCACTCGACAACCTGCATCGCAGTCGGTTGGTCAGTACGCCGCGCCACTACGCCTATTTGAAAATTTCGGAGGGATGCAACCATACCTGTGGTTTTTGTGCCATCCCGGCTATTCGCGGCAGGCACCGCAGTCGTCCCATTGAAATTTTGGTGGAAGAAGCTCAACGTCTGGCGGAAAATGGCACCAAAGAATTACTGATTGTTTCGCAAGACACCTCTTATTACGGAAAAGATTTGTACGGCAAACAGGCAATCGTCGATCTTTTGCAAAAACTGGAAGACATTCCCGGTTTGCGCTGGATTCGCCCTTTGTACTGGTATCCGACCAATTTCCCGTTTGAAGTTCTGGAAATGATGCAAACCAGCCGGAAGTTGGTCCATTATCTGGATTTGCCCATTCAACACATTTCCGAACGCATGTTGCGCCTGATGCGCCGCGGGGACACCCGCCGTTCCATTATTGCGCTTCTGGAAACTGCGCGTAAAATGGTGCCCGATATTACGTTGCGTACCACGGTTATTGTGGGCCATCCCGGAGAAACCGACGAAGATTTTGATGAACTGATGCGCTTTGCCGAAGAGATGAAATTCGATCGTCTGGGGTCATTTGTCTATTCCGATGAAGACGGAACTGCCTCGTTCGAGCTGCCCGGTAAAGTGGAACGACATTTGGCAGAAGAACGTCAGCGTTTGCTCATGGAAATGCAAAGCGAAATTTCGCTGGAAAAGAACCAAATGTTTCTCGGACAGGAACTTGACGTTTTGATGGATGAATTCGATGCGGGACAAAATATCTATTCGGGACGCACTTACCGGGATGCACCGGAGATTGACAATGAAGTCATTATTCCCGGGGGAAAAACGCAAGGGAAGTACGTCGGTACCTTCCAAAAGGTAGAAATTGTCGATGCCACCGAATACGAGTTGTACGGGCAGTTTGTTTCCCGTTCGTCGTAATGCCGCCGGTTATCCAAAAAAATTTGCATTCGGTAAAATTTATTGTAAAGTATAATTATACGAACAAACAACACTTTTTTAAGTTAAAATAAAAAAACCTGAGTTTGAATGATGCGCAAAGTAAAAACGTTTTTTCTCCTTTTAATCGTGTTTTCGTTTGTCCGGTTTGCTTCTGCTCAGTATCTGGAAGTGTCACGCCAGAGTGGGGTGGGATTGCCGTTTTTTGAAATGGTTACGCAGGATCGTTTTGAACCCGATTTGCAGCACCATCGTCTCGTAATTTGGGCTCATTTTTTGTATGACGATCTTACCTTTATTAAAAGCGATACGGCCGGATTTAATGCGGAGTTCGAAATTTTATTTGCCGTGTACGACAAAAATGACAATGTGGTGGATAGCCACGTGATTAATAGAAAAATTAATGTGGCGGATTTCAATGAGACAAATAGCCGGCAAAAATCGGTTTTGATTAGGGATGCTTTTGTTCTGAAACCGGGAGAATACACGCTGCTTGCCAAATCTACGGATCTGGTGACGAATAATTCAGCCAAACGAAAAGTAAAATTTAAATTGGAAGATTTGAACAAAAAAGCCGTTGCAGTAGGAAATGTGCTTTTTTTGCAGGAAGCAAGTTTCGATTCTGCAGGCAATTTACTTCATTTTATTCCTACCTTCGGCAATAATTTCGAAGTCAAAAAGGGCAATTTTTTTCTGTATTTTTATGCTTTTGTGCGCGATACGGCAAAAGCGGCAAAAGTTCGTTATTTGTTTAAAGGGGAGCGGCGCCGCAGAAATAGCCCCGTGCTGGAAATCGACAGTACAATTGTCATCCAACCGACGCACCACGTTTTTTCCCGGGTCTTTAAACTCGATCGCTCAAAGCTAAAGCACAACAAGTATCACCTTACCATCGAAGTAGAATCGGGAAGGGCTAAAGCAAAAACCGAGACAACGTTTTCTTTCTTCTGGTCTTCGGTTCCCAGTACAAGCGAAGACATCAACCTGGCTTTGCAGGAGATGATGTACATTTTGAATCCCGATACCTTGAAAAAATATTTAAAGGCTCCTTTAAAAGAGAAGCAGGCATTTTTTAAGCGATTCTGGAAAGAACGTGACCCGGATCCCACAACGGCCAAAAACGAATTAAAAGATGAATATTTTCGCCGGGTAAATTACGCCAATCAGCATTTTTCGACCATGACCCTCGATGGCTGGCAAACCGACCGCGGGCGCATTCTCATTAAGTTTGGTTTTCCCGATGATATTGAACGCCATCCCTTCGAAATTGATAGTCCGCCCTACGAAGTTTGGCAATATTATTCTTTGCGCAAAACCTTTTTGTTCATCGATTACACCGGATTCGGCGATTATCGCCTGGATCCCCGGTACATGGACATGGAATATGAGTAGAGAATTTTCGGGTACTCGGGAAGCGCCCGAAAACATGGCACAGTGCCTCGCCGGAACGTCTCATTTCTGTTTCAAATATTCTTTCAGGAAAAAGTGCTGTAATGCTAAAACTGTTTTGCCATCTTCTATTTTATTGTTCAAAAGCTTTTGCAGGGCCTCCCGGCGCGACCATTCCACTAATTGAATGTCCTCATGTTCTGCGGCCAGCCCACCGCCGGCGAACTTACGATCATCGGAATTGCAGTAGCCGATAAAGAGGTGAATACGTTCGG
>CAYXUS010000020.1:0-4702 GCA_964468415.1 uncultured Caldithrix sp.
CTGTCCTTTCGGCCAAAAGCGCCGGGTGTCATAAGTTAATCAAAGAGGGAGCAACGCTGGTCGAAGATCCGCAAGAAATTGTCGAAGCGCTTGCTCCGCAGATGCGCCGCCCGGCGCAAAAGGCATCCCGATCCGGCCCTCAATTGGAAGGGAACCTGAAAAAAATTTACGAGGTGCTGTCCGGCGATCCCCTGCACGTGGATCAGATTGCCTTTCAAACCCACCTTTCGCCGGCTGAGACATTAAGCAGTTTACTCATGCTGGAGTTGATGGGACTTATTCGTCAGATGGCGGGTAAAATGTTTGTCCGCTTGTAGCCCTTCCTATTAGAGCATTTTTATTCTGCACCGAGGAACGAATTAGCGTCGCGATGAGTTAGATCATCGAAATATTCGGAGAAAAAAAAGAGTTGAACCATTGTGCAGCCGGATTTGGTGGCTGGCGGGATAATAATCGTTTTCGGCAATTGTTTAATCACATTTTGCTGCTCCGAAAAAGAAATCTTTGTAATATATTTTCACAAGTACGCAAAAAAATAGAGCGTATTATTGTTGCTAAGTACTTGTGGAATTTAAGAATGGGATAAAAAATTAAATTGTTGAAATGTGGTTGTTTTAATTTTGGGAATTTATTATATTTACAATTAGAAAAATATCGAAACAAGCGACACTAAAAATAAAAAACAGGGAAGATTATGTTTAGGATTGTTGAAGCGCAGTTTTTAGCGGAAAATATTAAGAAGTTTGAGATCGAAGCGCCGCGAATTGCCAAAAAACGCAAAGCCGGGCAATTCGTTATTGTACGTATCGACGAACACGGAGAGCGCATCCCGTTAACCATTGCCGATTCCGATACGGAGAAGGGAACCATTACGATTATTGTGCAAGGGGTTGGTAAAACAACCAAAGAACTGAACATGAAAGAGAGCGGGGATTACATCATGGATGTGGTCGGACCGCTTGGACAACCCTCCCACATCGAAAATTTCGGCACGGCTGTCAGCATTGGTGGAGGCGTGGGGACGGCAATTGCCTATCCCACTGCCGTGGCCTTAAAAGAAGCCGGAAATTACGTGATCACCATTAATGGGGCGCGAACAAAGGATTTGGTTATTCTGGAAGATGAGATGAAAGCGGTGAGTGACGAGGCCTACATTACTACGGATGACGGCTCTTACGGATTTCACGGTTTTGTGACGCAGAAGTTGCAAGAGTTGATCGATCAGGGCAAAAAAATCGATTTTGTTCTGGCCATCGGCCCTATTCCCATGATGAAGGCGGTTGCCGATGTGACGCGGCCTTACAACATCAAAACGGTCGTAAGCTTGAATCCTATTATGATTGATGGCACGGGAATGTGCGGCGGTTGCCGGGTTCTGATTAACGGAAAAGCAAAGTTTGCCTGTGTGGATGGCCCGGAATTTGACGCTCATGCGGTGGACTTTAAGAATTTGGCCGATCGCAATAGAATGTACCGCAAGTACGAAGAGGAAGCCTTAAAACGCTTCGAAGAGCACTGTCGGTTAGAAAAACAAATTAAGGAAATCAAAGAAGAAAACTAAACTATTCGGGAAGAACAATGGAAAAATTAACGCCAAAGGAACGCTTGAAAATTCCCCGGCATCCTATGATCGAACAGGATCCCATGGAACGAAGCCGGAATTTTGATGAGGTGAATTTAGGATACACACCGGAGTTAGCCATTGCCGAGGCCCAGCGCTGCCTGCAGTGCCCCAAACCGACGTGCGTGGCTGGGTGCCCGGTGAATATTCAGATAAAAGATTTTATTGCCTATATTGCCGAGGGCGATTTTTTAGGTGCCGTGAAAAAAATTAAAGAAGATAACGCATTGCCTGCCATTTGCGGCCGCGTTTGTCCGCAGGAGGAACAATGTGAAGAAGCCTGTGTGGTGGCCAAGCGCGGTGAACCGGTTGCGATTGGCTATCTGGAACGTTTTGTAGCCGATTTCGAACGCAAATCCGGAAAGATCGACATTCCGGAAGTTAAAGAGTCCAATGGGAAAAAGGTGGCGATTGTGGGCAGTGGACCTGCCGGACTCAGTTGCGCCAAAGATTTACGTGGCAAAGGTTACGATGTGACGGTGTTTGAGGCATTGCACGAACTGGGCGGTGTGTTGGTCTATGGAATTCCCGAATTTCGTTTGCCCAAAGAGATCGTTCGTACGGAAATCGATGGCCTGAAGAAAATGGGTGTTAAATTTCAAACCGACACCATTATCGGGCGCAGTTACACGGTGGATGAGTTGTTCGAGGAAGAGGGTTTTGATGCGGTCTTTCTTGGTGTGGGGGCCGGTTTGCCGTGGTTTTTGGGCATTGAAGGTGAAAATTTGAACGGGGTGTATTCGGCCAATGAATTTTTAACGCGCGTAAACTTGATGAAAGCCTACAAATTTCCGGAATACGATTCACCTATTATTGATTTGCACGGCAAGAATGTGGCGGTTTTTGGCGGTGGAAATACGGCGATGGATGCGGTGCGCACGGCTTTGCGTCTGGGGGCAAAAAATGCCTACATCGTTTATCGTCGTTCGGAGAAGGAGATGCCTGCGCGTGTGGAAGAAGTAAAACACGCCAAAGAAGAAGGTGTACAATTCTTGCTGCAAACAAACCCTGTCCGTTTGTTGGGAGATGACGAAGGCTGGCTGCATAAGGTTGAGTTGATTAAGATGGAATTGGGTGAACCCGATGAATCGGGTCGCCGGCGTCCCATCCCGATTGAAGGCTCCAATTATTTATTAGATGTGGATGTGGCGGTTGTGGCTATCGGTAACGGACCCAATCCGCTGGTTACCAAAACCAGCCCGGAAATCGAGGTTAGCCGACGCGGGACTATTGTCGTGGATCCTGATACGATGAAGACTTCGAAGAAGGGCGTGTTTGCCGGTGGAGATATCGTTACCGGTGGGGCTACGGTAATCCTGGCAATGGGGGCAGGACGTAAAGCGGCTGCCGCAATCGACGAATATATTCGAACCGGACAGTGGTAAGCAGGTTTGGGTGGAAGATATTTGAATTTTTGAACAGGTGAAAGGCGGAGTGCTCTCCGCCTTTTCGTTTTTTGTTGTCTGAGTCGGCGGACTCACTTCAGCAAGATCATTTTCTTTATTTCGTGAAAGTGGCCGGCCTCGATTTGGTAGTAATAAATCCCCGAACTCACCGTTTCGTTCCTGTCGTTCTTTCCGTCCCAAACGCATGCGTGCTGCCCGGCTGGCTGATAGCGATCAGCCAGCGTGCGGATGCGTTCGCCCAACACATTAAAAACAGACAGCCGCACGTGTCCCGCTTGCGGCAAATTATATCGAATAACGGTGCGTGCATTAAACGGATTTGGATAGTTTTGTCTTAATGAAAATTGGCGAACCACCTTCGGAAAACCGTTCTCGGGCAGGTCGGTTATTTCTTTCACCAGCGAAAACTTAATGGCATCGGCGCGCAAAACCTCTCCCTGCGTGCTTTGACCGCTGTCAAGCACGCGCACACGAATGTCAACATGCGCCGGGAAATAAAATCGATCAAGGAGTGCCCACGATCCGCTGCCTTCATTCTGATTTTTGTAAATCGAATCGATTGCCACCCCATCAATACAAATTTCATAAAGAGCGTTATCCGTGGCGTTTCGGGTTTTAGGCACAATCTCGTAAAGTTCGTAAACCCCGCTCTTTTGTAATCTGCATGTGAACACGGCATAAGCCAACGGATTTTGATTCAGCCAGGCATAACGGCTGGAAGAACCGTAAGCCTGCGCATTGCTGGTGTGCCATTCCCCGAATTCCGCATAATCCGGATCCTCATTATCGATCACTTTAAAGTAGCTGCTAATAATCGCATGGATCGGCAAAACAAGACGCGGCTTTTGCGTATCATCGCTTTCGATAACCAGAGAGTCGCGGAACGATCCCATTTGTTCGCAGTGAAAGAACAAGGGAATGGTAGAATCGGACATGGCCGGAATGGAAAAAGGAAAACGCACCGGAGTAAACATGGTGGCGGAAGGCAAACGGATATTAGAGATCGAAACCGCCTCTTTACCCCTGTTTTGCAGCGTTAAGGCATAATTTACCGTATCGCCCCAACTAACCGCACCAAACGAAATCAAAACCTCGTTAACCCGCAAATCTTTATCCGGCACCAAAGGCGAAATTTTAACCGCATCAGCCACTACCCTGCGCCCGTTTTGCCCCTTTCCCAAGGCAATAAGACGAATGGTTAAAGCCGCCTCCTGCGAGGCAGAAACGGTTTTAAGGTAGTACCATTCATCGCCAGGCACACCGCGCGTCACCGTAACCGTATCGTCAAAAAACATTCCGTTTTGCAGTACGTATTTCAAATGCAAAGCAGGATTTTCGACATTGGGCATGTGAATAAATACATTGTAAAATGTGGTTTTGGGAACGGGACATTGCCACTCAACCGACACCGAATCACCTTCATTCAAAGTTGCCGAAAGGGCATCGGTCCCCCAGGGTGCACCGCCGGATTCGGGCTGCCAGTTCCCGCTCAGAATCGTAAAGTGTGCCGCATCGGAATTGTCAACAAACATATCGTCAGGCAAACGTCGAATGAATTCCATGCTTTGGTTGCCCAAACTATCGCACACGGCTACGCCAGCCTTGGCAAAGCTATCCCCGCGAATCGGTTCAACCGTCCGCCAGCTGTTTGTTCCGGTTGGCTGGCAATCCAAAA
>CAYXUS010000021.1:0-13765 GCA_964468415.1 uncultured Caldithrix sp.
GGGCTGATTAGCCATCAGGCGGCCATCCGTTTTAAAATTAACGTGCGGGATTCCATTGTGGAGAATGGCCGGTTTAAGGAGATTAAAGAGGCAACCCATACATATTTGCTGCAAGGATTGGTACGTTTACTGAAAAACGGGAAATCGTTTACGTTCCGGCAGGAAAAGAACCCGATCGTTCAGTTTGATAGTCTGGGAGACGGCATTTACCGCATGTGGGTGAAAGTCAGCAAGATTGAAAGCATCCCCAATGTGCTGCCGGCCCGTGATTCGGTAGTATTTGAGATACGCGCTTCTCAGAAATACTTGACACGTTTTCGTTGGCACATGGTTTCTCTTCCCCGCCCGGGTAACATTCCCTGGGATAGCCTGTACATAAAAGATTCGACAGCAGTACTTTTTAGATGGGATCAGAAGGAAGAAGAATATCAGCGCATTGAGCATCAGGATATTATTGGCGGGCAGGCGTATTGGTTGCTTTCCGTACAAAACTTGTTGGTAAATTTGCAAAGCTTTTTGTGGCAACCGTCTGCCGGGGGTGGTGTGCTGGATGTTATCCCCGAAATTCATCTTAAACCCGGTTGGAATCAGGTAGGAACGCCCCTGCCTTATTACAAAGTATGGCAACACATGATTGTTGTAGACGAAAACGGACAGGAGATGAATTGGAACGAGGTACTAAAGGATTCTTTGATTACGCCGGCGGTTTACTGGTTTGAACAATCTCCGGAATATCAGGGGTACCATGTGGAAGAGATCGATTCCAGCGCTTATGCCATTCCCTGGCGGGGCTATTGGATGTACAGCAAAGCCGAATTGTCCCTGTACGTAACGCAAGAGCCGGAGTTTCCATTAACCCTGCAGGATGGAAAGCTCAGCAAACCGTCAAATCAAATCAAAAATCCCAATAATGATTGGTTGTTAAATTTGACTTTGCAAAGTGATAATTTACAGGATCAATTTAACGTTTTGGGGATTAGCACGAGCAACCAGGGGAAGTTACCGGAGCCACCCTATTTTAACCGGTTTGCTTCCTTGGCGTTTACCGAGAAAAACCGCTCTTTTTGCAAAGTTGTCAAAAAAGCGCCGGAAACTGCGGATGGCGTTGTAACATGGAATATTTCCGTGAAAACAACGGCGCTTAATAAAGAGCACCATTTGCGATGGGAAACGGTGGGGCAGACGGATGAAACCTATTATGTGTATCTGGTCGATCCGCAGACGGAGAAGGTAATCAATATGAACGAAGTTTCGGATTATGTTTTTACGCCCCAAAAGAATCAATACCAGTTAAACGTCTATGCCAGTCGCGACGGCAACTTTAAACCATCGATTATTCCGCTGCGTTTTAAGCTGGCGCAAAATTATCCCAATCCTTTCAATCCGACAACCACTATTAAAGTTGGAATACCGCAAAGCACTGCGAGTCAGGTAGTTAGCCTGAAAGTTTTTGATGTGCTGGGTAAGGAAGTTACAACCCTGTATAAAGGAACTCTGCAGCCCGGATACCATACATTTGAGTGGGATGGTACCAATCAAAACGGACATCCGGTTTCTTCGGGCATTTATTTTTACCAGCTTCAGGCGGGGAAGACTGCATTGATGCACAAAATGATTTTGCTGCGTTAATCCATTTGGGGCCGCTCCTCTACAGGAGCGGCTCTGTTTTTACTAAAAAACAAATATGTTTGCGCTTTTTCTCTCCTACCTTTAATTTTATTTCCAATTCAGCAGGGAAGGTAATTTGAATGCATCGGAGGATATTATGCCCGGATTAAGACTTTTTAATGAGAACGATATTCCCGCCGTTGTGGCGCTATGCAACAAACACATGGAATTTGATGAGATAACGGAAGTGCTTTTGCGCGAAAAAGTATTGGAAGACCCGGCCTACGATCCGGAACTGATAATGGTTTATGAAGAGAACAACGAAATGGTCGGCTTTATTGCCGGGACTACACGGGAAATTCGTGGCGAGAAATTGGGCTACGTGAAGTTAATGGTTGTGGCTAAGCCCCATCGGCGCAAGGGAATTGGTACCGCATTGTATCGTGCCCTGGAAGAAAAATTGAACCGGCTGGGCATGGAAAAAGTTCGGGTGTACGATGTGCCGTTTAATTATTTTATGCCGGGCATCGATCCGCGCTACACCCCGGGGTTGTCGTTTTTTGAAGTGCAGGGATTTACCCGTTTTGCCGATACCTCCAATCTGACCGTCGATTTGCAGAATCAGGATTTTACTACCACGGAAGATGAAGAAAGGCTTAAAGCCGAGGGAATCGAAATTCGGCGGGCAACATACGATGATCGGGAAGAACTGATGAAATTTATTGATGAAAATTTTACACTCTGGCGTCATGAGGTGAGCAATGCCTACAATTCGATTCCGGTGGCGATCCATATTGCCTTGTTAAATGGTAAGATCAAGGCGTTCTCGGCCCACAATGGGAATAATTTTGGCACGGGTTGGTTTGGGCCGATGGGTACGCATCCCGATTTACGCGGCAAAGGAATAGGGGGCATTTTACTCAAACGCTGCCTGCAAGATATGAAGGATTGGGGATTGCCAAGGTCGATTATTCCCTGGGTGGGGCCCATCCGATTCTATTCGTATTATGCCAATGCCGTGGTAGAAAGGGTATTCTGGCGGTACGAGAAAAAATTAAAATAAACATAACGGGTGATCTCTGGGTAAAAAAGCACCACAGAGATCACCTTTAAATAAGGTAAGGCGCAAACCGCACTTAACTTTGCAGAGTTAACAGAGAAAATTTTTCCAATTGGTCGTTTTGCAGTAAATCCACCGGCGTTGCCAGGGCCGCAACCGTGACATGCTGGGCTTTGGCTTCTTTGAGCACCCGGGCACATTCGTTGAGCGTGCTACCCGTCGTAACCACATCGTCAATTAACAAAATTCGCTTTCCTTCCACATCGTTGATCACGGCAAAGGCATCTTTTACATTTAGCTGGCGTTCCGAACGGGACAGCTTTGTTTGTGACGGCGTATTGCGCACTCGCTTTAGAATAAAATCATTAAAAGGAATTCGCGTGATTTCAGAAAGATGTTTGGCAATTAAGGCACTTTGGTTGTAGCCTCTTTCGTTTAAGCGAGCTTTGCTAAGCGGTACAGCCGTCACCAGATCGAAATTCAAAGGGATGAATTCGGCTAAGCTTTGAGCGAACAATTTGGCGATCGATGAAAAATGTTCATATTTCAACAGGTGAATCAACTGCTGAAAGGTAGGACTGAATTCGAATCGCACAATTAAATCGTCAAAATGAGGATTGGCAATTTCGGCTTTCAGATTCTCGAGATACTCATCCGAAAGCGAAGGTATTTTCCTGTAGCACTCGTTACAAACAATTTTTTCGGTGCCAATTAAAGGTTTGCCGCAAGAAAGACAAACCGTCGGTGCAATAAAGGAAAGCACCGGCTCGTAAATCCAGTCAATTAAAACTTCTTTTAAGCGCATACCCCGACCCCTGCGATTAAATACAGATTAAATTCTTTTACTAAATTAAAAGCAAAATTTTAAAGAACAAAATTTTTGCCTGTCCGAAAAACATCAACCCCGGACATCATCCATGCGTCCGGAGTTGAAATTAAATGCGATCGTCGCAATCACCCATCTTAAAAGGGCATAGAAAAACTGATCTGCGGCATCATACGCTCTTGCGGTTTGTACTGATGCGTTTCTTCATCATAAATAAAATTCCAACGGTAAACAATGGAAACCAGAATGTAACGGTAAGCACGGTAGCCAATGATTGCCTGTGCCACAGAATGGTAATCGAGCGTGAATACATCTTTTACCTTCTGGATGCCGACTTTGTCGTAGGTGTATTTTAAATGAACATTGGGAATAAGGTCTTCACTGCGTGCTTCCAGGTGCAGAATGCCGCTTTTGCCTAATCCCGTGTTATGTTGATAATTGCCCACAAGGCGGATTCTGTTTAAGATTTGACCGGACAATTCTCCGAAAATACCTTCGGTCTTTCCTACGTAATTTAAGAAGTCCTCTTTGGTAAGAATACTTGCTCTGGGATCATTAATTCCCCAGTGATCGGCCGGCAAAGCATTGCGTTCCAGTTCGTACAGACTGTTAAAGTAATCCGGTAAAAATCCGGGATTCAAGAAACGTTTTTCTAATTTGGCGTAAATGCCGAACAAACCAAAGACGTTCGGAACATAAGTCAAAATACCAACCGTCTTACCATCGCCATGATTGTTGATTTTTGCATAGTCGGCGTACAAGGTCGTATTGAAAAATTTGCTTTTAATGACGGGTAATCCCAGGTCCAAACCCCATTCATACACACCGTCGTGGGTTTTGCGACGATTATCCGGGTTAAAATCACCCACGTAGGTCGCACCCATCTCAAAGTTCTTTATAATGGGGATGGAAGTGAAGTGGAGCGGACGCACGTAAAAACGGCCGCCCAAAATTTCGAGATTGCCTAAATTGCTGGTAACCGATTCGAAACCGTAATTCTTAAAATCGATATCCAGAGCCAAACCGATTTTGCGGTAATCGTAGTTCGCTTCATTGGAGTAATACCCCATAATAAAGCCGTGCCCCAGAGTGGCCGCATCCAGGGTTCCAATGCGCGTGTAAAGGGGATCGTTTTTGTGTCCCCAGCGGATGTAGCGAATCATGCGCAAGGCGCCGGCACCCTTGTCCCAACCTGTTTTACGAAATTTAAAGCCTTCGGAATTGTTGAAGAGAAGCTCGATATTTAATCCCATGCCGAATTTTCCGAATGCGAATTCCGGAGTTAGAGTGATGGTCGTGTAGGCCGTACCGTCAATCCAGGTCATTCCCAAGCCGCCATTGAAATTGTTTTTATCTTCTTTGCTGAAAGGGTCTACCGATTGAGCAAAAGCCATCGTTAGGCCAAATAGAAATAAAAACAGAAATACATGAGCAATCCTTGACATCATGGGAATCTCCTTTGTATTAAATGAAATGAAAGAATTTATTGACGGTCATTCATGGTGACTTTACCCACGCCAATCCTTGTTTCTTTTTCCCGAATAATGTAAAAATTTGGATGGTTATAGAATAGTAAAATCATGTAAATAACGCAAGAGAAAAAGCAAATTTTTTGGCAAACTTTTTGAAGTTTTTCCTTATTAAATGCTTCTTTTTGACGAATATTTTAACAAAAGAAAAAAATCGATTGCTTACGATCTTTTGTCCGCAATCAACACAAATCGATCCACGCTTTGTCGTGAAATGCTATCCTGCCTTTATTTACAGCAGAACTGTGGCGTGTGCCCAAAAAATAAACACAAAATTGTCTTGATTATGGACAAAATATGCTTCGTGTCTGATAATCCAACTTTTGACTCAAAAAAAATTAAAGTTTGTAACCAGTTATAAAATCAAATACTTATTGTTTGTGTTTAAGTGACTCGCTCCTAAATTGGCACGGAAAATGCCTTATAAATAGCAAAAATAAAGAAAAAACTCAGGAGGAGCGAGAGAATGGCACAAAATGCTACCGACCCCATTTGGTTAGATTACAAAGTCAACAATAACCTCAAATCAAGACAACAGCTTTTATTACGCTACCTTGGGCTGGTTAAATATGTTGTCCGCAAAATGATCAAAAATTATCCTCAGGCATTGGAAGAGAATGACCTTTACCAGATTGGCATTGTTGGCCTGGCCGAGGCAATTGAACGCTTTGATCCCAACTACGGTATTAAATTCGAAACCTATGCCATCCCTCGTATTAAGGGTTCCATTATCGACGAACTGCGCAAGCTGGATTGGATTCCCCGTTCTTTGCGTGCCAAATTGAACACCTATCGTGATAAAAGCGTGGAACTGGAACAAAAGTTTTCAGGAAATTATACCGATGCGGAAATCGCCAATGGATTGGGATTAAATGAAAAGGATGTCAAAAATATCAAACGTGATATGAACTCTGCGAATTTGTATTCTTTGGACAAACCCCTGGATAATAATGGGAAACAAAATCTTTATGATCTCATTGAAGATCAAGATTACGTAAGAGTAGACGAAAAGTTAGAAGAAGAGGAAATGAAGAGAGTGTTACTCAAAGCAATCAAAAAGCTGCCCGAAAAAACTCGTCTGGCCATTACATTGTACTACTACGAAAAGCTGACCTTCAAGGAAATCGGCAAAATTTTGAACGTCTCCGAATCGCGGATTTCTCAAATTCATTCCGAGACAATGGCCAAATTGCGTAAAGAAATCAACAAGATGATTTACGCTTAAGAGTTGAAATTATCGCACAGAAGTGATAATTTGTTACTTTCGGGACCAATAAAAAGAGATTTGTATGAGCGAAGAAGCCAAAGTTCTCATTGTTGATGACGACAAAGAGAATGTTGACCTGATTGCCTATTTTTTAAAACCGCAAAACTACAGCATTGTCACCGCACATGATGGAGTGGAAGCTCTGCGCCTGGTAGAAAGCGAAAATCCCGATATTATTTTACTTGATATCCGCCTGCCCAAAATGGACGGGTTTCAGGTTTGCGAACGCATTAAAAAAAATCATTATTCCAAATTTATTCCCATCATAATGATTACCGCTCTGAAAGACCTGAAAAGTAAAATTCAAAGTCTGGAAGCCGGAGCGGACGATTTTATTTCCAAACCTTTCGAAAACATCGAATTGCTAACCCGTGTTAAATCGTTGTTACGCATTAAAAAATATCACGATGAACTGGAAAAAAAGAATAAAGAGCTGGAAGAAAAAAACAAAGCCTTAATGCGCATGGATCAGTTCAAAGAAGAACTGAGTCACCTTATTGTGCATGACATGAAAAACCCTATCTTTGTTATTCAGGGCAATTTGCAGATGCTTTCGATGGGCATGGACGACAGCCAGCCGCAACTTAAAAAATATGTAAACCGCATCGACCGCAGCACACAGAATTTGTTGCGCATGGTGATGAATCTGATCGATATTACAAAGATCGAAAGCGGTTCCATGAGCTTAAAATTGGAATTGGCCAGCTTGAATGATGTCATGGAAAAGAGCATCCAGAAATTAAAGGATTTTCCGGAGTTCTCCACCAAGCAGTTTAATGTTAAGTTTGGCGAGCAAATACCGTATACCAAGATGGATATCTCGGTCATGGAACGCGTTATCGACAACCTATTAAGCTTTGCGATTGCCAATGTCCCTTCTGACGGACGCGTGGATGTGGAAACCTTTAAAACCGAAAAAACTATCGGGGCTGCTGTCCATGATTTTGGGCAGCAAATTCCGTTGAAATACGGCGATAATGTATTCAATAAATTCCGCCAAATCGAAATTAAAAAAGAAGGTTACCGCGTTGGCCGGGGGTTGGGCCTGACGTTTTGTAATTTGGCAGTGGAAGCCCACGGCGGAAAAATGTATTTGGACGAAAACAATACGGTGGGGAACCGGATCATTTTCGAGCTACCCATTCAAAAATAGTTTAAGCACCCCTGATTTTCCCTTTCAAATTAAAGTTCTTAATTTGCCTTCCGAATATTTACTTCAACATTAGGTTGGGTAGGTTTAATTTTTTTAATAAGGGATATCTTCAATGGAAGAAGATAGAATATCCAAAGCAAAGAAAGAAAAGCTGATGAAAGAATTAGAAAAAGAAAAATTGGAGTTAATTCAATTGCGGATTCGTAATAAATTTTATGACCGTGAAGAGATATTGGAAAAAGTAGTAAATGAAATTATTCACCATGAAATAAAATATAATTAAATCCAGAGCAGGTAACGCATTTATTGTGACCTTGCTTATAAAATCGCAGTTTTAATTATTCTCCCTTCCTATCTAAGTCTAATTAAATTCGTTAATTGTGATTTATTCACATCTTTTTAATATTGTATTTTTATTCATAAATAAGGATTTAAATACATTTTTAATTTAAACAATCTACCTATTGTATTTTTGCTAATTTTTTACTAACATTTTCCTATCGAATTTCTAAAATGACGGGGGCGTTTTTTTTCGTATGTTAGCATTCTTGAAAACCAATTGCGTTTCATTTTTAAATAACTAACCATTCATTAACAGGAGGAGGTTCTATGAAGGCCTTTTTAATGGTACTATTTTCTGTGTTCTTTGCGGCCTCTGCTTTTGCCGGTTCTATTGCCGGAAAAGTAGTTGACAAGCAAACCGGGCAGCCTTTAGTGGGGGCCAATGTGTACATCGAAGGAACGACCATTGGCGCGGCCACTGATGACAACGGTATGTACTACATCAAAGTGGACGATGGTACATACACGCTTGTTTGCAACTATGTGGGGTATGCCGACCAACGCGTTAAGGTTCGTGTTAAGGGCAATGTAAAACAAGACTTTGCCTTAACCGAATTCTTGTTTGCCAAAACCATCGAAGTAATTGCCGATCGGGCGCAGGAACGTGTTACCCCGGTTGCTTTTACCAACGTGAATCAGGAACAAATGGAAGTCCGTTTGGGCTCTCGTGACATTCCTCTGGTATTGAATACCACACCGTCTGTTTATTCGACCCAACAGGGTGGTGGTGCTGGTGATGCCCGTATTAATGTGCGTGGTTTTAATCAACGTAACGTTGCTATTATGATCAACGGTGTGCCGGTAAACGATATGGAAAACGGTTGGGTTTATTGGTCCAACTGGGATGGTGTTGGTGATGCTACGGCTTCCATTCAGGTGCAACGCGGTTTGAGTGCCGTGAACCTGGCTACGCCCTCTATCGGTGGTACGATCAACATCGTTACTGCGCCGACCCAGACGACCCCGGGCCTGAAGTTTAAACAAGAATATGGCTCCGGTAATTTCCTTAAAACAACGTTTGTGTTTAACACCGGTTTGTTGAAAAACAAATTCGCCTTTAACGGTGCAATTGTACGTAAGACGGGCGACGGTATTATCGACAAAACGTGGACCGATGCCTGGGCCTACTATTTTGGCGCAAGCTGGAACATCAACGAAAAGAACCGTTTGGAATTGTACGCTCTGGGCGCTCCGCAACGTCATGGCCAGAATCTTTACAAACAAAATATCGCGGTTTACAGCAAAAAGTTTGCTAAAGACTTAGGCTACACGCAGGAACAGTTGGATTACTGGACCGAATTCGGTCGTACGTTCAACCAGAACTGGGGCCCTGTTAGTTCTTCGTACACAGGCAAACAGGCCGTTGGCGACAAAACATTCGATCGCTACGACAAAAATTTCATCAACGAACGTGAAAACTTCTATCACAAACCGCAAGTTAACTTGAACTACTACTCCCAATTGAGCAAAACAATGAACATCACCAATGTGCTCTATTATTCCGGTGGTATGGGCGGCGGAACCGGTACTTACGGAAAATTCGCTCCGGATTTTTCGACCCATCCCTGGACGTGGAAATGGGATAACATCATTAACAAACAAAAAGGCGATACCGCAAAAACAATTTTGCGCAACAGCCGTAACAACCAGTGGACTATTGGCGATATCTTCAAGTTCAACTGGAAAGTGAACGAAAATTTGTCTACCACCTTTGGTATCGATTGGCGTACGGCCGAAATCGAACACTATCGTGAAGTACGCGACCTCTTGGGTGGTACATTCTTCGTTTACACCGGCAATGAATTTGATACCACGCCTGAAAGCCATCAAAAACGTTTGGGCGACAAAATTGCTTACTACAACACCAATACGGTGGATTGGTTAGGCGGTTTTGCTCAGGCCGAATACACCAAAGACAAATGGACGGCTTACGGTACCGTTGGTTATTCCACGATTAAATATTCGTACACCAACCATTTCAAAAAAGCTGCCGACGGTGGTGAATTCAAATTAACGGCCGACCCGATCAGCGGCTTCCAGATTAAGGGTGGCGGTATGTATCGTATTACCGAACATGGCGATATTTACGCCAATGTTGGTTACGTACAAAAAGTACCTATTTTCGATGCCGTTATCGACGACCGTCATGGTGTTTTCGCCAACAACCCTGAAAACGAAAAATTTACCTCGTTTGAATTGGGTACAAACTGGCACCTGATGAACAACACCTTGACCTTGAAAGCCAATATTTACAACACCTTGTGGCAAGACCGCGCTTTGCCGCGTTCTATCCAAACTGCACCCAACGTATACGACATCCTGTTTATCACCGGTTTGGATCAATTGCATCAGGGTATTGAATTCGAAGCTGCTTACCAGCCCTCGCATCTCTATCGTTTGGATTTAGCCGGTTCCATCGGTAACTGGAAAGTTTTGAACGACGTTTCCGGTCAATACCGCGAAGCCGATTCCCAGACGGGTACGTTGATTACCAAGACCTATCAGGTAGCTTTGAAAGATCTGAAAATCGGTGATGCCCCGCAGACGCAAATTTCCGTCGCCGGTACCGTATTCCCGATTAAAGGTTTGATGGCACAAGTCGTGGCGCGTTATTATGGCAATTACTATTCCGATTGGGATCCCACCAGCCGTATCGTTTTCGACGGTGCAACTCCCGATCACGGACAGAGCTGGAAAATCCCGAGCTATACATTGTTTGATCTGCACACTTCTTACAAATTGCCGTTCCATCTGAGTGGTGTTAAGTTCCGTGTATTCGCACATGTCTTCAATCTGTTAGACACCGAATACATCTCCGACGCTCTGGACAACAGCAAATACAATGCTTACAAAAAAGACGGCAAAAATCACAAAGCGGATGACGCCGAAGTTTTCTTTGGCTTGCCGCGTTTCTTTAACGTAGGTATCTCGGTTACCTATTAATACGGAAACTGTGTACAGCTTTAAAGGCTCCCCGCGGGGAGCCTTTTTTTTGTGGTGCTATCATTGTGTTTTGTCTCCCCGAAAACCCTCATCGTTTGTAATAATTTCTATTACATCAAAATCACAAATTCTTTGCTTTTACCTGTGTGAAACCTTTCGTAAATTAGAATTGATAGTCGTTGTTTTAGGCGGAAAAATGAACCGAATTACCACAATTTCTTCACAGCCTCATTTGAATTGTGCATTTTCTTTAACTTTTACTCAATATATTTTAGGAGGAAACCATGAGTGATTTTGTAAGTGAATTAATGGCTCAGGTAAAAGCCAAAAACCCGGATCAACCGGAATTCCATCAGGCCGTCCAGGAAGTGGCCGAATCGTTGAGTTTGGTCTACGAACGTCATCCGGAATATCGGTCGGCCAAAATTTTGGAACGCATCATCGAACCCGAACGCGTGATCATGTTCCGTGTACCCTGGCTGGATGATCAGGGCGAAATCCAGATCAACCGCGGCTATCGTATCGAAATGAACAGCGCCATTGGTCCTTACAAAGGCGGTTTGCGTTTCCATCCTTCCGTGAATCTGGGCATCTTGAAATTCTTGGCTTTCGAACAAGTTTTCAAAAACAGCTTAACCACGTTGCCCATGGGTGGCGGTAAAGGTGGTTCCGATTTCGATCCCAAAGGCAAAAGTGACAACGAAGTTATGCGTTTTTGCCAGAGCTTTATGACCGAATTGTATCGTCACATTGGCCCGAACACCGACGTACCGGCCGGTGATATCGGCGTTGGCGGACGCGAAATTGGTTACCTGTTTGGTCAATACAAACGTTTGCGCAACGAATTTACCGGCGTTCTGACCGGCAAAGGCCTGAACTGGGGCGGCTCGCTCATTCGTCCGGAAGCAACCGGTTACGGTTCGGTTTATTTCGCAGCCGAAATGCTGGCAACCCGCGGCGAAACGTTAGAAGGCAAAGTTTGTCTGGTATCCGGTAGCGGTAATGTGGCTCAGTACACCGTCGAAAAATTGCTCGAATTGGGTGCCAAGGTAGTAACCCTGTCCGATTCCAGCGGCTATATTTATGACGAAGAAGGCATCACCCGGGAAAAATTAGACTTCGTAATGGAACTGAAGAACTTGCGTCGCGGACGCATTAAAGAATATGCCGAAGAATTCAAGAGCGCGGTTTACACTCCGGCCGATCCGAATTTGGGCTACAATCCTCTGTGGGATCACAAAGCCGATTGTGCTTTCCCCAGCGCAACCCAGAACGAAATTAACGGTAAAGATGCCGAAAATCTGATCAAAAACGGTGTTTACGTGGTGAGCGAAGGCGCCAACATGCCCAGCACACTGGATGCCGTGAAGATCTTCCTGGATCACAAAATTCTCTACGCTCCGGGCAAAGCAGCCAATGCCGGTGGTGTAGCCGTTTCCGGTCTGGAAATGTCGCAGAACAGCATCCGCCTGCAGTGGAGCAGAGAAGAAGTGGACAACCGCTTGCGCGAAATCATGAGAAACATCCACAAAACCTGTATGGATACGGCCGAAGCCTACGGAACCCCTGGCAACTACGTCAATGGTGCCAACATCGGCGGTTTCCTGAAGGTGGCCAATGCCATGATGGATCAGGGTGTTGTCTGATTTTTAAAAACACCGCAAAATCGAAAGCCCCGCAAAAGCGGGGCTTTTTTGTTTCTTTACTCCGCTCCGGCCTCCCGTTTTTTCAATTTTAGTAATTGTTTTTCCGATCTTCTTAAAAATAAAAATTTCCTTTGGCTAAAAATGCGCTAACCCAAATAAAATCAATAAATCTGTTTCTGGCACTATTCTTGTAAAACTACATTTCAAAATGTAGAAAAAGTATATTTTAAAATGGGGTTGTACGTAAGGCATGGATGAACAGGTCGATTACTACGAACCGATCATGGCCATTGGCACCATCGCTCAAAAGCTGAACATTGCCGTGCAAACCGTGCGGCTTTATGAGCAAGAGGGTTTGATTCTTCCCCACAAAACACCCACCGGTCGACGTTTGTACAGCATGCACGATTTAAACCGTCTGCGCTGTATTCGGCGCATGATCAAAGATGACGGGTTAAATCTGCAGGGTATCAAACGCATCTTTTCACTCATTCCCTGCTGGGAATTCAAAGGCGGACTGGACAACGACTGCCGCAACTGTCCGGCCTACTATTCTGCGGAGGGCCCGTGCTGGAGCCTGAGCAAAGTAGGCGAAAAGTGCGTATTGGAAGACTGTCGTTCCTGTCCCGTGTACCGCCTGGAATTTCATTGTGACAAATTAAAATCGCTGATCTTCGGGCACAACGCTCCAAGTGATCAATAAAGAATGAAATAATAGATGACATGACGGAACGAGGTTTAACGGAGGAGTCGTGAATGAATTCTAAAATGAAGCGCCGTGAGTTTATTAAAATTGCCGGTGCCGGAACCGGAGCAATGGTTGTTGCTCCGAAATTGTACGCCGAATTCGGGAAGAAAGACGAAGAATTGCTGGAAAGCGGTTCGGCAGAACGTACGCCGACTTATTGCGAAATTTGTTTCTGGAAATGTGCCGGTTGGGTGTACAAAAAAGACGGGAAACCGTGGAAAATTGTGGGAAACGAAGATGATCCCAACAGCCGCGGGCGTTTTTGTCCCCGCGGAACCGGTGGCATTGGGGCCTATACCGATCCCGATCGTCTGAAAAAACCGTTGTTGCGTGTGGAAAAGAATGGTAAACAGGTATTCAAAGAAGTTAGCTGGGACGAGGCCCTGAATTTTATTGCCGATAAATTGCGGGATATTGCCCAAAAACACGGGCCGGAGTGTGTGGCATTGTTTAGCCACGGTTCGGGCGGTTCCTATTTTAAAAATTTGTTGGCCGCCTTTGGCACCAAAAATGTGGCGGCACCCTCTTATGCCCAATGCCGCGGCCCTCGCGAAGAAGCATATTTGCTGACGTTCGGCGATGGGGTGGGTTCTCCCGAACGGACCGACATCGTAAACAGCAAGTGCCTGGTATTGTTGGGTTC
>CAYXUS010000022.1:0-2757 GCA_964468415.1 uncultured Caldithrix sp.
CAGCACCATTCTGATCAGCGATCGCAAGTTTGCCGGGGCCGATACGCTGGCCACCTCTTACGTGCTGAGCGCCGCCCTTAAAAAATTGGGCAATGTGGATTTGATCTTTGCCGGACGGCAGGCCATCGACGGCGATACCGCTCAGGTTGGGCCGCAAACCGCCGAGAAGCTGGGCATTCCGCAAATCACCTACACCGAAAAAGTGCTTGATCTGAAAAAAGACGTCATTAAAGTAGAACGCCGCATCGATAACGGACACGAAGTAGTGGAAGGCAAACTGCCCCTGCTGCTCACGGTGATTAAAGATGCCGCGATTCCCCGCCCGTTTAAAGCCAAACGTGTGATGGCCTACAAAAACGCCATGACCCTGATGGAATTGGAAAAGCTGGCCGAAGGGAATTCTTTGCTGGTTGCGGAAACTCTGAAAGAGGAATACGAAAACAAAGGTTTGTACATTCCCACGTTTACCATGAACGATCTGGATGTGGAACCGGAACGCTGCGGATTGCACGGCTCGCCGACCAAAGTGCACAAAATCGAATCCGTAGTTCTGGCCAGCAACGAACACATCAAAATCGAACCGACCAAAGAGGGTCTTGGTCTGCTTATCGACAAATTATTGGAAGACCACACACTGGGTTAGGCCGTAATCAATGACTATCGAAAATTCAAATTTGGAGAGGAAATAAATGGCACAAAGTAAGCCGCAAGTCTGGGTGTTTGTGGAGCAACGTTCGGGCAAACCCGCAGACGTAAGTTTCGAATTGCTTTCCAAGGGACGCAAATTAGCCGACCAGCTTAAAGGTTCCTTAAAAGCCATCGTCATCGGACATCAAATGAAAGACGTCGCCAAACGTACCTTTGCTTTTGGCGCCGACGAGGCCTTTCTCGTCGACCATCCTTCGTTAAAAGAGTACAACACATTGCCGTACAGCCGCATTGTCAGTCAACTGATCGACAAACATCAGCCGCGCATTGTGCTGTTCGGCGCGACCTTTATCGGGCGCGATCTGGCACCGCGCATTGCCTCGCACACGTTAAGCGGTTTAACGGCCGATTGCACCGATTTGCAAATTTCCGACGTGACCTATTTGCGCAAAGAATACAAAGAACTGCTTTTGCAAATTCGTCCGGCTTTTGGCGGAAACATCATCGCAACCATCATCACTCCGGATACCAAAGTGCAAATGGCCACCGTGCGCGAAGGCGTGATGGAAATGCACGAACTGGACAAACCGGTCAACGGGAAAATCACCGAAATTCCCTTTACGCCCGATCCCACGGACGAACTGGTAAAAATTATCGAACACCATTACGAAGAAGGCAAGGTAAACCTGAAGGCCGCTCCGGTAATTGTAGCCGGTGGTTACGGCATGGGATCAAAAGAAAACTTTAAGCTGTTGTACGAATTGGCCGATTTGCTGGGCGGCGAGGTGGCCGGAAGTCGCGCTGCCGTAGATGCCGGATTCATCGAACATGACCGGCAGGTGGGGCAAACCGGCGTAACGGTGCGTCCGCGCTTGTACATTGCCGTGGGCATTTCCGGCGCCATTCAGCATCGTGCCGGAATGCAGGAATCCAAAAAAATCATTGCCATTAATACCGATCCCGAGGCGCCCATCTTTGATATTTGCCATTACGGTATTGTGGGCGACGCAATGGAAGTGATTCCCAAATTCATCGAAGTGTACAAACAAAAACTGAAATAATCACAAAGGTTCGAGGAAGCCATGGCTAATTTTTTTACCGACAATAAAGACCTGCTTTTCCAGTTTGAGAATCTGGATTTGCAGGAAGTAACCGAAATTGCGGAAGACAATTACAAAGAAGCGCAAGAATACAACTACGCACCCGTCGATTATCAGGATGCGGTGGACAATTATTACAAGGTTCTGGAAATCGTGGGCGACATTGCCGCCAATATCGTAGCACCCAATGCGCCGGAGGTGGATCAGGAAGGCGCTCATTTCGAAAACGGCAAGGTGACCTACGCCAAGGGCACCCAGCAAGCTTTGGACGCTTTGACCAAGGCCGAGCTGATGGGTTTTACTCTGCCCCGGCGTTACGGCGGATTGAATTTGCCCAAAACCATCTACATGATGGCCATCGAAATGATCTCCCGCGCCGACGCCAGTTTGATGAATATCTTCGGTTTGCAAGACATCGCCGAAACCATTTACAAATTTGGCAACGAAGAACAACGTAAGGAATTTTTGCCGCAGTTTGCCAGCGGCGAAGCCACCGGTGCCATGGCCCTTACCGAGCCGGATGCCGGTTCCGATTTGCAGGCCGTTAAATTGCAGGCCTACCAGGATGAAAACGGCCAGTGGCGCTTGCGCGGTGTAAAACGCTTTATTACCAACGGCAACGGCGAAATTTTGCTGGTGCTGGCCCGTTCCGAACCGGGCACGCGTGACGGTCGCGGCTTGAGCATGTTCGTTTGCTACGGCAAAGACGGCGTGGTGGTACGTCGTATCGAAAACAAATTGGGCATCCACGGTTCGCCGACCACGGAATTGCAGTTTAACGACGTTCCTGCCCAATTGGTGGGTAAGCGCCGCTTCGGGCTTATTAAGTACGTTCTGGATTTGATGAACGGTGCACGGTTGGCGGTTTCGGCGCAGGCTTTGGGAATTTCGCAAGCGGCCTACGAAGAAGCGCTGAAATATGCCCGCGAACGCGAACAATTCGGCAAAACCATTTACGAAATTCCGGCCGTCAGCAACATGCTCATCGATATGCGTGTGCGTTTGGAGA
>CAYXUS010000023.1:0-13729 GCA_964468415.1 uncultured Caldithrix sp.
AGCATGCTACGTAAAAAGCTCCACGAAATTTATTCGCCGAAGCCTCAGGGAAAGATAGCCGGGATTTTTTCCAACACACTGGGGTCGCATCAGGCGTGACAAGGGTCAATGTTCTCATTGAAGCAGTTGCGCTAAATTGAAAAGAATTTAATCCTTTGTATTTAATGTTGAAAAGTTCCGAATGTTAAAAAAGTAAAGTATTCATGTTTATGAAACGATTCATTTTTGTTTGGCTGGCAAGTATCCAACTCATTTTTGCCGCATCGTATTCCGTGCAAACCATCGAGCAAACGCCAACCTTTCTCCGTTTAAAAATCACATTCGACGCTCCCCAATGGAAAAATGAAGAAGGGGGCATATTGGCCTGGTACGAGAAGGCTCTGTACTTTCCCGATGCAGGCAACCATGTTGTACCCGGCCTGACTAAATTTGTAAATTTGGCGATTACGGGGAAACAACCGCTCCGAATCCTTTCGGCTCAAACACAGACCAAAAAAGTAAAACGCTATCTTTCTGCTGCCAAAAACGGGTTCGAAACTCGGCAGGTTAACACCTGGGCCGAATTGAATTTTCTGGGCAAAATGGGTAAAGTACCCGTTTACGCATTAACACTTTTCCCGGTTCGGGTCTCGGCCGATCATCGGACAGTGCAATATCTGACTTCCCTGGAATTAACCATCGGGCAAAAGAAGAATACGCTTACGCCGGTAGCGGCAACATTGCCCCGGGAGAAAAATAATGCCTTGCTTGGCGCGTTGTTCGGCCAACAAAAAACAATCTTTCCCGGCCTCCGCCCGTTGAATAAAGTGCAAAGCAGTTCGGCAAGCACTCAAGACCAATTGACGCAATGGCAATCGGTTCTGAATCATGAAATCGTTTTCAAATTAAGCGTTAAAGAAGACGGAATTTACAAGGTTACCTTTGATGAGCTCTTAAAAGCGGGATTCCCGGTGCGCCAGATTAATCCTTTGTACCTGCATCTTTACAACAAAGGAAAAGAAGTGCCGATTTACGTTAAGGGCGAAAAAGATCTTACCTTTGACGAAGGCGATTATTTGGAATTTTGGGGCGAGCAAAATAAGAAAACCTTCTTGAAACAGTACCCCGATATGTATTCGGATCCGTTTAGCGAAACCAATGTGTACTGGCTGGTTTACACCGAACGTAAAGGCTTGCGTTTGGCGGAAGAAAGCGGTGGAATTACGACACGCCCCAATCAATTGGTGATTAGTCCGTTTAGTTTTCGTGACACGCTCCATTTCGAGGAGAACAACTCGTTTCAGCGTTTCGGAAGAACCTATTCGTTGGTTAATCGTCCTTCTTACGAATTCGATCATTATTTTTACGATAGAGGTGTCAATGCACCGGCCAGCGTGGGGTACGATTTTTACCTTCCTAATCCATCGGATTACGGTTCAGAAGTGACCGTTTGGGCCATGTTTCGTGGTCGTTCCTATTTTGATGCGGAAAATAATCCGTTAAAGGGACACAAAGTGGCCGTAAAATTGCGCGGCAAAAATAATGTGGCCCGGTTGGTGGGCGAGGTAAATCCCGAAGACGGATGGCGTGATCAGGAAATGCGGATGATCAGCAATGCCGATTCGGCACTTAAAATTGAGCAATCGATTCTAAAGAACGGTACGAACCGGTTGGAAGTGGACATGTTCCAAACCGGAGTAACCGACATCGTTTCGTTGAATTGGTTCGAAGTAAGTTACGCCCATCTCTACCGGGCAGACAAAAACTATTTGAAATTCCATGTGGATCGCGATTTTTTTGACGGGCGCTACGTAAAACTTGGTGACAAAATTCAGTTTAATATCGACGGGTTCAGCAAAAAGAATATCGATGTGTACAAGCTGGGGATTAGCAAAATTATTAACGTGGATATTAAACCGGTGCAAGATGAAAAAACAAACACCTTCTCTTACGGACTCAGTTTTCAGGACGAGATTGTCGATCCTTCCGTAAAATATGTGGCCTTAACCGATGACCGGAAAAAATCGGTAACGGCCATCGAACGATACCGCCCGTGGGATGAAGAAAATCCACAGAAATCATTGCTTACCACAACCAATAAAGCCGACTATTTAATTATTACGCACGATTTGTTAAGCAAAGAATGCCTTACCCTAAAGCAAATGAAAGAGGCAGAAGGCTACCATGTGCAAATTGTGACCGTGCGCGATATCTACAATTTGTTTAATTACGGCATTAAATCCCCCTTGGCTATTAAAGATTTTATCCGCTATGTGTATGAAAATTGGGACCAGAGCGCTCCGTTGCAATACGTGGTGTTAGTGGGAGATGCCTCCAGCAATTATTATTCTCAAAACGATCTGGTGCCAACCATTTTTTACGAAACCGTCAAGTACGGAGCGGCCGAATCAGACTATCAATACGCGCTGTTAGAAGGGAATGATTACCTTCCGGAGGTGATCGTCAGCCGTATTCCGGCCAGCACGGTGTACGAACTGAAAAACTATCTGGACAAACTTGCCCATTATTACCAGGAACCTCCCGGTGACTGGATGAATCGCACACTTTTTCTGTCGGGTTACGATGGCACAAAAGAATATTTGACCAACAAGCCGGTTTTTCGCACGCAAAGTTTGCGTCTTATTAATTATCGTTTGCCTCAGGCCTTTTTTGCCGAGCAAATCAATTCGATCAAGAATGAGCAACGTGATCCGGATCCACATTTCGGTAATTCGCGCGATGTGATCGACTATTTTGATCAGGGGCTTTCGTTTGTCAATTTTGTGGGACATGGCGGAGGGGCCATTTGGGCCGATGCCGGTTTAATGGGAATCGAAGAAGCCGATCAATTGAATAACGGTTACAAATTGCCGTTTATTGCCAGCTTAACCTGTTTTACGGGAAGCTTTGCCAATGTGGGGCGCTACTCTCTTGGAGAAAAGCTTATTCTGGATGCTCAAAAAGGTGCCATTGAGTTTTTGGGATCGTCGGGCGTGGGTTGGATTTACAATGATTATGCCATCGAATGGGGATTGTTCGATTTTTTGTGGGATCCCGATTTAACGATGGGGCAGGCGGTTTATTTGATGAAAATTTATTATCTGGCAAATCCGTTCTATTTTACCGAAGAAGGTAGATTTTACACGATGGGTTTTGCATCGTTAAGCCGCTCACAGGTTTCTCAGTACAATTTGTTCGGTGACCCTGCTTTGCACATCGTTAAGCCGCAAAATGCTTTAAGTGTAACCGTTGATCGAAATAGCGTACTCCCGCAGGACGAAGTACATCTTAAAATTGGCCGTATTCCTCCGGCCGGTAGCGTGAAAATTGAAGTTACCGACGAAGAAAATTACAAAGTTTGGCAACAAGCGCTGGAAAATGTCGGGGAGACCGTCGAAGTTCCTTTTGTAATCCCGGAAGGATTGCAGGGCCAAACTCTTCGGATAAAAGTATTTGCCGGCAATCAAACGCAAAGTGCTCATGGAAGCGTCCAGCTTGCCGTGGGCAAGCCCATTGTGCAGCGCGTGGTTACCATTCCGGAGAACCCGCAAATTCATCAACCGCTGCACTTTAAGGTGTGGATCCATTCGACCGAAACAGTGGAGAGCCTTTCCATTGTAAATTTGATAGATGTGGCGCAGGCGCAAAATCAGGGTTTGACCATCCCATTGCAAAAAGTAAACGATAGTTTGTTTCAGTCAATCGAACCTTTTGCCGGCTTTAATACGGGTGGCAAAAAGTTGTTTGATATTAAAATGGTTACGGCCAGCGGAAAGACCATTATTGAACACTGGAAAAAATTAACCGTGTTTGATCCGCGACCGGATATTGCCATTGTGCCGGGGAGCCTTGGCTGGCAGGGAGAGCGCGATATTAAACTTAGTTTTAAAATAAAAAACAATGCTCAATTACCCACAGGACCGTTTAAAATTTATTGTTACGATTCCAGGATTAGCCCCACGCAGCCTTTCGACACATTAAACACCGAACTGGCAGTGGAAGAAGAAAAAAGCGTGGAAGCGGTACTGCCTCCGAAAACGGCATACGCGACTTACCATCAAATTAAAGTGGTGGCCGATCCGGATTCTTTGATCGACGAGCAAAGTGAAGTGAACAACAAGGCCGAGGCCACCTTGTTTTTAAACTATCTTTTGTTAACCCCTCAATTAGGCACCTCGCTGGACGGACGGACGCACCAAAAGGTTTCGGTGCAGAACAGTTGGATTTTGGAAGTGCCGCCAAATGGCGTAAAACAAAACAGCGCATTGCGTTTTAACCTGCTGCCCATAAAAAAGTTAATGCAACAGCAAGATTTACAATATCTTGCTCCTTTGGGCATAACCGATACGGTTGGGCTGGATTTGCATGTGCTGAACCCGAGCGTGGATAGTACCGTGCAAGGTGTACTTCAGGTCGTCATGGATTCTGTGGCTCTCAACGGTAAAGACAAAAACAGAATTTCTTTTTATCGTTACGAAACGGCAGCACAGGCCTTTTTGGCCATTCCTTCGGAGTGGGTAGGAGGCACACGGTTGCAGGCAGTTGTGCAGGGTTCGGGGCTGTATGGCATTTTTTATTCGCAAGATGCGCAGAAGCCGCTTATGGAAATTACGGTTAACGGTCGGCCACTTGTCGGCGGGATGCTGGTACCGAAACAACCTACACTAAGCATCCTTTTGCAAGATCCGAACGGCGTGGATTTACATCATTCGGTCGATCTGAAAATTGATGATACCTATTATATTCGTGACGGGGTGGCATTAAATCCCGATGTCAGTTTACCGACCGATGCCACTTCAATCAAAAACATCCAAATTACCATGAATCCCGATTTACCCCCGGGGGACCATGTGCTATCGGTGCGGGCTGCCGATGCAAATGGCAACCTGGAGGTAAAAAACCTTGAATTCTCGGTTACCTCTAATTTTGATATTATTGTCTATGGAAACTATCCCAATCCGTTTAAGGAGCAGACGATTATTTCGTATTTGATCGAGAGTAATGAACCGATTGATCAGCTTTCCATTAAAATCTATTCTTCGTCCGGCCGCCTGGTACGTTCTAAAATGTTAAGTTTGGACGAAACGGTTCCGGATGACAATATTCTGGAACCGAATTACCACGAGTTAGTGTGGGATGGAACCGACGATGATGGTAATCCGGTGGCCAATGGAGTTTATTTTGCAATCTTTAAAGGGAAATACAAAAATAAAACAGTAAAGCGTTTGTTAAAAATAGCACGGTTACAATGATGCAGAAAAAACGATATTTTTTGATTACGATTGCGCTTGTTTTTCTTTTTAAGTTCGGATGGGCTCAGTCCGGGAGTTATGCGGCTTCTTTTCTGGAATTGGGAGTTGGTGCCCGTACTTTGGCAATGGGAGGTGCCTCGGCGGCTGCCCCGGGCGATTTAACTTCGGTGTTCTGGAATCCGGCAGGAGTGGCGATGGCCAGGCATTTGCAAGTAGGCAGCATGTATGCCAATTTGTTTAACAAATTGGAACAGCAAAGTTACGTTGGGGCTTTAATACCGCTGATGAAGAACGGCACTATTGCTATTTCGTGGATGCGGTTGAGTGTGGATGAAATTCCCCGCTTTGAATTTGACGAGGAACATGCACGGACGGCCTACGAACGTTTGCACGGTTTGGCCGAACAGTTAACCGCAGGCCCGGTCGATTTTTTCTCAAACAGCAACGATGTGTTTATTTTTACCTTTGCGCGCCATGTGCCGTACAAACTTGATTTGGGCTGGCAATATTTTGAAATTCCCATTCATTTTGGCTTTGGAGCGAATATCAAATACATTCGTCAACAATTGGACCAAAATACAGGATCGGGTATTGGCGTTGATGTAGGCGGTCTGATGCATTTTAGCCTCAACGATATCTTTTCCGGTACGAATTATGGTGATTTGTTCTTTGCTTTGAGCATTCAGGATATTGCCGAAACCCGCATCATCTGGGATACCGATTCCAAACATGCTGACAGGGTGGCACGGAATTTCAAAATCGGTTTTGGTTATACGCAACCATTGCCTTTTATCAAAAGTATGCTTAGTTTTAATTATGATATTGATACAAGGTATTCCGGAAATACTCATTTAGGAACGGAACTTCTCATACGCTCTCTATTTGCACTGCAATTTGGTTTTAACACAGGATTTTTTACGGCCGGAGCGGGAATTAATTTGTGGAAATTCCGAATTAATTATGCGTATCAAAGCCACGACTTGGGAAATTCACATCGGGTTTCATTAATTTTAGCGTTTTAAAATGTATTGGATTTTAGTTTTTTTTACGTTTTTGTTTGCTTGTAATAATAGTACCGAGGCTAAAAAGGAACCTCCGCAGCCGGTGCAGCTTGTATTACGGCAGGCCGGGGCGGATACGACGGAGATGGAACCCGGGATCGATGCCGTACCCACACCGGACAATGAGATCAATCAGATTCAGATTCAATGGTACCGCCATCCGCAAATAAAAAGTTTGGAGAGATTTAATATCTATCGTTCGGAAGAACCCCTGGGAGACAAAAATTATCACCGGGTAGGTAGCGTAATCGTGAATACGCCCGGACAGCCCGATACGATTTATTTTGATACTCAAGATTTGCGTCTAAATGTACGATACTATTACTATGTTACTGCCGTTAACAAAGATCAATTGGAGAGTGTCGGTTCGGATACGGTTTCTTATAAATTAATCGAAAAGCCGGTACGTTTATCGCTTAATGCTAATGCCAGCGTAATTTCAACTCCGGAAATGCATTTCGAATGGTGGATTGAATCGGGCAATACGCCGGATCGCTACATATTACGAATCGAACGATTTTATTCTAAAGATGTGCACTTTTTGGCCTATATTACATATGTACCCACGGAATATGGTTCAGCGAGACAGGATTATGCGTTAAAAGGTGATTCTTTGAAAAACTTATTCCCAAACGGGAAATACCGCTGGAGAGTGGATTGTGTTGGCCGAGAAGATGTTGCCCATCAGTATTTTGAAGGATCGGAATCCGAGTGGAAAATTTTTGATGTATTGTGGAGTAACTAATGGCAAGATATACAAAGTGGATTTTAGGGATCATATTATTTACCGGATTATTACAGGCACAAGATTACGGAAAGCTCTTCAATAAAACATCGCCGCAAAACTTTCAGTCGGCAAACAGAGCGGCCCAATATGTTCTGGGCAACGGAGATGTACTTCTGGTAACCGTAAATTTGTGGGGGCATGTGTTAAAGCCGGGAATTTACAGCGTTCCCAGCACTTACACCTTAATCGATTTGATTTCTTCAGCTGGTGGGCCGTTGAGTACGGCACGATTAAGTGACATTCGAATTGTGCGAAAGAATCAGCAGGTTTTAAAAGTCAATCTGGAAAAGTTTTTGAAGACCGGGGATAGCAGCATGATTCCTCCGTTAGAACCCGGAGATACCATAATCGTCTCGGGCAGCATTCAGGACATTTTTACGAAATTGGTGGCTATTTTTCGCGATTTAGCCATTATAGCCAATGTTTTTGTATTGGCTTCGCGTGTAAATTATTGAAAATTCAGAAAATTTTATCTATCTTTAACAAAAAACCAATCAGAACACAATCATTTATCTGATTTGGGAGTAGATCATGAAACAACGTTTTATTCTTGCACTCAGCATCACACTTTTTGTGATCGTACCAGCTTTCAGCCAGTTACCCAATGCCGATCGTACGTTATTTTACACACAAACCGGCAAAACAATAGAGCCCGGTCGGCTAAACATGTACAACGAAATGAATTTCTTTACGAAAGTTGGTGACTTTGTCGGAAACTTGAAACCGCAAGATTTCCAGGCCGTTAATTACTGGCTTGTTGCCGGAAATACAGCTTTTACCTATGGTATTGCCGATCATTTTGATGCCACTCTGGGGATTCGCGTGTATCAGGATACCCACTATAGCAATGAGTTCAATTTGCCGGATGACATATTTTTAACATTTCGTGCAGGCTCTTTTGCCTTTGGTGACGGCTTTTTTAACGGAGCACTTTTAACCAGTTTCCGCATTCCGGTCGGTGAAAAACACAATTATCCCTTTGCAGAATATGCCAGTGGCGCATTTGAATATTCGTTCTTGGGTGCGGTCTCTTTTTATCTGGATCCTTATTTCCCGGATCGTACGTTTAGTGTGCATTACAATATCGGAATCTGGAACCACAACGAAAAGGGACGTGCGGTTTATGAATATGAAAGTAATTATCGCGATCCTTCGGGAGTGTTGCACGAAAAAGGAGAAAAACTTTATGCAACGGTAAACTCCGTGGATTTGCGTATGGCGCTGGCTGCGGTCTATCCGACCGACATGTTTGATTTCAGATTCGAACTATCGGGCATTCTGTATTTGCAGCGTCCCAATTCGTTTGTTTACAGCGCGGAAGAATGGGCCTTTTTTAGTCCCAGTGTGCGTTATAAGCCGGCCGATTGGGTCTCATTGGATCTCGGGGCTGACTTTCGGTTATCGCCTTCCGTTCGTCAATGGACGGAGCCGATTATTCCCGATATTTCGCAACGCGTGGATATGCCCAAAAATTATCCCTCATGGCGGATTCACATGGGGGCAAATTTTAGTCTGAAATTTGCCGGCCAGCAAAACCGTAAACCTGTGGATGTGTACGAAAGAGAACAAATCGAACAAAAGAAAGATTTCTTTGAAACGGTGTTAAAAGAAAAAGAAAAAGCGAAATCGGTGCAGTCCGAAATCGAAAGTCTGCGCAAATTACGCAAAGAAGCGGAAAAAGAGATCAAAGATTTGAAAAAAATATTGGAAGAAGATTAAAAAGTTTTCTAAGTTGAAATAAATTAAAGCTAACACGCGAACAACCGAACATTAATTATTAAGCGAATAAAGTTTTTTCAGGGAGGTTGAGATGAAAAAAGTCAGCCTAATCCTTTTGGCGTTATTTGTGACGTTTGCTTACAGCCAGCCGCCGATGGGAAGTAAAAGTTTGTTGCACACACAAACGGCAAGGACTTTGAGTAAAGGTTTTGTGACGTTAAATTCCGAAATGAATTTTTTTACACGGGCCACCGAGTTTGTGGGCTCCGGGCAACCGCCACAAAATTTTCATGCAGCGAATTACTGGCTGGTTGTGGGCCAAACAAGTTTGAGCTGGGGTATTATTGACAACCTCGATCTCATTCTTTCTCCGCGTATTTATCAAGATACGCATTATTCCAATGAATACAACCTGCCCGATGACATTTTTGTTAGCTTGAAGACTGGTTCTTTTGGCTTCATGGAAAACAAACTTTATCTTGGTATGATGTTGAATACACGCATTCCTACCGGTGAAAAACACAACTATCCTTTTGTGGAATATACCAGCGGTGCGGTAGAATTTGGTATGACGGGCTTGATGTCGTACTATCTGGACCCGTATTTGCCGGATCGCTCCTTTAGCGTACATTTGAATTTGGGCTATTGGAACCACATGGAAGCCGGCCGAACGGTTTACAACGAAAATGGCAAGTATTACGATGCCACAAAGAATTCTTCTGAGCTGCAATATGCTTTTGGTTTGGTGTACCCCACCGATATGTTTGACTACCAATTGGAAGTTTCGGGCATTGCATTCCTTAACCAGCCCGACCCGTTTGTTTACAGCCGTGAAAATTACACTTATGTTTCTCCGAGTATTCGCTTTAAGGCCTTACCCTGGCTTTCCGCGGATTTAGGCATTGATATTCGCGTGTCCAAAGATGATGATGAAACCGATTATACCCTGGTTCCAGAGAAAACCAATCCGAATTTTGACTTGCCCAATTATTGCTCCTGGCGCATGCACATGGGGGTTGCTATCCAGATATTCCCATTGACGACCCGTCGTTTGAGCAGCGCCGAGCTGGAAAAAGAAAAATTCAAGAAACGTGTGGAGTTCTTCCAGAAAATCGTGGAAGAAAAGGATCGCTCTCGTGATGTACAGGAAGAGCTGGAAAAATTGAAACGTGAACGCGAGCAGGCCGAAAAAGAGCTGGAACAACTCAAGCAAATTCTTCAGGAAGAAAAATAAATGTAAAAGCCCGGCCGTTCGGTCGGGCTTTTTTGTTTTTAACCTTGCCTCTCATTGCCCAATCCTTTAAATTTGGCCTACTTTAATGCAAAATCCGGATGGTTTTGTTCCTAAAACAAAAACGGAGATGATATGGAAAAAAATTATCATGAACAGATAGATAATTTTAAAGAACGTCTGGCTGCCTTACGAGGTTATCTTTGACGTAGATGGCAAAAAAGAAAAAATCAAACAACTGGAGGCAAAAACTACCGAAGACGGCTTCTGGAACGATCAGGCAAAAGCCCAGGAAGTTTTAAAAGAAATCAATTTGTTGAAAAGCTGGGTGGAAAGCTGGCAAGAAGCCCAAAGCAAGGTGGAAGATGCCGAAGTTTTGCTGGAAATGTTGGAAGAAGAAAATTCGGAAGAGCTGGCCAAAGAACTGCAAGAACATTTGAAGGCTACGGGCCAGGCAATTGCCGCCATCGAATTTAAACGCATGCTCAGCGGGAAAGACGATCCCAAAAACGCTATTTTGACCATTCATCCCGGGGCCGGCGGAACGGAAAGTCAGGATTGGGCTTCGATGCTTATGCGTATGTATTTGCGTTTTGCCGAGCGTCAGGGCTTTGAAACCGAGGTGCTGGATTATCAGGCCGGGGACGAAGCCGGTATTAAAAGTGTGACGATTGAAATAAAAGGCGATTATGCCTACGGGTATCTGAAAGCGGAAAACGGGGTACACCGTTTGGTCCGCATTTCCCCTTTCGATGCAAACAAACGCCGCCATACATCGTTTGCCTCGGTATTTGTGTTACCCGAAATTGACGAAAATATCGATGTGGAAATCAATCCTGCCGATTTACGCATCGATACCTATCGGGCCAGTGGAGCCGGAGGACAGCACGTCAACAAAACCGACTCGGCTATTCGCATTACACACATCCCTACGGGAATTGTGGTACAGTGCCAGAACGAACGTTCGCAACACAAAAACAAAGCCAACGCTTTGAAAATTTTGGCTGCCCGTTTGTATCAGTTAAAATTGAAAGAACAGCAGGAAAAGGTAAAGGAATACGAAGAGAGCAAACGCGATATTGCCTGGGGAAGCCAAATCCGTTCGTACGTATTCCATCCGTACAACATGGTTAAAGATCACCGTACCAACTATGAAACCAGTAACATTCAGCAGGTGATGGACGGCGATATTTACCCCTTTATCGAAAAATATTTGGTGCAATTTGGAAGTTCGAAATAAAAATAATAGCGAGGAGATAGATTGTGGAAGATTTTAACCAATTAATGAAAGTACGCTTTGAAAAGCTAAATCGATTAAAGGAACTGGGAATCAATCCTTATCCCTATTCCTACGACCAAACCCACAAGTCGCTGGAAATTAAGGAACATTTTGACGAATTGGAAAAGCAAACGGTTTCCATTGCCGGGCGCATGATGTCGGTGCGGCTAATGGGCAAAGCGGCCTTTTGCGATGTGCAGGATGAACTGGGGCGCATTCAGGTGTACGTGCGCAAGAATGAAATTGGCGATGAAAATTTCGAAGTTTTTAAAATGCTGGACATCGGTGATTTAATCGGAATTAAAGGCGAAGTTTTTAAAACCCGTACCGGAGAAATTTCGGTTTTTGCGCGGGAATTTCAATTACTGGCCAAATCTTTGCGTCCCCTGCCGATTGTGAAAGAAAAAGAAGAAGACGGCAAAAAAATCGTTTACGACCAATTCGCCGACAAAGAGATGCGCTACCGTCAGCGTTATGTGGATTTGATCGTGAATCCCGAAGTAAAAGATGTGTTCGTGAAACGCACAAAAATCGTACGGGCCATTCGCCAATTTCTTGATGCCCGTGACTTTCTGGAAGTGGAAACGCCCATTCTGCAACCCATTTACGGCGGCGCAACGGCTCGTCCCTTTGTGACCCATCACAATGCACTGGATCGTAAGCTTTACTTGCGCATTGCCAATGAGTTGTATCTAAAACGCCTTATTGTGGGAGGCTTCGAACGGGTTTACGAATTTGCCAAGGACTTTCGCAACGAGGGCATGGATCGCTTTCACAATCCGGAATTTACTTTGCTGGAACTTTATGTGGCTTACAAAGATTACAAATGGATGATGGATTTTGTGGAAGAATTGTTTGCCTTTGTGGCCAAAGAGGTTTTGGGTACCACCAAAATTAAATTCAAAGAATACGAAATCGATTTAACCCCGCCCTGGGACCGGCTGACCATGTACGAATCGATCGAAAAGTTTGCCGGAGTGGACATCTCGCAAATGGACGAGGCCCAATTGCGGGAAACTGCCAAAAAATTGGATGTGGAAATTACGCCGGAAATGGGAAAGGGAAAAATCATCGATGAAATTTTTGGCGAATTGGTTGAGCCCAAACTGATTCAGCCCACATTCATTTACGATTATCCCATTGAGATGTCGCCTTTGGCCAAAAAACATCGGGAAAAGGAAGGCCTGGTAGAACGCTTTGAACCGATTATTGCCGGTAAAGAGGTTGCCAATGCTTTTAGCGAATTGAACGATCCGATCGACCAAAAACAACGTTTTGAAGAACAACTGAAATTACGGGAGCGGGGTGACGACGAGGCGCAAATGATGGACGAAGATTACATCCGTGCTCTGGAATACGGCATGCCGCCCACGGCCGGATTAGGTATTGGCATCGACCGTATGGTCATGCTGCTGACCAATCAGCCCAGCATCCGCGATGTGATCCTCTTCCCGCAAATGAGACCGGAGAACAAATGAACTCTTTCGAATTTTTTATCGCCAAACGCTATTTTAAAGCCAAACGGCGTACGGGCTTTATTTCCATTATTACCTACGTTTCCATTGGCGGGGTAATGATCGGGGTGACGGCACTTATCCTGGTGCTTTCGGTGATGAACGGCTTTGAACAGGAAGTACGTTCACGTTTGCTCGGAGCCGATGCCCATTTACGCCTGCGTAAATTTTATCTGGAGCCGATTACCCGTACCGATTCTCTTTTGAATTTAGTGCGGCACACAAAGCATGTCATCGGGGCTTCTCCGGTGATTATGGACAAAGGGATGATTTCCGGCAAGCAACGCCAGTACGCCACAGTGGTCAAGGCCATTGAACCCGATCTGGCAGATAAAGTAACCGATCTGAAAGATAAAATTGTGCTGGGCAGTCTGGATTTTTCTCCACGACTCATTCACGGGAAAATGCTGCCTGGCATTGTGCTGGGGCGCTATCTGGCCGATGCCCTGTACGCTACGCACATCGGAGACGTGGTCACCTTGTGGACCATGCCGAAAGAGGGCGGTATTTTTAGTCAGCCCCGCGTAATGCAGTTTTACGTGGCCGGATTGGTGGAAATTGGTTACTACGAATACGATAAAACGCTTTCCTACATTGCTTTGCAAGATGCGCGTAAATTGTTCGGGTTAAAAGGGGTTACCTGGATCGAAATCAAACTGGATGACTACCGCAAGGCGGCACAGGTTGCCGCCGAACTGGAAGAACGCCTGGGCTATCCCTACACCACGGAAACGTGGTTTCAGCTCAATCGTTCGCTGTACTCCTGGATGGAAATAGAAAAATGGGGTGCGTTTGTCATTCTCAGTTTGATCATTATGGTGGCTGCCTTCAATATTATTAGTTCGCTAATCATGGTGGTGATGGAAAAAACGCGTGAAATTGGCATCTTGAAATCTATGGGGGCAAC
>CAYXUS010000024.1:0-3781 GCA_964468415.1 uncultured Caldithrix sp.
TGATACGCTTTAAATATTTTACGATTGATATCGGCGGTTTCAGCAAGCGCAGTTTGGTTAAGCTCAAGAACAATTTAATAACGGCCATTTTTCTGCTTGAGAAGGCCCGGAACGAAAAGGAGTTGGAGAGCGTATTTGAGGAGATGATCGGGATAGTAAAACAGGAAGCGGACAAGGAATTAATAAATCGTTTGCGGATTGGCTCGAAATGCAGTTAAAGCGCGAGCACATCGAAGGGATTCCGATCGGGCAAATAATAACCAATAAAGAGGGCAGTAATATGTTGTCCGAAACATTGCGAGACATAAGGAAAAAGTGGGAAGAAAAAGGAAAAAAAGAAGGTAAAAAGGAAGGCCTGTTAAAAACAGCCACGGAACTGTTAAAAGAAGGTTTGGGAGAAGATTTTGTTCGTCGTGTTACGGGTTTGCCGCTTAGGGAGATCAAAAAGCTGAAGAAGGATTTGGGGCTGGAATAACGCGACCGAATTAAGGCACAGCTTGCCCGAAATTTTAATGACAACAAGAATCTGTTGTCAATGTTCCTCTAACTTCGTATCTTCTCTGTAAAGCATTTCTTTTCGTACTATTTCCGCAGGAGTTTGCATCATGACACACGAATGTCCTTTTTGCGGACAACCGATTGAAAAAAACTGGTTGTTTTTTGGTGTACCCGTCGGACCGGAGTATGTTTGTCCCCACTGCCATGCCCGCCTTAAAATGACGCCTGTACGTTACGTTTTAAATTTTTTAATTGGCGGCGGGGGATCGGCGTTTTTGCTTTACGAGGGTCTGAGTAAAGGAATGGGTGCAGAGTGGTTTTTGTTTTATTTGCCACTGGTGTTGTTTGTTTTTGCCATGGCGGTTTGGTTTACTCCCGGGCAGTATCAGTTAGTACAGGATGGTTTTGCCTCAAAAGCAAAAGAAAACATTAAGCCGGAATGAATACCGGTAGAAACGGGTATTGAGAGAGCAGATTTGCTTAAAAACGTCATCGGATTATTTTTCGAATTCACGCTGTACACGCAACTTGGCTTCAATCATTTCGGCATGATCCAGCCCCAAGAGTTCGGTAATTTTGCGGATCAAGGCGTCTTCGTACATATCCAGGCGTCCGTCGGCGTAAATCAAACGCCACAAATCGCGCAAAATTCCCAGACGTTTTTCCCGCGGCAAATGATCCTTTAAGCGGGAGGCAAACTGCCAGATGTCCTGCCGCTTTTCCCGATCCTGATGCGCGTAGGCAATCAGTTCGTTCAGATCGGCTTCGGACAGTCGGAAGCGATTTTTGAGCAACTCCCGGAGTTGCACTTCTTCTTTGGCGTCCACTTTAAAATCGGCATTGACGATTTCCAAAAACAAACCGGCCGTGGCCACCATAATATCGTAATCGGAAACGTTTTGTGCCGATGGACCGGATTGTTTCATCTTTTCTAAAAATTTGAACATAGAATTTCCTCATTAAAGTCAAAGATCATTAAGTAAATCGGCGTAGGCCCCGGCAAGCAAGTCTTCTGCCTTAAGACCAAAGTGGGCCTTAAGCTCTTCAAGACGCTTGCGACTGACCTGCGCGTCGTTTTTCTCATCTACAACGGCTTCGAACTCTAAAAAGTTTCCCAGACCTTTCACACTATCCAGATGGATGCGCACATTTCGGTAAAGGTAGATGCGTCGGGTTTTTTCCACAACCAGCCAGGTGCCGAACATTTCGTCGAACAACGCTTTTGTGGCTAAAACATCCGCGACCGGCAACAGCACGTAACGGGAATCCTTAGCTTCGGAGCGATCGGGACGCAGGTAAGGAATGAGCATGGTTCCGTTTAAAGAAGACTCCCGCAATTTGAGACGCCCTTTGGGTACGCGGAAAAACGTATCGCGCTGTTCATCCGTCCCCGAAAAAACGGCTTCAAGCTGTTGTGCCAATCGTTCGGCTTTTTGCAAATCGGGATAACGGGCTTTGATTTCGATGTTCTTACTCATGAAGTCCTCACAAATAAAAAAGCCCGGACGGCAGGACATCCGGGCGGGATCGTGCGTTGTTAAACCGTTCGGCCGGGATATTTTTGCAGCGCTTCGGCTAAAATGTGCATCGATTTTTTGATGTCATCCACATTTAATACGTAAGCAATACGTACTTCGTCCTTGCCCAGCCCGGGCGTGGAATAGAATCCGTTAGCCGGGGCAATCATCACCGTTTCATTGTCCACATTAAAATCGGTGAGCAGCCATTGCGCAAATTTATCGGCATCGTCTACCGGCAGTTTAACCACCAGGTAAAAGGCACCTTTGGGCATGGGCGCCACCACTCCCGGCATTTGGCGCAACATGTCCACCATTACGTTCCGTCGCTCGGTGTATTCGGCGATGACTTCGTCAAAATATTCCTGTGGCGTGTCGATACCGGCCTCTGTACCGATTTGTTCAATGGTGGGCGGACACAGCCGTGCCATGCCAAAGCGCAAGCAAGCATCGATCACCTGCTGATTTCGGGAAACAATCATGCCAATGCGTGCCCCGCAGGCCGAGTAGCGTTTGGAAACGCTGTCCAGCATGATGGTACGGTCGTCAATGCCTTCCAGTTGCATGATGGACATGCTTTTGCCGCCATCGTACACGAACTCGCGGTACACTTCGTCGGAAAGGAGAAAGATGTCATGTTTTTTGACGATTTCACGCAGGGCTTCCAGTTCTTCTTTGGAATACACATACCCCGTGGGATTGTTGGGGTTGCAAATCATGATGCCGCGCGTGCGTTCGGTGATTTTTTCGGCAATGGATTCGATGGGCGGCAGTTGAAAATCATCTTCGATTTTGGACGTGATGGGCACAATGTTCACCCCCGCTTCCACGGCAAATCCGTTGTAATTGGTGTAAAACGGCTCGGGAATGATGATTTCGTCACCCGGATCGCAAATGGCCATCAGAGCAAAGATGATCGCTTCGCTACCGCCGGTAGTCACCAGAATGTTTTCGTACGAAACGTCGATATCGAATCTCCGGTAATATTCGGCCAGTTTTTTCCGCAAAGAAGTAAGACCGGCCGAAGGCCCGTAGGCCAAAACAGGCATGTCCAGATTTTTTATGGGATTCATGAACGTATCCGGCGTTTTGATATCGGGCTGCCCGATGTTCAAATGGTAAACATGAACACCACGTTCCTTGGCTTGATCGGCAAACGGTACTAATTTGCGGATGGGTGAAGGGGGCATGGCCTGCCCGCGGTCAGATAAGATTTTCATTGTATGCAATCCTTTCCTTATTGACTTTGTCCTGAATTGTGAATTTACGAATTAGTTAAAAAGTAAGCAACAAAGGAAGAAGCAAATCCCGGAACAGACGAAACAAAATCAACGGACAGGCCCATTCGCAAATAAAGGAAATTGGGTAGAAAATCAAAATTTAGGCAAACCGGAATATTTTTTCTGCTTCTTTGAGTCGATTCATATTTTTGCCCGAAGTTTTCGGGTTTTTCATGTCGCCCTATGGAATGTAAACCATCTTTCTGCCGGAAATTCTGTTTCCGCTCTGCATTTTCAGAAAATACACTCCTGCCGAAAAATCGGAAAAATCCAGAACGAGTTTGTGCTTACCGGGCATCTGAGCGGGAAGTTGCCAATTTTTAATCTTTTGCCCTAAAATATTGAACAAGGTAAAGCGCACGTTCTGTTTTTCGGCTAAAGAATAAATTACCGTTGTACGTGCGTTGAAGGGATTGGGATAATTTTGCAATATTCTAAACTCAGAAACCAACGAAGGTTGTCTCTGATCGATTCCTACCGGTTCGG
>CAYXUS010000025.1:0-20043 GCA_964468415.1 uncultured Caldithrix sp.
CGATTAGCAATTCGAGCAATCGGCCTCTCGCAGATTCCGCAGATAGGCGCAGAAAAGAATCAGCGCTAATCCGCGTGATCTGCGCGCAGAATGAAACTCCACCGTGAACCATTCAACGATTCAACAATTCAACTTTCAAACCAATCAACGGCTTTTCCGCAGAGTAGTACATTAACCGCCTTTTCAATTTAAACATAGCTTACGATTACCGGGCCTCACTCCCTTTTCCATCGTCCCGATTTTGAACCTTCTTTTCGTTTTTGCATTAAATAGATTTGTTCCGGGAAAATTGCCAATGAAGAAAGGGAAAAATCAACTTGCTAATAACAGGGAATTTCAGTAGTTTTTGCATTTATAAATTCAAATAGAGGGTAATATCAAATGCAAATGAAAACTTTACATCGGATTGCTGCAGCTGTTGTTTTTGCCATTTCTACAATTGTGTATTTGATGACCATGGCACCGACCATGTCGTTCTGGGATTGTGGTGAATTTATTGCGTGTAGTTACATTGGCGGGGTTCCCCATCCCCCTGGCTCCCCCCTGTTCCTTATTCTGGGCCACATATTTTCTTTTCTACCCTTTGGGGATCACGGTTGGCGGACGAATCTGATCTCCGTTTTTGCCAGCGGCTTTACGGTGATGCTTACTTACTTGATCATTGTGCATCTCATTCGCGAATGGAAGGGTGAATTGAAAAAAAAGTCGGATTGGTACATGGCGATTTTTTCCGGTGTGATAGGTGCGCTAACTTTTGCCTTTACCCACAGTTTTTGGTTTAATGCCGTAGAAACCGAAGTGTACGCATCTTCCATGCTGTTTACGGCTCTGGTAGTTTGGCTCATTCTGGTTTGGGCAACAAAAGCCGACGAGCCCGGAAACGAACGGTACCTGCTGCTGATTGCCTATTTGATCGGTTTGGCCATTGGAGTGCATTTGTTGAATGTTTTGGCTATTCCGTTTGTTGCCTTGATTATTTACTACAAAAAGTTTGAGGTAAACACCAAAAGCTTCATTTTAATGATGGTTATTACCGGGGTGATTATGTTGGCCATTTATCCCGGGTTGGTTATTTATTTGCCGCAACTGGCACTTTACATTGGCTTTACCGGTTTGGCTATTATTTTTCTCGCCGTTTTGTATTTTAGCTATTGGTCGATTAAAAATCACCGTCACATTTACATCCTTGTTTTTAATTCGCTGCTTCTCATCATGATTGGCTATTCCACCTATTCCATGATTTACATTCGTTCCGGATTGGACCCGGCCATTGACGAAAACGATCCGGAAACAGTGGAGCGGTTTGTTTATTACATGAAGCGCGAACAGTACGGCGAACATTCCATATTGGATCGATACGACACGTGGCGCAATTCCGAAAACGCTAAAAATTACGACAGTGTATGGGACTTCTTCTGGAATTATCAGATCAATAAAATGTACAATCGTTATTTTCTGTGGCAATTCGTAGGGCTGGGCGACGATGAATATCATGTGGATCCTTCGAAGTTTTTTGCCTTGCCTTTACTCTTGGGACTGGTGGGACTGTTCTGGCATTTTAAACGCGATCCCAAACGTGCTTTTGCCGTGTTCGCTTTGTTCTTTATGACGGGGCTGGCAATTGTGCTTTATTTGAACCAGCCCGATCCGCAGCCCAGGGAACGTGATTACAGTTATGTGGGGAGCTTTTTTGCCTATAGCCTTTGGGTTGGGCTCGGCTTTGCCGGGCTGATGGAGCTTTTGCGGATGTACCTAAAAGAAAAAGCGGCCAAATATCAGGTGGCGCTTTTCGTGCTTTTGCTTTTGATTGTGCCCGGCAATATGCTGGCTAAAAATTTCCATCCGCAAAGCCGTGCCGGCAATTACGTAGCCTGGGACTACTCGTACAACATGCTCATGTCGTGCGAGCCCAATGCCATTTTGTTTACCAACGGTGATAACGATACCTTCCCTCTCTGGTATTTGCAGGAAGTGGAGCACATTCGCAAAGATGTGCGTATCGTAAATTTGAGCTTGCTGAATACCGATTGGTACATTAAGCAATTGCGTGACTGGGAACCGCGGGTCCCCATGCGCATCAACGATTTTGAATTACAGCATGTGGGCATTCGTCCCTGGAAAACCGGCAAATACACGCTTAAAGTACCGAAGGAAGTCGCCGAAAAAGCGGCGGAATTATTCAATAAAGAATATGGGGTGAACACCAAAGCACCCGAAAAAATTGAATTTACCGTGAAACCCACATTAAAGTCACCGTACGGGCAGGGTTATTTGCGTACGCAGGATTGGATGATTTTGAACATTCTGGCTGCAAATAAATGGCGCAAACCGGTTTACTTTGCCGTAACGGTACCGCGCAGCAATATGTTGGGTGAGTTGGCCAGCTATTTCCGCATGGACGGGCTGGTCATGAAAATGGTACCATTCAAAAATTGGCGCATTTCTCCCACAAATCTGGAAAAGAATCTGTTCCATGTTTACAAGTACCGCAATCTGAATAATCCGAAGGTGTACTTTAACTGGAACATCAAATCCCTGTTGCAGAACTATCGTTCGGGCTTTTTGGAACTGGCCGAATACTACACACGCAAAGGAGAGCTCGATCAGGTCAAAAAAATATTGCGCTTTATGAATAAAACCATCAGCCCGGATGTGGTTCCGTGGACGAACCGCATGATCGAATTGGCGGCGGAAGCGTACCGTGTAGCGGCCGATTCGGCCTATCTTGATAGCCTGTTGAAAAACGACAATCGTGTGGCTGATTTACCGGTGGTTGCCGAACAGTTGTTACGCATGCGTCGCGCAAAATATGCACTTCCGTTGCTGGAAAAGGCGTACGAACTGAATCCGACCGATCCGCGGACGTTGGGTATGCTGATCAATGCCTATCAGCAAGAGGGAGAAAAGAAGAAAATTGTGCGCGCTCTGGAGAATTGGCTTAAACTCTTCCCCGGTGACAAGACGGCACGGCGCATGCTGGATGCCTATAAAACGAAAACAATAAAACAGTAGGTCGATGCAGGCGGTAAAGAACCTATTAAAAATTGTTGTTTCGCTTGGTCTGTTAGCTTATTTGGTTTATAGAGCGCAACCGGCCCGTGTTTTTGCGGTGTTTGCCAAAATTCAATCGCAGCACGGGCTGGCTTTTCTGGCGTTAAGTATTGTCGCCATTTTGCTGGCCGTGCTGTTTCTTGCCATGCGCTGGCAAACTTTATTGCGGGGCTACGGGGTACAGCTTTCGTTAAGCCGTTTGTACGGATTTTACTTGATCGGGATGTTCTTTAATAATTTTTTGCCTTCCAGCATCGGTGGTGATGTGATGCGTATTTACAAAGTTATCGAGGCCTCGGGCGATCGCACCAGCGGGTTTGCCTCGGTTATTGTGGAGCGCATTGTGGGAATTGCCGCCACTCTGGTGCTTGGCATCTGGGCGTTGTTTTATGTTTCCCGGCAATTTCACGATGCACGCCTCATGTATTCTGCAATTGTCTTACTGGCAGGCATCATTCTTTTTTTTGTGAGCTTATTGCGTGATCGTTCGTTTCAGTTCATCTTGCGGCTGTTCGACAAATTTACCATTTTTAAGATCGGCGAAAAATTCAATAAATTGTTCGAAGCGGTGCATGTTTTAAAAGAACACCATAAAATTTTAGGACTGATTTTTTTCTTTTCGCTTGTTTCACAGTCCTTAATTGTTATTATGAACTACTTCCTGGCGCGTGCGTTTGGTATTCCTGTAAGCTTGGGCTACTTATTTATGGTGGTGCCCATTACGTTTGTTATTACGATGTTGCCCTCAATCAATGGTCTGGGAATTCGTGATTTGGGGTTTGTAAGTTTATTGGGGCAAATCGGTATTGGCCCGGCAGAAGCCCTGTCGCTTTCGTTTATGAACGTTATTATTCCCATGCTGGTTTCTATCTGGGGCGGTTTGATTTTTATGCTGCAAAAGCGTAAAGATAAAGTAGGAGTAAAAGATGTTTTGGAATCGGATCCTTAAAAAGTCGTCGCTGTTCGCCGCCGTTTTGGTTGCGGGGTTTTTAGGCATGGGAATATTGGGTTTTTCTCTGTTTTCCGCATGCGACATCGGGCGCACGACCATGGGATATCCCTACCGTATTTTTGTTTTTGCCGATACCAGTGTCTGGGAACAGGTACGCCAGCAGGTTCGCGACAAATTTGAAGGAGAAGTGGTTACTCCCCGTTCGGAAAAAAAGTTCGAAATTACCTATGTACCTCTTAATTTGTTGCATGAATACAAAGCCCGCATGAATTTGTTCTTTATCGGCATCGAAGGCGCCAAGGGCGCGGTGAATGAATACCTGGAGCAGGTTTTGCCGGCAAATTTTAAAGACGGTGTGAAGGAAAACCGCTATTTTTACGTCTATCAAAACGATCTGTTCGCTAAAGATCAAATTGGGCTGTTTATGCTGGCCAGGGATATTAAGACGTTCAAAGAAAATTTTAAGCGTTTGCAAGATCAAATTTATGCCACATTCGAAAAAAAGTATTACGCCCGTCTGGAAAAAGATATGTTTGACAAAGGCGAGCAAAAAGATGTGGAAGAATTGCTTGCCAAAAATTTCGGATTTACGGTGAGAGTGCAACATGACTATTTTGTGGCCATTCAGGATGTGGCTCATCACTTCCTTTGGTTGCGCCGTTTCGATCCGGATCGCTGGGTAGCCATCTGGAAAATAAAAGGCGACAGTTCCCTGATGACATTTGATAAGCTGGCCGATATTCGCGACACTTACACAAAAAAATACTATCAGGGTGATTATGTGGTGCGGGATAATTCGTATTTAACTCTCGGGCAGATAAACGGGCAAAAAACGTACAAAATGGTGGGAATCTGGCGTAACGATTCCGTTTGGGTCGGTGGTCCGTTTCGAACATACGTAATCGATCATCCGGCCGATTCGTCATTGTACTTTGTCGATATTGCGGTGATGGCGCCGCGTTATCCCAAAAAGCCCTATCTGGATCAACTGGAGGTCATTGCCCACACGTTTCGCATTGTGGACGAAAAAGCAAAAAATTAGCATTGCGCTTCGGACAAGGAGAAAAGTTCATTGAAAATTGCTGTTTTAGGAACGATTGTAGAAGATCGCATAATATCAATAGACGGCCAGCTAACCGAGAGCTTTGGCGGATTGTTTTATTCTGTTGAAACGCTGCGGGCTTTGTGCGGCGAGGAAGACACCATTATTCCCATTAGTTATGTGGGAAATGATATTTACGAGCGGGTGAAGACGTGGCTTGCCGGGGATAAGCGCGTTACATTGGAAGGCCTGTACCCGATAGCCCGGCCGAATAATCGGGTGGAACTACGTTACACATCGGCTCACGAGCGCACTGAGTTTTCGCTAAATCCCTTTCCGCCGCTTTCTGGGCAGCATATTATGCCCTTTGCCGAGGCCGATGTGTTTGTGGTGAATTTTATTTCGGGCTGGGATGTGGAGCGCAAAGCTTTGCAGAGCTTTGCCCAAAATTACCACGGCATTTTAAGCATGGATATTCACAGCTTAACGCTGGGACGCGAGCCGGACGGCCGTCGGGTGTTGCGTAAGCCCGAGGGATTGCACGAATGGCTGCAAATTCCGGATATTATTCAGTGCAATCGCAAAGAATTCGAATTGATTTGCAGCGGAGAATTAATCACTTTTTACAACAAGTATTGCTTTGATCAAAACAAAATTATTAATTTAACCTTGGGTGATAAAGGAAGTTTGAGCGTTTATCGCGAAAAGAACGAAATCGTAAAAATTGAAATGCCGGCAGCAGAAATAAACGTGGTAGATCCTACGGGATGCGGGGATGTGTTTTTGGCGGCTTTTGCCTATGAGTACGGCAGAACGCAAAACATCATCAATGCGGCGAAAACGGCGAATTTGGTGGCGGGAATTGCCGGAAGCAAAAAAGGGTTAGCAGAATATCGCTGGTTACAGCAAATGTTGAAAAAAAGCGGGGAATAAGGCATGCATAGAATTTTAATATTTGGCTCGAACGGGCTTTTGGGTCAAAATGCCGTTCGGCATTTCCACAAAAAATTTGAGGTAATCGGAACCTCAGCGGAAAAAGAAAATTATCTTTCCAATCTGGGGATTCCCTATTATCAGGCCGATTTGACCAATCGGATGGAAATTGCGGAGTTAATCCATCAGGTACAGCCAACAATCATTTTGAATACGGCTGCCTACACCAATGTGGATGGCTGCGAAGACGAACCGGAACCTTGCTGGAATATTAACGTGCGCGGAGTGGAAAATATTGTGGACGGTGCGGCTTCCGTCAAACCGCTTTTGGTGCATGTTTCCACCGACTACGTGTTTGACGGCGAAAACGGCCCTTACAGCGAAAACGATACTCCCAATCCGCGGGGAAATTACGCACGCAGCAAATATGCGGCAGAAAAGGTCGTTGAAAATTCCAATCTGGAATACATCATCGCACGTACACAGGTGTTGTTTGGCGCGGGCCACAAAATACGTCCGAATTTTGTAACCTGGACCATCGATCAGTTGGCAAACGGCCGTAAAATTCGCGTTGTGGACGACCAGATCGGCAGCCCCACCTATGCGCCGGATTTTTGCGAAGCCGTAGATCGTTTGATCGAAAAAGAAGCGTATGGGCTGTTCCATGTCTCGGGCCCGGATATCCTTTCCCGCTACGATTTTGCCCAATTAATTGCCGAAGTTTTCGATCTGGACGGCTCTTTAATCGAACGCATAAAAACCAAAGAATTGAAGCAGAAAGCGCCCCGACCCATGAATTCTTCTTTCAGAATCTACAAATTGATCAATTACACCGGTTGGGAACCGCATTCCATGAGAGAGGCCCTGCAATTATTAAAAGAGGAATTGAAATAAATTATGGCTGATCCGCAAAAAGCCGTTGTGGTTATTCCTACTTACAACGAGGCGCAAAATGTAGAACGGTTAATCCCCGAAATTTTTAAACATGTGCCGCAAATCCATATTTTGTTTGTTGATGACAATTCGCCCGATGGCACGGCGGACATCATCAAAAAACAGATGGAGCAAAATCCCAATGTCCATCTTTTACAACGGGCCGAAAAAAACGGCCTCGGACGCGCCTACATCGACGGATTTAAAGTTGCGTTGGATATGGGTTTTGAATACATTTTCGAAATGGACGCGGATTTCTCCCACGATCCGAAAGAATTGCCCAATTTTTTAAAGGAAATGGATGACTATGATCTGGTAATTGGTTCGCGTTACATCAAAGGGGTAAACGTCATCAACTGGCCTTTAAAGCGTTTGCTCCTGAGCTATTTTGCTAATGTGTACACCCGGGTAATTACCGGTATCCCTATTCGCGATTGCACGGGAGGGTTCAAATGTTTTCGGCGCCAGGTTCTGGAAGCCATCGATTTCCGACGCATTAAATCCAATGGCTATGCCTTTCAAATCGAATTGAATTACAAGGCATGGAAAAAGGGATTTCGCATTAAAGAAATTCCCATCATCTTTGTAGATCGGGTGTACGGCGAATCCAAGCTTTCGCGCAGAATTATGTGGGAAGCCGTTTTTTTGGTGTGGAAGTTACGCTTTTTGAGTTTAATAAAAAAACTTTAGGTGGAAAGTTATGGCCAAGAAAAATAGACAGTTTGTCCTGGAGTTTGAAAAACCCATCTCCGTTCTGGAACAGAAAATTGCCGAAATGCGGGAATATGCTCAGAAGAGCGGGTTGGAATTGGAAGACGACATTCAACGACTTGAAGAAAAAGCGGCACAGCTACGTCGGGAAATCTATTCCAATTTAACCCGTTGGCAGCGGGTGCAGTTGGCGCGTCATCCGCAGCGTCCCTACACAATGGACTACATTGCGCGCATGTGCCCGTATTTCGAAGAACTGCATGGAGATCGACGTTTTGCCGATGATAAGGCCATTATCGCCGGATTGGCACGTCTCGAAGAGTTTACGGTTGTCATTATCGGACAGCAAAAAGGTCGGGATACCAAAGAGAATCTCCATCGCAACTTTGGGATGCCCCATCCCGAAGGGTATCGTAAGGCGTTGCGTTTGTTCGATTTGGCCGCAAAATTTAACAAGCCGGTTATTACCTTAATCGATACACCCGGGGCCTATCCGGGCATTGGTGCCGAAGAACGCGGTCAGGCCGAGGCTATCGCCTACAATTTGTTTAAAATGGCCCGTCTGCCCGTGCCCATTATTAATGTGATTATTGGCGAAGGCGCCTCGGGGGGAGCATTGGGCATTGGCGTGGGCGATCGCATTTTGATGATGGAAAATTCATGGTATTCCGTGATCAGTCCCGAAGGATGTGCGGCCATTTTATGGCGCGATGCGGCTTATGCGCCTCAGGCTGCGGAAGCAATGAAAGTAACTGCGCCCGATCTTTTGAATCTGGGAATTATTGACGAAATAATCAAAGAACCGGAGGGCGGTGCCAATCGGGATTACGATGCTGCAGCCAATGCGGTAAAAGAGGCAATTTTAAGACACTTGCGTGAGCTGGTCAAAATTCCTACGGACAAGTTGTTGGAACAACGCATGGAAAAATTCAGCAAAATGGGTGCCTGGACGGAATAATGGAACATGCGGTTCGTGTAAGAGTGCGCTATGCCGAAACCGATCAGATGGGATTTGCGCACCATTCGGTTTATGTGTTGTGGTTCGAAATGGCACGAATTGAACTGATGCGTAAAGTAGGCCTGAATTATGCGCAGATGGAAAAAGACGGATATCTGCTTCCGGTGCTGGAAATACAGGCTTCTTACTTTAAGCCGGCCTATTTTGATGACGAAGTTACGGTTTGGGCGCGTTTCGGTGAACTTAAAAAGGCGCGCTTTCGTATAAACTACAAAATTTATAAAAATGATACGGAAATTTGCCAGGGCTACACGGTGCATGCTTTTATGAATAAAAAAGGCCGCCCGATCAGGCCGCCGGAATTTTTTTTAAAAGCAATGGGTTGATAAAAAATAAAGAGGTGTCAGGGTGTTAGACGAATCGTTATTAGAAATTTTGGCTTGTCCCAAATGCAAAGGGGAATTGGAATATAAAAAAGAAGAAGATAAGCTCATTTGCCATAATTGCCGGCTTATTTTCAGAATTGAAGACGATATTCCCATTATGCTTATTGACGAAGCGCAAAAATTTTGAAAAGGCTTAAAAAAGTCCTTGACAAAATTTTTGGATAACCGTATATTTTACCACAAAATAATAATTAATGTGGAGAAACGCCTATACGCTGTTTGTTAAAGGATTTTAATACGTTTGGATGTTGTTGAATCTGAATTTCTGAATTAATGACAATAATGGATCAGTCTGCCTTTAACAAACAGTTTGTAGGTGTTTTAAGATGCCGGTTATTTGGAAGTAAAGGTAGGCTATCCAAATAAACCGGTATTTTATTTTGGAGGTGTAATATGAAAAAACTTGTTGTTGTGGTTCTTGCTGCTTTGTTTGTTTCTATCTGGAGTGAGAATGCGTTTGCGCAAGGTGAAGCGGCTGTTCCTTTTCTTTTAATTGCTCCCGGGGCTCGTAACGGCGGTATGGGGGAATCGGGCGTAGCCTTGGTCAATGATGCTACGGCCATTTACTGGAATCCGGCTGGTTTGGCTTTCCAATATGAAGACCCGGCGGTGGACAAGAAGTATCAGATTTCTTTAATGCATTCGCGCTGGTTACCGCAATTCAATTTTAGCGATTTGTTCTACGATTATGCGGCGACCCGCTTTTACATTCCGGAAATTGGCATGTTTGGCGCCAGCATCACCTTCCTTAATTTGGGTAAAAACGTCTGGACCGACGAGACCGGCAACCAACTGGGAACATTTGATTCCTTCGAATATGCCATTTCGCTGGCTTACGCCACTAAGCTCAAAGAGAATTTGGGATTGGGTGTTAATGCCAAGCTTATTCAGAGTAATTTAAGTAATGTGTCGGTCGGTTCGGAGAATCGTGACGGCCGGGCTACAACCTTTGCCGTGGATGTGGGTGTGCTGTGGACACCGGATTATGCCATTTTCGATCATCGCCTGAATTTAGGTGCCAATCTTTCGAACTTTGGACCAAAAGTAACCTACATCGACCGGAAACAGGCCGATCCTTTGCCCACCAATCTTCGTTTAGGCCTTGCCTACAAGGCTTATGACGACGGCTTTAACAAAATTACTGTAGTGTACGATGTCAACCGCCTGTTGGTGTATCGCTACAAAGACGGTACCTCCGACGGCGTGTTCAAAGCAGCTTTCTATTCAACCTGGGTTAAAGGCTCTTTAAGCGATCGTTTGCGTAAGTTTACCCATTCGGTAGGTCTGGAATACAGCTATGGTTCGCTCATTGCGTTACGCGTAGGCTATTTTTACGAAGATCCGAAATTTGGTGCACGTAAGTTCTTGACCTTTGGTGGTGGAATCGGGTTTAATCTCTTCAATATCGATTTTAGTTACATTTCGGCCAGTAAAGATCATCCGCTTGCAGAAACCATGCGTTTTTCACTGGGTATTAAGTTCTAACGAAAACATTTTAAGGGGGAGAGCTTGTTCTCCCCTTTTTTCTTCGTAAGAGCCGAAAATCACAATCATCCTAAGCCAGAGAAGTTCCTCATGAAAAGAAAAAAATGGGTTCATTCCCTTTTAACAGGGGTGCTGTTTGCTTTGCCCGTAATCGGTTTGGCGCAAGGAATGGTGCCAGACACCGTTAAAATATGTGCATTACGTGTGGAATTTAAGCCGGACAACAACGAACTGACCTCCGGCGACGGAACGTTTGCCGATACGGTAACGACCGATATTAACGCCGTAGATCCGGCTCCGCATGATCGCCAATATTTTCAGGATCAATTAACGGCCGCAGCAAATTATTTCAAAGCGGTCTCCGGAGGAAGGCTTGTCGTTACCGGAGATGTGTTTCCGCGCGAGGCGAAAGCGGCCTTTCGTTTGCAGAAAACAATGGGAAGTTACAATCCGAACACGACGGATGAGGAGATTAACCGCGGAATTAGCCGTCTGTTCGTGGATGCCGTTAGGGCTGCCGATGCCAGTAATGAGGGCATTGATTTTGGCCAGTATGACCTGGTAGTGGTTTTTCATGCCGGTGTGGGGCGCGATGTAGAATTGGGATACGACCCGACACCTCAGGACATTCCTTCTTTGTATTTGAACGAAGCGTTCTTGAAGAAAGCGTTGGGCGATACGTTTGGCGGAATTGCGGTTCATGGCGGGGTGATCCGTTCCGGTATTTTGCTGCCCGAAACGGAAAATCAAGAAGGCCATGCCATTGCTCTTACCGGATTTTTGGTGTCGAATATCGGGAGTTACCTTGGCTTGTACGATTTGTTTAGCCCCAGTAACAAGCGTAGCGGTGTGGGGCGTTTTGGGCTGATGGATGCCGGGTTGTTAAATTTGAACGGACTTGTGCCCGCGCCTCCCAGTGCGTTTTCGCGCATGCTGCTTGGCTGGGACAATCCGGTTACGGTTACGCAGCCCCAAAAAGATATCGAAGTGGCGCGCCTTTTTTCGCAAAATGCGCTTACCGGCACCACGCTGTACAAAATTCCCATGAATGCCGATGAGTATTATCTGGTGGAATGCCGGGGAGTACCCGATGTAAATATCGACTCGTTGTATCTGGAACTGGCCACAAATCGGGACAAGTTGCCCACATACGTGGAGCTGTTGCGCAAATATTTTCCCGATCAAATCGAATTCGGCCCCAGCGGCGTTTTGACTAAAGTGGCCAATTATGATTTGGGACTGCCAGGTAACGGCATTTTGATCTGGCATGTGGACGAACGCATTATCCGCGAAAAAGGTCCGGAAAATAAAATCAACGACGATCCCGCACAGCGCGGGGTGGCTGTGGTAGAAGCCGATGCCGCTCAAGACATCGGACAAAACTATTCGCTGCTGGATGCGGGCTACCAAACGGAATTGGGTTGGTTTGCCGATTTTTGGTTTAAAAACCGTCCGCCATACATTAAGAATTTTGAACTTTACACCAACGAATTTTCGTCCGTTTCCCATCCGGCTACGCTGTCCAATCGCGATCACGCTTACACCCATGTAAAGTTGTACGATTTTAGCGACAACACCGGCGATGTGATGCGCTTTTCGTTTACGCGGGAAATGAGCGAGCCGGGCTTTCCGCTTAATTTGGAACACGCGAACAAAATTACGCGCTGGTTTGCCTTTCGCAATGCCGCTACGAGCACTACCTGTTTTTACCTTGGAGATCAAAGCGGAAATGTATTTGCGGTTAAACGTGATGCCGCTACCGGCCAACCGGTTACATATCCGGTTTGGCAAGATACGTCTGCAATTAAACAATTAACCTTAATTGCGGGAGATGGGTTTTACAAGTTAGCCGTTGCCGGTACAAATACCATCGTTGTTGTGCCGTACGACTACGATTTTCGCTCCGGAAATGCTACGTCTGCCTTGCGCTGGCAGGCCCCTGCGGCCATTGTGGCCGGGCCTGTTTCTTACGGCGATAAAATGTACGTGGCCTGCGCCAATGATTCGTTGTACGCATTTCAGGTTTCGGAGCACGCTTTGACGCTGCTGGCGCGCCAGACAGGGTTTGCGCATTTTCGGGATCTGGCCATGCTTTCTGCGGGAATTCCTGCGGAGATTAACGCCTTGGGCAATGTGATGGCACTGGGGGTTAGCGAAGACGCGGGTTCCGGCGGGCGCTTTTTTGCTTTGAGTCGGGAAGACGGGCACGCGGTTATGCACGTTTTGCCTTCGGAACAAAGCCAGCCCTTTGTTTTACCGCAGAGCCCCGTAGGCGCTTTTGCCCTGGCCAATTTAACCGAGGGGGCCATCCCGGAAATCGTTTTTAACGCCAAAGACAAAATTTATGCGTACAATTTTAACGGCACGCCGGTAACGCAATTTCCTCTTGTTCCTACGCTGGCCAGGGGCGATTCGTTGGTGGGCACGCCTTTGTTAGCCGATTTGTCCGGCAACGGTCAAACCGATGTTGTTACGGTTAGCTCGCAGGGAGTGGTTTTGGCCGTGGATCTGAACGGCAGGCCGCTTAAAAATTTTCCCCTGAGTGCGGGCGGTAGCGTGACTTTAAGCCCCGTTCTACTGCAGTGGGATGACGATGCTGCCGCAGAGCTGGCGGTTGTTACGCAGGACGGACAGGTATTTATGTGGAATGTGGAGGGTAGCTCGGCGCAGGCGCTCTATTGGCCTCAGGCCAATTTGGACGGCACCAACAATAAAATTTTTGCCGTGTATCCGCCGGGAAAATCGGAACCGGTTGCCGGTGGCGATATTCTTCCGGCTAACAAGGTGTACAATTATCCCAATCCCAATCAAGGCGATTTTACGACCATCCGTTTTTATTTAACCCAAAAAGCGGAAGTAACCGTGCGTGTGTTCGATTTGGCCGGGAAACAGATTGCCGATTTTAATGTGTCCGGCAAAGCCATGACGGACAACGAAGTGGTCTGGAATGTGCGTGATGTGGCTTCGGGCGTTTATTTGTGTCAGGTAGAAGCCCGGGCCGGGGGCAAAACGCAGCGCCGGTTGTTTAAAATAATGGTGGTACATTGACGGGCTGGGAATTGGGAACTTGCTCCATAGGAGCCCCTTCGGGGGAACTGGGAAGCGGTGGTACCATTCAACCTTTCAACCAATTAACCGATCGGCGGGTCACGCTGATGCTTAAACGAAAAAACTCTTGAAAGGAAGCGGATGAAATCCGGGAATTGGAAGATTTTTTTTATCCTGCTCATAGCCGTTTATTTTATTCCTTTACGCGCTCAGTTTATTGAGTACAACCATCCGGAGCTGCGTTGGAAGACGTTCGAAACCGAGCATTTTGTGGTGCATTTTCCGCAAGGAGCCAAACGCACGGCGCTTTTGGTGGGGAAAATTGCCGAAGAAGATTACCCGCACGTGACGGGTCTTTATCAATATTGGCCCAAAGATAAGATCCATTTTATCATCAAAGATACGGACGATTACTCCAACGGAGGCGCGTTCTTTTTTGACAACAAAGTGGAAATTTGGGCCTCCAATCTGGATTACATCATGCGCGGTACAAAAAACTGGCTGCGCGATGTGGTGACCCATGAATTTACCCACATGATTTCCATTCAGAACATGATTAAAACCAATCTTACGTTTCCTTACGGTTTTTTGCAGGTGTTTGGTTACGAAAAGGAACGGCGCAGGGATGTGGTGCGCGGCTTTCCCAATGTGATTGTCAGCTATCCCATCAGTTCCATCAATTTGCCGGTCTGGTTTGCCGAAGGAACGGCCCAGCATCAGGCGCCCGGCGCCCGCTACGACTATCGCGATCCCAATCGTGAAATGATTTTGCGCGACCGTATTTTGCACAAGCGCATGCTTACCTACAATGCCATGACAGTGTTTGGAAAAACCAGCCTGGGCAATGAATCGGCCTACAATTTGGGATTTTCTTTTGTCAACTATTTGACCCGCCGTTTCGGCGAACACATTCTGGCGCGCATTACGGAGCTTTCTTCGCACTGGAAAAATTGGACGTTCGAGGGCGTTCTCAAAAAGGCAACGGGAATACCGGCCCGGCAGCTTTACACCGATTGGAAAGATTCGTTGACTGCCGTTTACACACAGCGCACGGAAGTGATCCGTCAAAATTTGGTGGAAGGCCAACCTATTGAAACGGCGGGCTCGGCCAATTTGTATCCGGTATGGTCGCCGGACGGGCGTTACATCGCTTACCTTTCCAATAAGGGTGAAAGTTATTTTAGCTATAATAAGCTCATCATCTACGATACCCGGAGCGGTAAAAAGAAGATTCTTACGGAACGGGTTACTTCTTCGCTAAGTTGGTCGCCGGACGGGCGTTACCTTGCTTATGCGCATCAGGAACGCAACCAGTACGGATCTGGTTTCAACGATTTGTTTTTGTACGATGTGCAGAAAGACAAGGAGATTCGTTTGACCAGGAATCTCCGTGGCAAGAATCCCGACTTTAGCCACGACGGGAAACGTCTGGCCTTTGTTACCGAAACCAACGGTTTGAACCAACTGAATATTTACGAGTTGCCTGAGAATCCGGAGCGGACCAAATTCGACAAAACCGTATTTTTCAGCATGGAGACGGGCGCTTTAAGCGATCGGCCCGGCAGCCCCAAGGAAGATTGGCGTAAAGTCGAATACAAAGGCGGCAAGATCGAGCAAGTGTTACGCTTTGACAACGAACGGCAAATTTACCACCCGCGCTGGAGCAATGACGACAGTAAATTGTATTTTGGTACGGCCATTGCGTATGGACGTGACGTCGCGGTTTTTGATCTTACCAACAGAAAATTCGATTTGTTGCTGCACACACCTCTGGAAGAACGCTATCCTTTTGTCCAGCCCGGAAGCCCGTATTTGTACTATGCCTGCAGCACAACGGGTATTTACAATATTTATCGCCGCAATCTCCAGACCGGAGAAACCGAATTACTGACCAATGTAACCGGTGGTGCGGTAATGCCTGCTGTGGACAAAAAAGGACGTTTGGTGTATGCGCTTTACGATAGTTTGGGCTACCACATTTACCTGCTAAAAAATCCCAAAGCGGTTGACCCGCAATTGGCCGTGTATCAGCAAAATTACCTGTCCACCATTCCCAAAAAGAATTTTGACAATTCTGTTCCCCACGGCGTAAAAATCGAACCGTACAGGCAAACGTTCGGGAAGGTACACATTTTGCCGCGTTTAATGATTGATTATGGCACCATTAAACCGGGTGCCTATCTGGTTTCCGACGATATTTTGGGTAAATACAGTCTGATCGGCGCGGCAGCCATTAACACCAATATGGATTACGATTTGTACGGCTATTTTCAAATGAATATCTTCAAACCCAGCCTGTTTGTGGAAGTGTACAATACCAGCGCCAATATTAGCGACACGTTAAACGTTCCGCGCGGTGCGTATTCTTTGAATTTTGATCGGGAAGTGAATTTCGATTTAACCGAGGCGCGGGTGGGTGTTCAATACTATCCTCGTCCTTATTTAAAATTGCGCATGGCCGGCGTGTGGCGCCGTTACAATGCCAAACTGGATTACAAAGCTTTGTACGACAAAGTAAAAAAACGTTGGGAAGCGCCTTTTACCTTTCATTACAATTACCTGAAAGGCTTTGCTCTGGAAATGAAGGTTGTGGCCGACATGGTGCATCAGGATGTAAATGCGCACATTGCCCCGTCTGGCGGACGTTATTTGGCGTTTTCTTACAGTTTGGAGTACAGTGATTTCCTGAAGGATTTTGCCATTAGTGCCGCAAATCTGCACGAAGTGTACACCAACTACACGTATAATCAGTTTGAATTGGAGTGGGAAGAATATTTCAAAAATCCCTTGCTCAAAAGCCACAGTCTGGCTTTCGGATTAAAAGCGGGTTACATCGATCGCAAAGTAGATACGTTCTTCGATTTGTACGCCGGAGGGTTAATCGGCATGAAGGGTTATTCTTACTTTAGCATCGAAGGGCGGCATAAGTTGATCGGAACGATAACCTATCGTTTCCCCGTCTGGAGAAACATCGACAAGATTATCGGGCACATGTATTTTGACAAGTTGTATTTCGGTATTTTCTTCGATTATGGTAATGCCTGGAATTACAGTGACAAACGTTTTAGTATTAAAAACTTTAAAAAGGATGTGGGCTTTCAGTTGCGTTTGAGTACGTTTTCTTATTCGATGTTCCCCACGCGATTTTTTGCCGAAGCGGTTTATCCTTTGGACAAAATTTCCAATTATGACGGCAGCCGGAAAAGGACCATTGAATATCCCCGACAATGGCGTTTTTACTTTGGTGCCTTGTACGATTTTGATTTACGCGAACGGATGGGCAGCCTGGGGCGGCTGGTGCGCCGCTGGTTCTGAAGCGGATGGTACGGGTAAAAATACGGAGGGGCGAAGAAAATCGCTTGTCCGGTAAAAAGAACGGTTTTAATTTGCAGGAGTATTTAAAATCGGAACCGTGGAATTTAACAAAACGCGGCTTTATTTCCGAGAGGATCGGTTGAATTAAATTTTTAGGTGACAGCGATGCGTAACATAATGAACGTTTTGATTCTTTTGTTAATGGCAAGCCTTACGGCTACTGCGGGAAACCGACAGGTAGAAGCAAGAAATTTTACTCCGTTGCAACTGAGCGGTGAAAGATTTGCTCTGCTACACGGGCAAGATACGATCCGGATGGAAGGAGCCGTATTGCATGCAACGCCGGTGCGTAAAAAATCAGGCGTTAAGGCGGCCTTCCTTTCGGCGTTTATTCCCGGTGCGGGCGAAGTTTACGCGGGTTCCTATTGGAAGGCAGCTCTCTTCGCCGCATTGGAAATCGGCTTTTGGACTGCCAATGTGGTTTACAACAATAAGGGAGATGACGAGGATGCCAAGATGCGCCGCTTTGGCGACCAACACTGGTCGGAGCAAGCTTACTGGTCGCATGTGTACAAAATTGCCGTGCAGGAGGGAAAATGGAATGGGCCCACGTTGAGCGGCCACACCGATGCACAGGGGCGCTTTGTGCTTGATGAACAATACCTGACGCAGGATTTAATCCGGCAATTGTACGAACTGCAAGACGATTTGGGTTTTACGCACCAGTTACCTTTGACCAAAACCCAGCAATATTACGAAATGATCTACAAATATCTGCATCAGTTCGGCATTGGCTGGGATGATGTGGCAGCAACATTTAATGACCCATATTTTTACGAAAATCCCGGTAATCTGGGAAAACTTACTCCCAATATTTCCAAATACCGTTCCATGCGTAATTTGAGCAACAGCTACTACGATGTGGCAACAACCATGATGAGTTTTGTTCTGGTTAACCATTTGCTTAGTGCCTTTGATGCTGCCTGGACAGTAAAAAAATACAATGTACGTGTCAGCCAGGCGGTGCGGGTTAAGCCTTACGGCTGGCCGACCAATCCGGTGGTTACTTACGGATTGAATATTCAGTGGTAAACGAAAGGATCGTAAGTTTTGAAGAAAACAGTTGTGTTTTTAGGCATCATTTTGCTCACCGTTGGATTTACCCGGGCTCAACAGCCTTTACCGGCTTCGGATTTGCCGGGTAATGCTCCGCATACAGCCGCCCGAAAAGTTGCTCCGGGAAAGGCGGCTTTGCTCAGTTTGATTTTGCCCGGGGCCGGTGAGTACTATGCGGGTCAGGGAAACTACACGGCCTTTTTCCTGACCAGTGAGGTACTGGGCTGGGCGGCTTTGTTTGCCAATCAGTACTATTATCGCCATTTAGTCAGTGAATACAAAACTTTTGCCCGCGGCCATGCCGGAATTTCTCCCGGCGGTAAATCCGATCGTTTTTGGACGGACATCGGGAAATTCGATAATATTTACGATTACAATACCCAGCGCGAACGCGAACGTCTGTTTGACGAGTTGTACGAACTAACGCCAGACAACATGTGGCAGTGGGATTCGCACGAGAATCGGTTGACTTACGATGGCAAACGTTTGCACGCCAACGATATCGATAATCAGCGTGTTTATTTTCAATTGGCCATTGTACTCAACCATTTGGTGAGCGGTATTAATGCTTTGCGTCTGGCGCGGCGCCATAATCGCCAAATCAAGGAACAGAAAGTCAGTTTGCGTATGGATGCCTATCGCGAAAGCGATTGGTCACATTACGTGGGTTTTAACGTCAATATTCGATTTTAGGATGAAGCCGACCAAGCGCAAAACGGTTCTTATTACGGGAATTAGCGGCTACGTAAGTCAGTACCTGTTACGCTTTGTGCCGCAGAATGTACGCGTGTTGGGAAGCGCGCGCCGGCCGTGGGCGCCCGCCCGAAAAGCCGGTATTCCCGTTTACCCGCTTGATTTAACCCGCGATGTTTTAGTTCAGTTAGAGCAAATCGATGTCCCCGTGGATGTTGTTTTGCACACGGCGGCCTTAAGCAATTTGGGGCAGTGCCAGAACAAACCGGAATTGGCCCATCGCGTGAACGTGCAGGCCACGGCCGAGTTGGCGCTCTGGTGCAAAGAACGTAATGCCCGCCTTGTTTATTTTTCCACCGATATTGTGTTTAAAGGGGATACCCCTCCCTACGATGAGCAGGCACAGCCGGATCCCGTTAATGTGTACGGCCAAACCAAGTGGGAAGGCGAGATTGCTGTGCAGGAATCGGGCGCCGATTTTGCCATTGGGCGTATTGCTCTGGGATTGGGCCGGGGACTGAACGGCACGCGAAATTTTGTCGATTGGTTTTTGCAGCGTCTGAGAAACGGGCAAGCGCTTACCTTGTTTAAGGACGAAATCCGCACGGCCACTTATGTGGCGGAGCTGGCCAAAGCGTTTTGGCGATTGGCGCTGACCAATGAAGGGGGTATTTTTCACGTGTGCGGTGCACAGCCCCTGGATCGCTTTACGCTGGGCAAGGCGTTTTGCGATTATCTGGGCAGGGGGCACGATTTGTTGCAGCCTGTTTCGTTAGGTGATATGACGGATTACCCGCGTCCCGCCGATGTTTCCTTGCTTTCTACCCGCACGGTAGACGGAAAGCCTTTTGAAATACCTTCCATTTTGCATTTTCTTCCCGAGCTGTTTGGGTGAATTGTTGAATCGTTGAATGGTGTATCCGGTGCTTCTTCGGTGGCCGGGGGAAAGGATTAAGGGTGAAGGGTTAAGGGAAATCAGTGCCAATCTGTGTGGATCAGTGGCCCGGGAAAGTTGAATTGTTGATTGGTTGAATCGTTGAATTGTGCCACCACGAAGTGGCCCCTTCGGGGACGGCATCCTACGGATAATTTTTAATTCGTAATTCGTAATTTTTAATTTTTAATTCCCTCCCGGGCAGGCACCGGCGGCCTTTTCCCCTCTCCTTTTTCTTTTTTCATTTTTCCTTTTTCCTTCCTGCGGGGAGGCATCCTACGAATAATTCTAATTCCCCGTCCAGACACTCCTAAACGTCCAGAAGCTCATAGTTGCGAAAACCGCCAATGGGACGTTTGAAAATTTTCTGTTCAAGAAAAGTAATAAAACGATATTTTAAACGTTCATGCTTGTGCGGAGCGCGAT
>CAYXUS010000026.1:0-10063 GCA_964468415.1 uncultured Caldithrix sp.
AGATTGGACGAAAATTATCAGCCAGCTGGCCATTGCCTTTGAAGGAAGGTTAAATCTAAATCTTTGAAATTGTATTTACACAAAAAATGAAACAGTCTCGGAGGAAACCGTTTAAACGGTTTCATCCCCCCTCTTTCTCAGTTCAAAGCCAGCGGATCCACATCAATGATTACCTGTCCCGCCTTTTTGTGATGCTCCAGAAACGGTTTTAACCGTTGACGCAAAACTTCCTTTGTCCGTCGGCCGGTTGGATCTGTACGCGGATTAAGCTTTAACGTAACGACCCAGCGGTGCAAATTATTCATGCGTTGTATTATTGCCGGAGCGGGACCCAGTACCTGACTGAATCGCGAGGCGGTCATCCGTAAAATACCGGCAATTTCCCGTGTTCGATTTAATGTCGTGTAAAAATCCGTGTCTTGCACCAGAATCTGAATGATGCGTACAAAAGGCGGATAATGGTAATTTTTGCGATGTTTGATTTCTTCAAAATAAAACCCGGTAAAATCATGCATTTGTGCAAAGCGAATAGCATAATGTGTGGGAGAATAAGTTTGTACCACTACTTCCCCTTGCTTTTCCCTGCGACCTGCCCGTCCTGCCACCTGAGTGAGCAGTTGAAAAATACGCTCCGGAGAACGAAAATCCGGGATGGACAAACCCACATCGGCCGAAATAACCCCCACCAGAGTGACATTGGCAAAATCCAACCCCTTTGCAATCATCTGGGTGCCCAGCAAAATATCCGCCTGTCCCTGTCCAAAACTTTGTAGAATGCGCTCGTGTGCCATTTTGTGCTTGGTGGTATCACGATCCATGCGTAGAATGCGTGCTGTGGGCAGGGCCTTCTGCAGCGCCTCCTCAATTCGTTGTGTTCCCGTTCCCTTATACATCATCCCCTTGGCACCGCATTGCGGGCAATCATCAAAAGCCTCCTGCGTAAAGCCACACAAGTGGCATTTAAGCTTATGGCCATAGGAATGGTAAGTTAGACTAATATCGCAATTCGGGCAAACAGGGATAAAACCGCATTCCTGACATTGCATGAACGAAGAAAAGCCCCGGCGGTTTTGCAACAAAATAACCTGTTCCCCCTTGTCCAGACGATGTTCGATCTTCTCGATCAAAGTTTTGGAGAACAAGCGTAATTCGCCCGTTCCGAATTTTTGAGAACGCCGCATGTCCACAATTTCTACAGCAGGCATCTTAATATTTTCTACCCGATTCATCATCTCGATAAGGTGATATTTCCCCTGGCGTGCATTAAAATAACTCTCCATGCTGGGCGTAGCCGTTCCCAGAATAACCACGGCATTGTTCATTTTGGCCCAATAAATAGCCACATCCCGTGCGTTATAGCGCGGGTCCATGTCCGTTTGCTTGTACGTGTATTCATGTTCTTCATCCACGACAATCAGGCCGATATTTCTTAACGGCGCTAACAGGGCCGAACGCGGCCCCACGACGCATTTAATGCGTCCTTCAAAACACGCTTCCCAATAATCAAGACGTTCCCCCAGCGACATCTTGCTATGAAAAACAGCAATTTCCTCTCCCACAACCTTTTGGAATCTGCGTACGGTTTGCGGCGTCAGAGCGATTTCAGGAATCAGAATGATTGCGGTTTTACCTTTCGCCAGCACTTTCTTCAAAATTTCGATGTACACCTGCGTTTTCCCGCTCCCGGTTACCCCGTGGAGTAAAAAAGGTTGAAACCTTTCCTCCTCCACAAACGGAGTAATCTCCGCAATTGCCCTTTCCTGATCCGGAGTTAAACGCACAATAGGACGCTCCGCACTCTCTCCAAACTCGATCTTCCGTTCCAGGCGTTTTTCCACGATGGTACACAATCCATAGCCGGCCATTTTAGCCAGGGTGGGGCGAGCCATGCGGGTCTCTTTTAAAAATTCCGATTGTAAGATATCCTGCCCGGCATGGCTTTTTAAATACGCATCAATTTCGGGACGTCGGGTCACGTATTTTAGAAAATCCGGAAATTGTTCTTTAAGCGTTTCATAATTTTTCGGGATGTGGACAAATAGGCGATGGAGTTCTTTTGCCCGGGGCTCCAGATATTCGCGCTCGATGCGCACAAGTCCCTTTTTTTTCAGGGCACTTAGTACACTGTAAAACGAACCATAACCGAATTTTTTGCGGTAATAAGCTTTCGTGTTGCCCGGAGCCTCACCAATGATAAAATAAAGCTCCCGTTGGCGTTCCGTCAAATCCTCAAAATTACTATCGGACGTTAAATACACTTTCTCTTTGATAGCCTGATCGGTTCCCCGCGGCAAAGCCAGAAACAGCGCCTGTCCCCAGGAACACATGTAATAATCGGCGATCCACCGTGTAAGTTCCAGCATTTTTTCCGAAATAAGCGGTGTATCATCAATAATGTCGATAATCGGTTTTAGTTCGAACGAATCGTTGGCAGGCTGGGGAGAATAGGCCACCACAATTCCTGTAATGGTTTGCTTACCAAATGGGACCAGTACGCGGCTGCCCTCTTTTATTTTGGGAAAGTACTCCGGAACGTAGTAGGTAAATGTGCGCTCAATCGGTAAATTGAATACCACCTCAACGGTGGAAAGCGGCCCGTCGTTTTGCTTTTTATGCGCTAATAATTCGTTCGTCACTTTTTCTCCGTAGTTTGACCGAAAAACTTAATCCCAATTTTTTAATTTTTTAAGAGAAAAACAAGCAGGCCACACAAAAATAGAACAATTGTTTTCATTAACCAAAATGTTTTACGATTGTTACGATTCCAATCGATTCAGGTTTTCCTGAGCAAAACGGTATGCTTCGGGTGTGTCGATGTCAATCCACCAGTGCGAATCGTCCATCAGAACCGCTTCCATATCATTCATGCGAATCAGTTCGCGCACAGCCGCGCTAATGGATTCTTCGCCCCGGGCCAACTGTGCTTCCATCCCGCTGAAAAAATCGGGCTTTAACCGAAAAATCCCGCAATCGATTCCGTTGTATTCACGCAGTTCTTTCCCAATGTGGACAATCTTTTCATCCTGTAAGTGTACCTTGGTCGCATCGTCAATGTCAAAAATGCGTTCCACATTGGGATCTACCAGAAGCAAATTACTCGTTTTCGGGGAATGTACCACACGTTTTAAGGCGTCTGGCGAAACAATGTGATCGGACATGGACAAAATAAAAGGGTTGTAGCCCACGGCCTCCCGGGCCGCGTAAACCGAAAGCCCGTTTCCCCGCTGCCATTCGGGATTAAAAACCGTTTGAATGTTCATCCCAAAACCGTTGTGCTGTTCCAGATATTCTTCGATCATCTCAAATTGGTAGCCCACCACGATGACAAATTCTTGCACCCCGGAAACACTTAAATTACGCAGAATGTGTTCAAGTATGGTGCTCTCTCCCAGTGGAAGTAACGTTTTTGGTTTATTATTCATTAAACGGCTGCCTCTTCCTGCAGCCACAATAACCGCTTTCATGCAGATTCCTTTTTGCTTAAATGATAGTGATAGTCCGATTCATGCCGTTTCGTGTTGCTAATGCATCTTGTAAATTTTCATTCCGGGACGTTTTCGTGCCCGCCTTCGTAATACAGCTCTTCCATCTTTTTTACGAAGCGTTCGCTGGCCTTTCCGTCCAATTTGTAAAACAATTCATCACGATAAACAGCGGCCTTTTCTTTCATCTCCTCCGTGGGATTGAGTGCCCGTTCCACCGCCTTGCCAATTTGCTTGCCGGATTGGATGTGCACAAATGCCCCTTTCAAAAATTCCCGATTGTCGATCTCCAGCAAAGGCTGACCGTCGGAATGTTTCAGATTGTCGCAGGGTAAGTCGTACACAATGCCGAACTTATTCAAAGCCAAAAAATCGAATACAGTGCTGGATGCCTCGCTGATAATGGTATCGGCCACGGCGTAATAGGGTACAATATTGTATTCTTCGAAAGGCAGTAAAACCGCATGCGAGTATTTTTTTACACGCCGTTCGTAAATGCGGTGCTGGCGATGCGGTGCGTATTTGCCCATCCAACTGTAAGGATGCAATTTTACAATGAGATTGTAATCCTTGGTCTGTTCAAAAATATCGTCTTTCACATCATAGAGCGATGTGGGCTTGTACGTGGGTGCGTAGAGCACGGTTTTCTTTTGGGGATCGAGCCCCCAGCGACGCAAGATGGCCTCCCGATCGTTAAAACGACCCTGAAAGTAAAAATCCAATTTGGGCAAACCGACCAGATGCACCTCATTTTTGCCCAGCGAAGGAGAGCTCAATAGAGATTTGACGCGATGTTGACCTTCCACAAAAATTTGGTAGCGATGTGTGGGAAATTTGGCCAGATTGCGGTATAAAATGTTTTTGATGCCCGTTCCGTGGTTCAAAAAACACAACAACGTTTTGCCGTATTCCGGGGCATCGCGCAGGGTATCGCCGGTAATGACGATGTCAAAACCTTTCTTTTCATTTGTGAATCGGTAGCCCAGTTGGGTCCATTCTTCCACAATTTTGTGATGATAGGGCAAATCAATAAAAAAGAAATGGCGTTTCTTTTCCGCATCTAACGAAAACCACAAATCGTATTTGGGATCATTCATTAAATATTCAATAACCGGATCAAAAGCCGCTTTGTGGTACACGTAACCGATCCGAAAGAGCAATTTGATTTTTTCCGCCATAGTTTCCTTTCCCGTTGTCATTTAAACCTTCAAACATAGCATCTTTTTCGATGTTTTTCAAATTTAATCGCGCATTGTTCATTGTTTGTACGTCTAACGGTGGTAATGGGGCCGCGACTAATTTCCCGGACGATTTCGTAGCCTTCAAGCTTCATCGTTTACGCCCCACTCCTTTAAATGATAGTGCAACCAACGCCGCGAAACGCCCAAAATTTCGGCCGTTCGGGTACGGTTTCCGCCGGTCATTTTCATGGTTTCCATTACAGCGTAATGCGTAATTTCTTTTAAGGTTTTGCCAATGGGAATTTTATTTTCCGTGCGCCGGAATTGGAAAAGGTCGGCATCAATTTCCTGAGAACGGCACAGAATGACGGCGCGTTCCACGGCGTTTTCCAATTCCCGCACATTGCCCGGCCAGTCGTATTCCTGCAAAAGACGGAAAGCCTCGCGGGTGAAGCCTTTAATTTTTTTTCGATTCTTTTGCGCATATTTGCGCAGGAAATGTTCGGCCAGCAACGGAATGTCGCTGCGTCGCTCACGCAAAGGCGGCATTTTAATGTTGATGACATTTAAACGGTAGTACAGGTCTTCGCGGAAGTTGCCTTTTTGCACTTCTTCCCACAGGTCTTTGTTTGTGGCGGCTAAAATGCGCACGTCGGCCGTACGGATTTGATTCTCTCCCACGCGTTTGAATTCGCCTTCTTGCAATACGCGCAACAATTTCGTTTGAATGGTGGGGCTAATATCGGCGATTTCGTCAAGGAAAAGGGTGCCGCCGTCCGCTTCTTCGAACAAACCGCGTTTGTTTTCTGTGGCGCCGGTAAAGGCACCTTTTTTGTGCCCGAACAGTTCGCTTTCCAGTAAATTTTCGCCCAAACTTCCGCAGAAAATGGGGATAAAGGCCTTGTCTTTTCTGGACGAGTGCACATGCAATGCGCGCGCCACCAGCTCTTTGCCGGTCCCGCTTTCCCCTTCGATTAAAACCGAGGCCGATGTGTCGGCTACATCGCGAATGAGCTCTAAAATGCGCAGCATGGGCTCGCTTTTACCGATAATTTCCGGAAAGGCGCTGGTAATGGAAATTTGCCGTTTGAGCTTAATATTTTCCGATTGCAGTTGCTCGAACAGGCGGGCGTTTTGCAAAGCGATGGTCGCCTGCACGGCAAAAGCCTTTAAGAAATCAAGACTTTCTTCGTCAAATTGCTGCACGGCTGCGCGGCTATCCATGTAAATGGCCGCCATTATTTTCCCCTCGTGAATGAGCGGCGTGCAAATAACCGATTTGATCTGTTGCATGACAATAGATTCTGCACCGGCGAAGCGTTCGTCGGTTTGCGCATCCACACTAAGCAGGGCCTGGCCTGTTTTTAGCACACGATTCACCACGCTGGAAGAATAACCGCGCAGGTAATCGATATTCTCTTTGGAAATATTGCGAGCGGTTACCACGGTAAATTCGTTATCGGCCTCATCGGTTTTCAGAAGAATAAATCCCCGCTCTGCGGACAATGCTTCCATGGCCGCATCCATGATGCGATTTAACAATTCATTTATATCGTGGATGGCGTTAATCTCTTCGCTAATTCGCAACAATGTCTGGTACGGATGTTTAACAGCCATTTTTGAACCTCTTGGGTGATTTTAATTTAAGTTGACTACGGCACCTGAAAGGCCGCTTCTTTGGAACCGCTGGTGTCTCCGAATTCGTCCACAATGTACACCCGCCAAAAATACTGCCCGGCCGGTAAACCCGCGGTGAATGTGTAACTGCTCTCCGTGGACGGAATGTCTTCGATGGTTGTAATTAAGGTAAAAACTCCCAGATTAATCTGAAACAGTTCGATCTTAAACGAAAAATCGTAATTCAAATACACCTTTTGCCCTTCGAAGCGGATGGTATCGCTGCTTACGTTTTTCAGCCCGACGGGCGAAGTTAACTGAGACGTTTGTTCTATGATGCGCGGCAGAAAATATCCCCCGGAATTTATGTGATGGCCGGGTTGGTCGGTTACGGTAAAGTCGAACGTTTTGCCGATAATTTGTGAAAGATTGGTCACAGGCAAATCTTTTTGTGCGATCATCTTTTCAAACCAGCCGGGCTGGGCCCGGGCAATTAACGTGTCGGCAAAATTCAAATCTGCGATGGAATAATACACGGTTTGCACGTCACCAATTCCGTCGGGATCGGTGGCCTTTACCTGAATTTCCAGATAATAGGCATCTTCCACCGGAAACCACCGGGCTAAATGGTGGCTGCGAATGCTCACAGACCGAAGTTCGGGCAAACCATCCAGATGAATGTTCTTGGTTTGCGAGTCGGTAAGTTGCAGGGAAAGCGTGTCCGGGGCGAAACCCTGGGCACGGGCAACGAGCTACATACTGCCCGGAGAGAGGTTTTTAAAGGCAAAGTTACCCTGCTCATCACAAAATGCAAGGCGATTTTCCGGCAATAAAATTACCTCTGCCTCGGCTACCGGTCGGTAAGGCGGATAGTAGGTAAGCACCTGACCGTTCAGACTAAGATCGGCGCTTCCGTTCCGGGCATCCAAAGGGTTGTCATGCGGCGCGTCGGAAACACATCCGGCCAATACGATTAAAATCGGAATTAAATACACTACTTTCATTTTAAAAATTTCACCCATTCCCATATAAAATATTATTTGCCGCCATGTCTTTTAAAATGTATATTTTCATGTACATTTAACGATACACAGAAAGGTATTAAGATGAGACAAATAAATTTAGAAAATGATATAAAACCACTCTCTGAATTCAGGGCCAATACAGCAAAATTCATTAAACAAATTAAAGAAACAAAGCGTCCATTAATATTAACCCAGCATGGTAAAAGTACGGCTGTGTTGTTAGATGTTGCAGCTTACCAAGCACTTATTGAAAAGCTTGAACTCCTTCAAGAAATTCAAATAGGAGAGAAGCAAATAGCGGATGGTCAATATCTAACACACGATCAGGTAAAACAGAAGTACCAGAAACAAGAAGACCTGAGATAAGGGAATTAATTGAAGGTGAATATCGAATAATTTATCGTTTGGAATCTGATTTAATCTCTATTATCACAATTTATCATTCAAAACAGCTTTTAAAAAAATCAGAAATATTTAAAAGAAAGAAAACATAATTAAAAAATGCAGGCTAACAAAAATACTCAACACAAAATTTGCCACGCCCTGAAAGGGGCGGGCAGGGGCATGAATCGGCCGGTGAGAGTGGCCTGACCAATCTGGTTGACTAAATCGTTCGGTTTAAGTGATTGTTCTCAACAAAATGCGAGATATCGTATAAAATTTCATGGAATGCAAAAATTTTGGCCCCAGGGGCGGCGGGACATCGAATAATGTTTTTCCCTGCGCGGCTTTATGCCTTCGCTTTTTTGGGGAGTTACGACGGCGTTAAAAAAAACGGCGGCCTGCGGCCGCCGCTGTTTGTTTTTTATTGTTCCAACCATTCAAAACCCAAATCGGCCAGCTTTTCGCTGACAAAGGCCCGTGCCATTTCCACCTCTTTTTTGACTTCTTCCACAGAGCGATCCTGAATCATGGCTACCTCTTCCGGCGAGAAACCTTCCAGTTCGATCAAACGGAAAGCCTGCCGCCATTTGTCCGGTAAAACGGACAACACATGATCGATGGCTTTTTGCATTTCTTCTTCTTCTACCTCTTCATCCGGAGTTTCAATCGTATCGGGAATAATGTCTTCCACATGCACGATGTCATCCGGCTGGTAAAACTCGTACAATTCCGTATCGATCTCTTCCGGCGGTAGCGTTTTTTCCAGCATGCTAATCTGCGTACGGCGCTCTCGTGTCCATTGATTGATGACAGAAATGATTTGCCGATAGAGTTCTTTCCTGACTTCCTTCTCTTCAAATTCTGTTTTTTGTTTAATGGAATCCGAAACGCGCACAATGGCTTCGTCTAACACGTCTTTTACCTGAATGTCGCCGGGTTTAAGTTGCCCTTGGTAAATGCGGTTGCGCACTTCTTTAAGGGCAAAACTGTACAAACGCGGCATTAAATTTTCCACAAATTTTTCGAAGGCCTCCTGAACTTCGGTCTGCAACTGGGCCTGAGCCATTTTTTCTTTGTAGGTGGGACGTACCTTGCGACGATATTCCGGTTCGTGACGTAAAAATTCCTTGAATTTGTTGATTTCGCGGATCAGAGCGTCAAAAGCGTCGGTGGTAACGGCAACCAGATCCGGCCCTTCCTTTTTAGCGCGTAAGTATCGACCGGCAATATCCAGAACCAGGCGTACAACGTAGCGTTTGCGTTTTTTGATTTGTTTAAAATTCAGACGCAGAAAAAGCAAATCGTCGTTAAATTTTTCCAAAAGCCGATCGATCTTTTCCAGCCTGCGTTGAATTAATTTCTCCGTCTCCGCATCCAGTTGGACGTCTTTCCGGATGATTTCATACTTCATGCTGTTTCCTCCTTCTATTCGATTTGGTATTGTGCGTGCTTGAAACTCGTTGCTGTGAACGTTTCTTATCCTATTTATTTCGATGAAAATATCGTCCTGTTCGATACGAACTTGATAAATTCACGCTTCGCTCAAAATTTTTTGGTACAAGGCAATGTGTTTTTTTACGGTTTGTTCAACGGAAAAGTCTTTCACGGTCGTTTTAGCCTGCTCGGCCAATTTTTGTCGCAGCATGGGATCGCTCAATAATTTCAGGATGCCCTCGGCCAAAGCGTCGGGGGCTTGCGGAGCGACCAGGTAGCCATTTTGCAGGTGTGTAATCATTTCGGGAATGCCACCGGCTTTAGTAGCCACGACGGGCACACCACAAGCCTGAGCGTCCAGAACCGAGGTACCCAGTCCCTCTTTGCGCGAGGCCAGCACAAACAGGTCGAACAGCCGGTAGTATTCCCCCGGATTTTTTTGAAAGCCCACAAATTTAAAGCACTTTTCCACGCCCAATTCCCGGGCCAGGGCTTCCAATTGGGGGCGATCGTTCCCCTGGCCAACGGCTACAAACGACACTTTGCCAAATTTTCGGCAAACTTGTGCGGCAGCCCTGAGCAGGGTGGGATAATCTTTGTGCCCTACCAGTGCGGCCACGGTTCCTACTACCAGATGATCGCCGGGAATGCCTAACGCCTGTTTTAAATGTTCGTTGTCGCCGGGCGACGGGGCACAGTTCAAACGGTGCAAATCGATGCCGCTGTGAATCACGGTCAGGCGGTGTTCGCTCACCCCGTCGCGGCGCAGCACGTGGGCGATATTCCGGGAAATACACACAATGCGATCGATTAACGGATTGTTGTATTTGAGAGAACCGATTACGGCTTTTTTTACGGGAAAATCTACCCGGCGTGAGGCAACCAGTTTTAGCGAGGGATACAGCGTTTTGACCAAAAGGCCGAGAGAAAGCGCATGGGA
>CAYXUS010000027.1:0-8043 GCA_964468415.1 uncultured Caldithrix sp.
TTTAACACACCCTGCCGATAAAATTCATTGGCAATTAAACCGGGGATAATGTAACCGATCGCCTGTAATTCCACTCCGGATTCGGGCAAATAGATGCTAAAATAATCAAACCCACTACGGAGAATAAATCCAAGTAAAATCACCAAAAAAAAACGGCGACGGCCAAAAACAACGCTGCGTTGTGCCAACAAGTAAATACACCCATAAGTAAGAAGGCTAACAAACAATGTAGCCAAAATACGTAGCGGTTCGTGCACAAACAATGCAAGGTATCCGGGAACAATGATTCCCCCTGCGGTGAGCCCGCTGATTTCAAAAAAAACAAATCCGATCACAATGCCCAGCCCAAAAGAAGTAACCAGCATGGTTTATTGCTCTCCTTCGGAAAATATTTTCAAGGTCTCCACGCCCTCCAAAAACAATTCACTGCCACGATGGTTGGCTATTCCGAATATTACCGCATTTTCGGGCAGGTCAGTTTTAATCTTTTGAAGGGCCGTTTCAAAAGAGAGAGTAATGGCGTTCATTTTATTCTTCTTAAAAAAACGACGGGCCAGCAGTTGTCCGTCACCTGTAAGCCAAACTTCGGCCTGCGCATGTTCTTCTCTTAAATACCACACAAAATCTTTGGTGCGCAACGGACGATCGGCGCGACAATTCATGAGAAACACGCATCCGCGCGAACGATTTTTCAACGCATGTTCGACAAATTGTTTACAAGAAGCCACATCATTTACGGAAAACAAATTGTAAAAACGAATGTGCTTCGGGAGAAGCACACTACGAATGTTTTGATTGATGTGCTGCCAAACATTCACGAAAGTGTTACGGACAAGAACCTTATCGAGCCGAAAGGCATTGGCAACTTCTGCAATTAGCGTCCAGCTTTGATTAACCACACTTTGGGGAATGTGCTCAAATCGCACGTCAAAAGTTTTACGTCTGGCACGGTGGATATTAGTCTCTGGCAGTTTTAACCAGTGCGTCAAAGTTTCCGTTTCTTCTGGAATAAAAATTTCACAATCATTCGAAATGCATTCCCCAATAGTCCTGCTTTCTTCGGCAAGTGTGTTCCCCATAACTTCTTTGTGATCCGGCAAAATATTCGTAATAATTGCGTGGGTCGGTTTGAAGATGGCTTGCCCCAATCGGTTCTGTGTTTCAGGTTGTAAGGCCATGCATTCCATAATTACCGCAACCGGCCTTTTTTTTGCCCAACGAATGAGCAAAAAAATATTTTCTATGATGCTTGCCGGAGCAAAGCGTTTTAAAATTTTAGTGCGCCCGTCGGGAAAGTAGATTAGCGGCCGGTCTCCGGTTGTTTTGGCGAAAACCGTCTTTCCGCAGTTCCTAAAAATTCTGTAAAGAATGAGTACCGTCGTCGATTTGCCGCGTGTCCCATTTACTAAAATCCGTATTGGGATTTTTTGAAGGGCCTGATTTAGGAGCATTCTTTCCAATAGAAAAAAAGCGATGAAAAGAATGGAAACCATTGCATAAAATTCAAACATAACATTCACTGGCTAAAAAGCCTAATAAAAGGGTTAAGGTATTATTATTACTTGACAAAAATAAAGATATTTGCCCAAAGTTAAAAATAAAAAATCCTAAAAACCGCAGGGCCTTACTTTTCTTTTCTCGGGCGAACAGCAACAGCACTCCCGATCCATCTCTATTAAGGAGGCATCTTTCGGCTACTTTGGAGAAACTTTCCGTGCCAATGGCGTCCTTCTGCCTTTACGATGAAGATTTGAATATCATTTTAAATTCACATAGATTTACAAAGTTTCTGAATGTACGTCTGGCTAAAAACGGAGAAATCGTGTCCAAAAAGAAGACCGTAATTACCTATGGTACCTTCGATTTATTCCATGTGGGACATTTGCGCCTGCTTAAACGGGCCCGCGCCCTGGGTGATCGCCTGATTGTAGGCGTTTCTACCGATGCGTTTAATGCCCGGAAAGGCAAAAAAACCATCATTCCTTTTGAACAACGTGCGGAAATTGTTGCCAGCATCCGTTACGTGGATGAGGTAATTCCCGAAAAAAACTGGGAACAAAAAGTTGACGACATCCGGCGCTATCAGGTCGATATTTTAGTCATGGGCGAAGACTGGAAAGGAAAATTCGATCATTTGCAAAATTTGTGTGAGGTAGTGTACTTACCGCGGACGCAGGGCGTCTCTTCGACCCAGTTGAAAGCTTCCCTCAAAAATTTACTACAAATCTCTCCGGCCAAACTTCGCGAGGCCATCGATACGCTGGAACAAATTTTAAATGATCTGGAATAGCTATGGCCTTTCGTCTGCAGAAATCACACAAAATACAGGCTATCTTATTTTACCCGATATTCTTTCTTTCCAAATTTAGCAAACGCGATGAACGTCTGTGGCTGTTCGGCCCGATGAACCATGCTTTTCTGGACAACGCCAAATATTTGTTTCTCCACATTCTGGAAAACCATCCGGACATCAAAGTTTTTTTTGTAACAGAAAAGAAAAACTTGTGCCGCGCTTTCCGGGAAAAACATTTGCCCTGCCTGTACAAGTGGAGCATCAAAGGAATTTATTTCGGGCTTAGGGCCCAATACTATTTCGTGAGTGCCTACATTCATGACATTAATTATTGGACTTCCGGTGGAGCCACCATCTTCAATTTGTGGCATGGCATTCCGCTAAAAAAAATCGAATTCGATATTACGACCGGGCCATTAGCCCGAAAATACCACAAAAAAAGTTTCAAGCTCCGCCTTCTCAAGCCCTGGGTGTACCGCAAACCCGATTACGTACTTTCCACCTCTCCGCTGGTCAGCCGTCTGTTTGCTTCGGCCTTTCGCATCGACGAAAAGCAATGCCCGGCTCTGGGCTACCCGCGCACTGACCCGTTCTTTTGGCCCACAGAAAGGCTGTGGCAGCACATTCAAAAATGGGAAAGCCCGCAAACGAGCGAACTCTGTCGGAGTTTTTCCGCTTACCGCCATGTGCTTTTGTACATGCCCACCTGGCGTGACGACCGCTCGGATTTTTTACAGACTGCCTTTCCGCGCATCGAAGCTCTGGAAAAAATTCTGGAAAAACAAAACGCTCTTCTGCTCATCAAGCTGCACCCCAACGACGGAAGCATGCGCCTTTTTTCCGACACCCCACACATTAAATCATTACCGGCAAAAATGGACTTGTATCCCGTGCTTCCCTTTACCAGCGCGTTAATTACCGACTATTCCTCCATCTTTTTCGATTACATGCTTCTGAACAAACCCATTTTGTTTTACGCCTTTGATCTGGAAAACTACACAAAACTACGCGAACTGTATTTCGATTACGAAGAGGCAACGCCCGGAGAAATCATCCGAGATTTTGAGACCCTGCTGCACCGTTTGACCCGGCTCGACACCCTAACCCTAAGCGCAAATTTTCAAGATTTACTTCACCGATTCTGGCGCCACACCGATGGCCAGAGCAGCCAACGCATCGTAGAATTTGTAAAACATCTGAAAGCTCCCGAAAGCAAATCTCCCAAATAAGGCACACGATTATGCATCCCCCGGCGCTCTTTGATTTCTACTTGGAAAAATCCACCTAAATTGTTAATTTGGTATTTTAAAATATGAACTTTATTCCTGAAGGAGATTGACCCATGCAGCTTACCAAAGATCTGGAACAATTGTTTATTACTACCATTCGTACGCTTTCCATCGATGCGATTCAAAAAGCGAATTCAGGGCACCCCGGTGCGCCGATGGGGCTGGCTCCGGTGGCCTTTACCCTGTACCACCATTTTGTGCGCCACAATCCGCAAAACCCCGACTGGCTTAATCGTGATCGGTTTGTTGTTTCGAACGGGCATGCTTCCATGCTGCTTTACTCCACTCTCTTTTTAATGGGATACGATCTTTCTTTGGACGATCTCAAGCAATTCCGGCAATTAAACAGTAAATGTCCCGGGCATCCGGAATACGGTGAAGCCCCGGGCGTAGAAATTACCACCGGACCGTTAGGGCAAGGCGTAAGTGCCAGCGTAGGCATGGCCATCGCACAAAAATGGCTGGCAGCCCGCTACAATCGTCCCAATTTTAAACTTTTCGATTACAATGTCTTCACCCTGTGCGGCGACGGCGATTTGATGGAAGGTGTTTCGGCCGAGGCGGCTTCTTTGGCCGGACATTTGCGTTTGGACAATTTGATCTGGGTGTACGACAATAATCACATCACAATCGAAGGTAAAGCCAGCCTGGCCTTTAGCGAAGACGTACAAAAACGCTTTGAGGCCTACCACTGGGAAGTTTTACACGTGGATGACGCAAACGACACCGAAAGCTTGCTTCATCAAACCCGGAAGGCCTTGCAAAGTACCCGTCCCGTGCTTCTTATTGTGAACAGCCACATCGGTTACGGCAGTCCGCATTTGCAAGACACGGCCAAAGTGCACGGTTCCCCGCTGGGAGAAGAAGAAGTGCGTTTGACCAAAGAACAATATGGCTGGAATCCGGATTGGGTATTCCACGTGCCCGACGAAGTTTTCGAATATCAAAAGCAAAATCAGGCGCGGGGAAAAGAGTTAGAAGAAAAGTGGAATGCGTTATTCGCCCGATATCAAAAAGAATTTCCGCAACTGGCCGCGGAATTGGCGTTGCTGCGTGACCGCAAACTTCCGTCGAACTGGAAGGCTTCTTTGCCCCGCTTCCCGGCCGACGAGAAAGGCATGGCAACCCGCGCTTCCAGCGGCAAAGTGCTTAATGCCATTGCCGAGGCGGTTCCCTACTTTTTGGGCGGTTCTGCCGACCTGGCGCCTTCGAACAAAACACACATCGAATCGTCTTCTTCCTTCAGTGCAGAAGATCGCAGTGGCCGCAATTTCCATTTTGGCATTCGCGAACACGCCATGGGAGCCATCGTCAACGGCATGGTTTTGAGCAAATTGCGCGCTTTTGCCGCCACCTTTTTCGTTTTTTCCGATTACATGAAGCCGGCCATTCGCATGGCTTCCTTAATGAAACTACCGGTCATTTACGTATTTACCCACGACAGCATTGGCGTGGGCGAAGACGGGCCGACACACCAACCTATCGAGCATCTGGCTGCGTTGCGTGCCATGCCCCAAATCGACGTATTCCGCCCGGCTGACGCCAACGAGACACGCACGGCCTGGGAATTCGCCATGGAACAGACCGATCGTCCTACGGCACTGGTTCTGACGCGTCAGAACCTGCCCACCATCGACCGGGAAAAATATGCAGCCGCCGAAGGAGTAAAAAAAGGCGGGTACATACTGGCCGACAGTGAGGGCCAACCCCGCATCATTTTAATTGCAACCGGCTCCGAGGTAAATTTGTGCCTGCGCGCCTACGAAGAGCTAAAAGCCAAAGGCATTGCAGCCCGCGTCGTAAGCATGCCCAGCACATCGGTATTCGAACGTCAGCCGCAAAGCTATCGTGAACAGGTGCTGCCGCCACAGGTGAATGCACGCATTGTGGTCGAAGCGGCCAGCCCGCTGGGATGGGAACGCTACGTCGGTAATCAGGGCATAATAATCGGCATGAATACTTATGGCAAAAGCGCTCCGTATCAGCAATTGATGGAATATTTCGGATTTACTGTCGAGAATGTGGTGGATAAGGCTTTAGAACTTGTAGTAAAATAATCATTGAAATCCAAGAAAGTTTATTGCACATTGTTTTACCATACTCAGGGAGGGCCTGTGTTTTCTCGCAGAGATTTTTTGAAGACTTCGGGACTTTTGTCTTTGGCTCCTTTGGCCAAAGTTTCGGCCTCGGTGCCGCCCCCCGCTCCCCGGCTTCTTATCAAACCGCCGGCATTAAAAAAGGGAGATACCATCGGCCTGGTGACTCCGGCTTCTCCGCTATTCGAAGCCCATCGGCTTTTGATTGAGGTAACCGAAAAAATGCACAATCTGGGTTTTAAAACCAAACCGGGAAAGAATATTTTCAAACGCTACGGTTATCTGGCCGGCACCGTGCAGGATCGAATTGATGACTTGCATGCCATGTTTGCCGATCCCGAGGTAAAAGCCATCATTGCCATTCGCGGCGGCTACGGCAGCGCCCAGCTTTTACCACATCTCGATTACGAGCTTATCAAAAAAAATCCGAAGATTTTAATGGGCTACAGCGACATTACTTCCCTGCTTTTGGGTATCCACGCCCAAACCGGACTGGTCACTTTTCATGGCCCGGTGGCCGAATCGACTTTTACCGATTACACACGTTCGAACATGCAACATGCCCTAATGAGCACCGATGCTCCCTGGACTGTTCCGGACGCACCGTATGAAGCGAATCTGCAAACGTCCAATCGGATTTGGGCCTATCGAGGCGGGGTAAGCACGGGCCGTTTACTGGGCGGCAACATGACGCTTTTTACTTCGCTTTTGGGTACTCCCTACGAAGTAGACACGAGCGATGCCATTTTGTTCTTCGAAGAAGTGGGAGAGGAACCGTACGATCTGGATCGCATGCTCAATCACATGAAAATGGCCGGGAAATTCGACCGGTGCAAAGGAGTCATTTTCGATAAAATGCCATCTGTCAAGCCGGCGGATTACGAACCGGCATTTTACCGTAATTTAAGTGTGGAACAAGTCATCGAGGACGTGTTCAAAGATTTCGACTTTCCGGTGTGCATTGGTTTTTCCCTAGGGCACATCAAAAACAAGCCGACCATGCCCATGGGCATACACGTCAAGTTAGACGGCGACAAGCGACAAATTACTTTTCTGGAAGCGGCTGTGCGTTAGGTCGCAGCAACGCGAGTACAGGCAAAGGTACTCGCGTTTTTTATTTCTTCTCTTTTGACGGAATTTTGGAGCGCGGCGGAATTCTACGATTGACCGGCGCCAAGGGATCTTTGACCGGTGGCGGAACTTTGTCCAGCTCAATCGTTAATTTTGTGGTGGAATCGGCATGCACCAGCACGGCAGGCAACACCAATTGCAAATACCCGAGCTTGGTAAAAATAACGCTGTACTCTCCGGCGGGAAGATCGGCAAGGCGGAAATGTCCGGTCGAATCGGAATGGGTGCTGCGGTTGGATGGAATGACTTTGATCTGAACCTGCGCCAGGGCCGTTCCTTTGTACTTTTCTTTGACCACTCCCGCTATTGTCCCGTTTTGAGCCAATAATAAGCTCGGCAGAAAAAACAAAACAAAAAATTTAAGAAAACGCATGATTCCCCCCCCTCTTAAAAAGTTAATCGAAGTTAGACGCCCGGCCACCAAATGTCAAATTTTCGGAATACGTATTTCCCGGACACCATTATTTTCTGGAATAACGTCCCATTAATTGTGCCTGTGCCAGGATATGCCCTTCCATTGCTTTGAGCAATTCGGCCTTGGTGCTTCCGGGTTGTAAAGCAAGTCGGGTATCCAGAGCGTACAACTTAAAAAAGTAGCGATGCACACCTCCCGGAGGGCACGGCCCCCCGTAGCCAATTTTACGAAAATCGTTTTTGCCCTGCACCGCCCCGTTGGGCAAAGTTGGCACCGCAGGTACAGCCTCGGCCAGATGATTGACCGAATCGGGAATATTGAAGATAACCCAGTGTACCCAGGTGCCCATGGGGGCATCGGGATCGTCGGCAATAAGAGCAAACGTTTTAACTCCGGCCGGTGCTCCGCTCCAACTAAGTGCCGGAGAAACGTTTTCCCCGTCACAAGTAAATTTAGACGGAATCATTGCGCCTTCTTCAAAGGCAGAGCTGGTCAGTACCATGGTAACGGCCTTTCCTGTTTTTTTAAGTGTTTTTTTCTGCTTGGAATGGGAATGGGCTTGCGATTGGCATTGAAGGGTTAAAAATGCCAACACAGCGAATGTGGTAAAAATAAACGTTTTCATGTTGCCACCTGCTATTAAACCGACTACGGGGAATTTAGCATCGGGTATGCGTGAAAATCAAAAAAATCGGTTTAAATTTCCGATACGGAACAGACTCACTTTGCTTTTGGCGAGCGTACACCTTATTTTTTGAAAAATCAGGAGTAACTCCGATGCCCAAACAAAAACAGGCAATTTTCCGGTTTTACGCCGAA
>CAYXUS010000028.1:0-3986 GCA_964468415.1 uncultured Caldithrix sp.
TTTTTTTCTGCGAACATCTGCGAAATCTGCGTGAGACCGATTGCTTGAATTGTTTATCGGGATTTTTCGGTGGTTTGTTGCATTGTTTTACCCCCCGTAGCCCCTCTCAAAGGGGGCTTTTTGATTGTGGCGGTTTGCAGCCCTGCGGCCTTTTCCCCTTTTTCTTTTTTCCTTTTTCATTTTTCATTCCTCCTGTGCAGATCAGTGGCCCAAATTCGTAATTTTTAATCCCCTCTCGGGCGCGGCTCCGTCCCCCGGAAAGCCAGGCTGCAAAAAATCACAGCACTTGTCTTAATCCCCGGGCTCCCTGCACGGTGCCCCGCCTGCGTTCCTCGGGATAGCCCAAACAATGGGCAACATACCGTACCCCGTCAATCACCCGGTCCCGATTGATGTGCTGGTGGCCATACACATGAATTTTTGCACCCATTCGCCGAATAAAACGATCGATTTGCCAAGACCCGGCCACGCGGCTGAAATTAAATTGCGGAAAGCGATCGTATTTTTTCATTCGCTCCGGATCGTACACCATCGGCCCGCTAAACATGATTTCCTGACGCGGTAAAAAATGGCTGAAGGTCAGCACCAGATCGGCTTCTAAAAAGCTAACCGGGGAATTACTCCGTCGAATAAAATACTCCGTGGGATCAAAATCCGTTGCAGGCCAACGCACAAAATAGGAATCACTCCACATGCGATTGGTCGGATCTTCCCCGGGCTTGGGTAAATACAAAGAATTCTCCTGCGGAGGTTGGTGATACCAGGAAAAGACGGGGTACAGACAAACGCTTTTCCCCTGTACTTCAATAAGCGCAGGTTGCGTATCAATGTCATTTTCACGGCAGAATTGAAGGATGGCTTCAAATTTTTCTACGGAATGCTCCCAGTGTTCACCGCGGACCCACAAATCATGGTTACCGGGTACAAAAAACAAACGGTAAAACTTCCGGCGCAATTGCACAAGCGTCTGCGTCAGCATGTCGAATTGATGGCTCACGTCTCCGGCGAGAAGGCATACATCCTGCCGAAACTCATCTTCCGAAAGCGCAGAAACCCATTCCGCATTTTCCCGAAAATCCACATGAATATCAGAAATCGCCCAAATTCTCATAGTCAAAATTACAGGTATTTGCGATGCAAATCAAACATGGGAAAAACTCCTATATGATGGTAGAAATTATAGATTTAGGACTTTCGCATTTTTTGTAAAAAACATTTACTTTTTGCCCCAAAAATCACAAAATATATTTGCCGCAGAAACGTTCTTCTTTGTATATTTTAAAATATACATTTTACGAGAGTTTGAAAAATAGTTTTTATGAATACACCCTATTCCCAGGAGCACATCTATCCCATTGGGGTAGTAGCCCCGCCTGTTAAAAATTAGTGTGCACACCATCCGTCTTTACGAGCGTTCCGGTTTGATTATTATCAAGCGTAATGCATCGGGGCGGCGTGTTTTTTCGGAATGGGATATCGAACGGTTGCGCTGTATTCGCCGCATGATAGTCCGCGAAAAGATGAACATCGAGGGCATTCGGCGGGTACTTTCCATGATTCCCTGCTGGCTGATGTTTGAAGAATGCAAGGCCGACATTTACCAAACCTGTCCGGCATACACCACCAGCTCCGGGCCTTGCTGGTCTTTGGAAAACCGGCCGCCTTTGTGCGCGGAAAAAGATTGCTACCGGTGCCCGGTTTACCGCGAACCGTTGTACTGCGATCACATCAAAAATTCACTGAAACTGTATTTAAAGGAAAAAGAATAACAAAGGAATGTACGGGGTTTATGATGAAGTCTAAAACAATTCTGCTAAGTTTATTACTAATTTTTCCACTGCTTCTGCAGGCTGCTCCATCACAAAAAAGCAACAGCCATTGTTTACGCTGCCACGGCATGCAAACACTTTCTTACCTGGATTCTACGACCAACGCCATTGTCTCTCTTTACGTCGATTCCACTCAATTTAAACATTCCAACCACAGTAAATTGCAGTGTACCTACTGCCACAAAGACGCCGGATTTTTAACTTACCCGCATCCTAAAGCGCTGCAGGCCCAACATCTTTACTGCACCGATTGCCACCAGGAAAAAGAATTTGCCCGTTTTCAATTCAAAAAACGGGAGCAAGAGTTTAAAAGAAGCGTTCACCACCAAAAACTGGGCGATAAATTCACCTGTTTTTCCTGCCACGATCCGCATCAGTTCAAAACCACTTATGGTGAAGAAAATTTTAAAGACATTGTGCGCCGGGATAACGCCATTTGCCTTACTTGCCACAAAACAGGGCACCAATTGATCGGCATGATCGGCAAGGCTCCTTACAAAGATTTACTCTCGGTACACAACTGGCTTCCCAATCCGCAATTGCACTGGAAGGCCGTACGCTGTATCGAATGCCACACCAATTCGCCGGGCGACCTGTATCCGCACCAAATTCTACCCAAAGAACAGGCCGTCAAAAAGTGCGAGGAATGCCACAGCAAAAACTCGATTTTGTACTCCAAGCTTTACCGGTTTAAGGCAAAACAAATTCAGCAAAAAAAAGGTTTACTGCAAATGGCCGTGCAAAAATACCCTTATGCGGTAGGCATGGCCCGCAACCAATTAATCGATAATTTGAGCATTCTTATCTTCGTATTAATGCTCATCGGATTGGCCACTCACGGATTTTTAAGATGGTTATCAGGGAGGAAACGTTCATAATGAAAAAACTGTATCTTTATCCCATCTGGCTACGCATCTGGCATTGGACGAATGCCACCTTATTTTTCATTCAAATTGTTACCGGGCTTAGCATGCATTTTAGCGATCCCAAACATCCTTTTATTCCTTTTGCCACGGCAAGAATTGTTCACAACATTGCCGGGATATTATTGGTTTTCATGTATCTGGATTTTCTGATCGGAAATTTGTTTACCTGGAACGGCAAACATTACGTGATTAAGTTTAAAGGCCTGTTCAAACGCCTGTTTCTGCAAACCCGTTTTTATGTGTTCGGAATTTTCAAAGGAGAACCACATCCTTTCGAATCCAATGAAAACAGCAAATTTAATCCCCTGCAACAATTAACGTATGTTTTTGTCATGTTTGTCTTTATGCCTTTATTGATTATTTCCGGAATTTTACTACTGTTCCCGCAGTACGCGCCGGATTCCCTATTTGGCATCGGCGGTATCTGGACGGCAGGCCTTTTGCATCTTTTAGCCGCCTATTTTTTCACCCTTTTCATGGTAGGGCACATTTATCTGGGCACCACTGGGCACTCTCCCACCAGTAATTTCAAGAGCATGATTGACGGTTACCATGTCATCTTACACGAAGATCATTCAAAACAGGAGCAAAAAAAATGAAAAATAAAATATGGACATTTGCCAAAAGTAAAACAGGGAAATGGATTATTATCCCCCTTGCCGTTATTCTTCTTTTCTATTTTTTAATTAGCGTATTGTACGAACCCATTTTCGAAGCATACACCGGTCTGGAAAACGGCCCTTTAACTTACGATAGCAGTAAAAAACTTACCGATAGTGAATTTGAAGCCGTCGCCCGCCAAATTACCAGAGCCGAACGTCTTAAACGGGCTACGGAAATTACCAAAGATGTTAAAGATCCCTTTGCCCGTCAGGTGCGCATCAATATGCTGATGAATACGCCTTCGTTTTTAAATGCCACCGAATTCAAACACATCAAATACTTCCGGGATGCGGGCATTCGCCAATACGAGGGTCCCAAAACCTGCATCCGCTGCCACAAAACCATGACTGTCCATTTGCCGGATGGCAGCGTTAAAAAGGTTAACACCATGGATGATGTGATGAATTCCATCCACTTTTTATTCCAGCGTACCGCCTCGGGTTTTACCATTTACGGCTACGACGGCCGTGAGGTTAATGCCAGGGGAACGCGCCCCATTCCGGTAGGCAAAATCGACCGGGCCTGCGGTATCCCAGGAAGTTTTTCCTGGACAGGTTGGGCCGCTTTG
>CAYXUS010000029.1:0-2043 GCA_964468415.1 uncultured Caldithrix sp.
GCGTAATCGCTGCCGTCAAGGTCGTCTTTCCATGATCCACGTGACCTATCGTTCCTACGTTCACGTGCGGCTTCTTGCGCTCAAATTTCTCTTTTGCCATTTTTTTGCCTCCAGATTTTTACAAATCTTTTATTTACCACCCTTTTCGATCAGCTCTTTAGCGATCTGCTCCGGCACTTTTTCGTAGTGCGAGAACTGCATCGTGTAGATTGCTCTACCTTGCGTAATGGAACGCAACTGGGTGGCATAACCAAACATTTCCGAAAGCGGAACCGTACCGGAAACCACCTGCGCATCTTTTCGAGGTAAAATTCCCGAAATTTTTCCGCGACGTGAATTCAAATCGCCAATCACATCACCCAGGTATTCTTCCGGAACAACAATTTCAATGCTAAAAATCGGTTCCAACAACACGGGTCCGGCTTTTTTAGCGCCATCTTGAAAGGCCATCGAACCGGCAATTTTAAATGCCATTTCGCTGGAATCCACTTCATGGTAAGAGCCGTCAAACAACTTAACCTTCACATCTTCCACCGGATAGCCAGCCAACACACCGTTTTTCATGGCGTCTTCAATGCCGGCTTTGACCGCCGGGATGTATTCCCGCGGAATCACACCACCAACAATGGCATCAACAAACTCAAAGCCTTTACCCGGTTCGTTCGGCTCCATTTCGATTTTAACATGGCCATACTGACCACGCCCACCGGACTGCCGAATGAACTTGCCTTCGGAAACAACTTTTTTCGTAATCGTTTCTTTGTAGGCAACCTGAGGTTGCCCGATATTTGCACCGACCTTAAACTCGCGCAACAAACGATCCACAATAATCTCGAGATGCAACTCGCCCATTCCGCTAATAATCGTTTGCCCGGTTTCTTCATCGGTGCGCACACGAAATGTGGGATCTTCATCGCTCAATTTGGCCAGAGACTGACTCAATTTGTCCTGATCGGCCTTCGTTTTGGGTTCTACCGCCACCGAGATAACCGGTTCCGGGAAATTCATCGATTCCAAACGAATCAGATGCTTCGGATCGGAAAGCGTATCGCCGGTTTTGGTGTTTTTCAACCCCACGATTCCCACAATATCACCGGAACGAGCAACTTCAATGTCTTCCCGATGATTCGCGTGCATTCTTAAAATACGTGCAACGCGTTCTTTCTTTTCACTGTTTGTGTTGTACACGTAAGAACCGCTATTCAACTGCCCCGAATACACCCGCACATAGGTCAAACGTCCCACATAAGGATCGGTCTGAATTTTAAACGCCAATGCACAGAACGGAGCATCGTCGGTCGGTTCTCTTTTGACTTCTTCGCCGGTTTTGGGATTAATACCCACCACGGCACCTTTGTCCAGCGGCGACGGCAAGTAATCCACAATACCGTCCATCAAGCGCTGAACCCCTTTATTCTTGAAAGCCGAGCCACAGAACACCGGCGTAATTTTACCGTCGATCGTCGCCTTGCGAATGGCGGCTTTCAATTCTTTAATGGTGATTTCTTCACCTTCCAAGTATTTTTCAAGGAGCTCTTCGTCGTAATCCGCAACCGCTTCCAGAATATTATTGCGATATTCCTCGGCTTGCTCCACCAAGCCTTTGGGAATTTCCGCTTCTTCGTAAAGTTTACCCAGGGTACTTTCGTTGTACAGCACCGCTTTCATTTCGACCAGATCGATAATTCCGTTGAACAACTCACCGGAACCGATCGGCAACTGCAGCGGCACCGGGTTGGCCCCGAGGCGCTTACGCATTTCTTCCAGAACGTTAAAAAAATCGGCACCCACGCGATCCATCTTATTCACAAAAGCGATGCGGGGCACATTGTATTTGTTGGCTTGTCTCCAAACCGTCTCCGATTGTGGCTCAACACCAGATACTGCACAAAATAGAGCTACCGTTCCATCTAATACTCTCAACGAACGTTCTACTTCAACTGTAAAATCAACGTGACCAGGAGTATCAATAATATTGACCCGGTGATCCTTCCAAAAACAGGTTGTTGCCGCAGACGTTATGGTGATGCCACGCTCCTGCTC